>DASSRQ010000291.1:0-7278 GCA_035701665.1 Vulcanimicrobiaceae bacterium
GCGGTTGCGCGAACGCGGCATCGAGACGATTGGCGACGTCGCCGCGCTTTCCGACGAGCGTGTCCGGGCAATCTTCGGTTCGTGGGGCATCGAAGTGCGCGACCTTGCGCGCGGGATCGACCGCCGGGCCGTCGAGCCGGATCGCGAAACGAAATCGATCTCGACGGAAGAAACGTTCGAATACGACGTGCGCGACGAACAGCGCCTTATCCAACTGCTTCGCGAGCAGGCCGCCGAACTCGCGCAGAAACTCGAGCGCGAAAACCTGAGCGCCTGCACCATCGGCATTAAAGTCAAACGCGCCGACTTCAAAATCGTCGTGCGGCAAACGAATCTGGCCGAACCGACGGCCGACGCGCGGCGTATCTACGCCGCGGCCGTGCATTGTTTGCGCCGCGCCGAGCTCGAACGCGCGCCGATCCGGCTGTTGGGAACGCGCGTCGCGTCCCTGGTCGCCGGGGCTCCGAAACAACAGAGCCTTTTCGCGGGTAGTCAACCGCCGAAGGAGACCGCTCAATGATCGTTGCTACCACGGAAAACGTTGCAGGCCACCGCGTAAAACAGACGCTCGGACAAACGTTCGGCGTCGTCGTTCGCAGCCGCGGACTCGCCGGAAATATCGCTGCCGGCCTTCGTTCGATCGTCGGAGGCGAGATTACCGAATACACGCAGCTGCTCGAAGAGGCGCGCCGCCACGCCGTCGACCGAATGGTGCAGAACGCGCAGACGATGGGCGCCGACGCGGTCATCATGATGCGCTTCGACTCGTCGGAGATGGGACAAACCATGAGCGAGATCGTCGCATACGGCACGGCGGTAACGCTGGAGGCGGTGTAACGTGCTTCGCGCGGCCGTCGCCGTCATCGGCATCTGCCTGCTCCTAGCGGGTCTGGTGCTGGTCGTCGTCCCGCCGCACGCAGGCTGGGGCTTATTGGTGTTCGGAAGTTTGGTCGTCCTGAGTTTGCTGTTCGAAGGGCGCTATCGCGGACAGCGAACCGCAGCGCCGCAACCGCCGTCGTGGCAGCCTACCGGCGAAAAGTTCATCGATCCCGGTACCGGCCAAACCGTCGAAGTCGACTACGATCCCGAAACCGGCGAGCGGAACTACCGTCAAACGTGATCGGCGATCCACACCGGATCGCCCGGCGATCGCTCTGCGGCCGCATCGACGTACCGCTTTCCGGCCTTTGAAAGCGGCGCCGCCATCAGCATTGCTTGCGTGCGCGCCCGCACCGAACCGCGCGGAAGCAGTTTGCGAGCGGGCAGCGGCGGCAGCCATCCGGTGATGCGGCGCAGATCGCCGGCCGCGCTGCGCAGCAATGCTTCGGCGAACGGCTTGTAAGCATCGTCAGCGTACGCGAGCTCGTCGACGACGTACGCGTCGTGCCGCGGCTCGCGCCGTCCCAGCAGATACGCCGCAATCGATTTTCCCTCACGTACGACGAAGTTGTCGCCGTTTTCGGCGCGCAGGCGCACCAAACTCCAAAAAAGCGGCGAGCGCGAAAATGCGAATGGGCGCTCGCGTTCCATTGCGTCGAAGGTTTCGCGAAGCGCGGTCCAATCGCGCGTCGTCACCGGCTCGACGCGGACGCGCGCCGCAGTGAATCCGTCTGCGCGAACCGAGATCGCTCGCGAGGGCAATTCGAGGAATCCGAGCTGCCGGTAAAATTGCGGATGGATGTCCGAATACAGGAACGCAAAGTCGAAGCCTTGCGCGCGTGCGGCATCCAGGGCCATCGCGAGCATGGCCGTTGCGTTGCCGTTTCCGCGTGAGGCTTCCGGAGTGAACACTGCGCCGATCCCGATAGCGCGCAGACGTTCGGACCCTATCCGTGCATCGCGTTCGTATCGTTTGAACGAGGCGAGCACGTTGCCGCCGTCTTCCAGCGCAAATAACGTGTAATGCTTCTTTCCGTACGGCGACTGCGCGAGCCGCTTGTTGCGTTCGACATACTCGTCCAGGGTTTGCGAGTGTCCCCACAGTTCGTGCGTATGCGGCAGCACCGTTTGCGCATAGCGGTTGAACGGTATTGGAACCAACTGCGGCGTCATGCGTTGTACAGCGTTTTTGCCGGGCGCCAGCGGTCCGAGAGATCTTGCACGCCCGGCAGCCGCGCCGCTTGCAGCTCGGCGAGAAACTCCGGCGCGGAAACGCCGCGCGTTGCGCGGCCGCTTGCCGTGACGACGGCTGAAACGCGCGCGCGCCGAAGCGCATACACGAAGGCGCGCCGTTCCTCTTGGTTGTACGCCTCGCGAGCCTTGGTGCGCCACATGTAATAGGTGAACTTCGCAGTACGCGAAGACGCCGCCTCACCGACGTTCTCTTTGGCAATCATGCCCAGGCTGGGACTGTAGAGAAACGAATCCGGAACGTACCAGCGCGGAAACGAACCGGCGCGCACGTTCGGAAGAAGCACGTAGTCGAACGTGCGCCCGCGCGCAGCATCGATCGAGAGCATGCGCACGGAGCCGGATCGCTCTTGAAACTCGCTGCCCTCGAACGAACTGTGCATGCGGCCTTCCGCGTACTCCAAGAATTCGCCGAGCGATGCGTCGGGATGACGCTGCGCAAACTCGCATACCCGGCGCTCTATCCGCTCGAGCGTTTGCTGCTGATACGCGGCACGGACTGCCGGTTGGTCCGCGGCCAATCCTTCGCGCCAGATGCGGCGGACGGCCGCATCCAGCGGCGCGTTTCGCAGATAGGCCAGCCACTGTTCGCGAATCGCGCGGAACCGTTCGAGCCGCTCGCGCGCAACGGACGGAAGATCGCTATCCCGATCCCCGCGCAAAACGTTCAGACCTAAACGCACGTCGCGCTTGGCATCCCAACGTCCGGATCGCGTTTCCTCCGCACCGGGAACGTCGTTGAACAGCACCGTCTGCGTGTCGCGAGGTTCGCTGCAGAGCGTTTGGACCGTCGCATCCGACAGATTGAGCACGCCCCCTTGCAGCACGCGCAGCAGATAATCGTGGCGGTACGGATCGTAAACGGTCCAAAGCACCGCAAGCGCGTCTTGCGCTGCGGCGTCGCCGAAGAGATTGACGTCGCCGCAAACTTGCACGGGCACGTTGCGCGCCAGCAGCGCGTCGCGGTAGACGTGCACGCTGTCGACGTTGCGGAATATCAGCGCGATCTCGTCCTGCGGTACACCGCCCTGAAGGAGATCGACGACATAATCGGCGGCAAACTGCGCCTCTGCCGCCTGCGTGGTCGCGCGAAAGAGCTGCAGGCCCACGCGAACGTCGCCGCTAAGCGGCGGCGCCCCCGGCACTGCAAGCAGATGCCGCGCGGCAACTTCGATTGCGTACGGGCTGCGATGCTGTGTCTCTAATGCTACGCGCTCGCCTTCGATGGCGAAGACGCGGTCGGGCCGCGCGCCGCGGAACGCGGACGTCACCGAATCGCGATCGTACGTAAGCGTTACGCCGTCGAGCTTCTCGCCGTAAACCGCTTGCAGAAACGTGACTTCGCCGACCGTCATCTCTTGCGCGTCGTCCACGAAGGCGAGCGGCAACGACGCGCGCAGTTCGCGCGCGGGCGCGTCGTCTTTGGCCAGCCGTTCCAGTGCGTATGCGACAGCGTCGCGCGCGGTCAAGCAGCCGGCGCGTACGGGATGGTCGAGATAGGCGCGGTACAAACGCGAAAGGATGCGGGCTAGATCGATCTCGTGCTTGTATTGGCGGTTGAGTTCTGCCGCATCGGCGTCGAGCGAGTCGCGGTAGGTATCTTTGGTGTAATGCAGCAGGTCCGCGCCCGCCAGGTTCGGCGGCTTTGCATAAAACTGGGTAGCGCCGCGCAGCGCGCTTTCCAAAAACGCTTCGGGCGTGATCAGCGCGTCGCGCAGTTTACGGAAAAGCCGGAACGCCGCTTCCGCAAAACGCTGCGGCGCGCGCAGCCCCGGAATCTCGAAGTCGAGATCCGTCTCTAAAAACTCGACCCACGAGAGCGAAAACAGCGGCTGCGCCGACTCTTCGAAGAGTTCGGCCGCGCGAACGTCGTCGACGATCTCGGCGCCGGCAATCAGATCGAGTGCGAGGTCCTGCAACGCGCAGACGCGCGCGCCCGGCGCGTTCAACGCCGCGCGCAGACGTTCGACATTCCAAGGCGCGGTCGTGATGAGCGCGATAGGTCCGTTTGCGGCGGCTTCCCGTGCACGCCGCAGCAGTTCGCTCGTTTTTCCGGAGCCCGCAGGCCCGGTAATGAAGACGCTCACCGGGCGAAGTGCTGTTCGACGGGATGCGGACGGTTGGCGCACGCAAGCGTGTACGAACAATACGTGCATGCATCCGGATCGGTTGCGACAGCGAACGACGTTGTCGATCCGGACGTCAACTCGCGGCACAAGTCGACCATGCGCGCTCGCGCCCGTTCCAACTCGGCGATCGGAATGACGCCTGTCGTGCTGGCATTTCGAGCGATGTCTGCCGGTACGGGGACAACCTCGAGCTCGATCGGGCGCACGTCCAGCAGCGCGTCCTTAAGCGGAATCAGGGCCAGGCGCGAGACGCGATCGCCTTGCATGGTTCGCGCCCAATAATAAAACGGTAATTGAAAGTCGCGGAACGACCGCACTTTTTCGCGGTACTCGGCCGCGCTCGTTGCGATCGAACCGGTCTTGTAGTCCATGACGGCCACGCTTCCGGTGCGGTCGTCGCGATCCAAGCGATCGATGTAGCCGATGAAATCGTATCCGTCGAGCTGCAGTTCCGCGGGTAATTCGCATCCGACCACGGTGAACGGCGCGCGCTTTGCCTGCGCCACCAGCCATTCCACGTAACGGCGTCCGGTCCGGCGTGCGCGGCGCAGCTGCAGTTCGTATTCGACCGGCGTATCGAAGAAAGCGCGATGGCGATCGAATGCAGCGTTGATATAACCTTCGGCCTTGCGCTGCAGTTCGCCGGGATCGGCTAAGCCGGGCTGCGGATAAACGCCGTGAAAATCTTCGAGCGCGGCGTGAAATGCCGTGCCGTAAAATGATGCCGACGAACCTTTATCTTCAACCGCCGCGCAGACGTAGCGGTAATACCATTTGCGCGCACATTCGACGTACGTGTTGAGTTGCGATGCGCTGAAGCGCGCGTTTTGCGCGACGACCGGCGTGCCGGTTTCGGCCTGGTTGCGCTTCGCGAGAACGAACGTCTCCGCTCGCGGCTCCCCATCCGCCGGCGCGTCTGCGGCAAGCAGCGCAAACACTTCCTCAGGCGTGCTGCCGCCGGCGAGTGCGCGCAAAGCGCCGGAGAACTGCAGGACGGCATCGCGCGCGTACGCGGCGGCGAGTTTTTCGCGGGCCAGCAGCGATTCGAGTGCACCTTCGCGCTGCGCTAGTGCCGCGTAGGCAGCCGCGATCTCGGATGGTACGCCGGAAAACGGCGAACGAAGCATTCGCACCGCAAAACGCTCGTCACGGGTGCGGCTATACGACGAGGCTGCTGCGAGAAAAGCCGAACGCTCCGCGGATTGCACGACCCAAAGTTTCCGTCGGCCCGAAGGCGACCCTCCCGCCGGTGTGTAAGGGCCAAGCATGCGGCGGATTATTGTCGGCATCAGCGGGGCCAGCGGAAGTATTTACGGATACCGCGCGCTCGAAGCGCTCGCGCAGGCGGGGGTGGAGACGCACCTGGTCATGAGTTCGCAGGCGCGCCGCACGATCGAGCTGGAGACCAACTTGAGCGTACGCGATTTCGAAACGCTCGCTTCGGCCGTGCACCGCGACGACGATCTGGCGGCGTCGGTATCCAGCGGATCGTTCGTAACCGACGGAATGCTCGTTATCCCGTGTTCGATCAAGAGCGCCGCTGCGATCGCGTACTCGCTGAACTCGAACCTGCTCGTGCGCGCGGCCGACGTCTGTTTAAAAGAACGGCGGAAAGTGGTTCTGGTCGTCCGCGAAACGCCGCTGCATCTCGGTCACCTGCGCACGCTGACGCAGCTCGCGGAGATCGGCGCAACGATTCTGCCGCCGATGCCGGCCATGTACGCCAAGCCGCAAAGCGTCGACGACATCATCAATCACACAGTCGGAAAGGCGCTCGATCAATTCGGTATCGACGCGTCGCTCTTCCGGCGCTGGGAGTCTCCGGCCAACAGTTAGACGAGTTTCTCCGCAAGCGCGATATCGGAGACGCGGTCCACGTTGACGCCGATCTCCGGATACGGTGAAACGACTGCACGAACGCGTGCTCCGATAACGTATGAAGCGCGCGCCTCCGCGTGTTTTATCTCGAGCGTGCGCGTGACATAGCGCACCGATGTGCGGAAACCGAAGATGCGCGCCAGCGCTACCGGGTTTTTACGCGCCTTCCCGAGACGTTCGATAAAGCGTTCCAGCGAAGGCCAGACGCGCGGACGAAGGGTGACGAATCCCGTTCCGCAGTACGAACCACTTCGCAGATGCGCCCACGTATGGGGTACGTCGGGATATTTCGCCATGTGCACGCTGCGTTCGATGCAGCCGTACGTAATGTCGGCATGGGTTTCGTGCGCGCGCATGATGTAGTCGTCGACGGACGCCGGCGTCAATACCGGAAGATCCGACGTACTGATCAGCACCTCTTCGTTTAGGCCGAGACCTTCCAAGCCGTTCGCCAGACTGTCGCGGATGTGCACGCCGTCGGGCCGCCGTTCGTCCGCAAGCGCGAGCGCCGGATGGCCGTGCACGCGTTCCGGTGCCACGACGATAATGCGCGAGATTGCCGATGCGCCGCGCAGGGCGCGCAGCGTTCGTTCGACCAGCGCGACGCCGCCGATCGGTACGAATGCTTTATTCGGTGCGCCCGGTGTCTTTTCGGAAAGCGCGTCCGGCGGCCCGCCGGCGAGCACGACCGCCGTTACGCCGATTATGCCGCGCTGCGCCATGCGTGACCGTCAAAGAACGAGCATTCGTACGCGGTGTATCCTTCCGGCAGTTCAAGGTTTTGCGCGATCTGCATGCGCTGCTGTTCGTCGCGCGCGAGCGAAAACACGCAGGAGCCCGAGCCGGTCAGCATCGCTCGCGGCGCGCCGGCGCGCGTCAACGCATCGAGCGCGGTGCGAATCTCCTCGTGTTCGCCCGCGATAACGTCGTGGAAATCGTTTTGCATCAACTCGACCACCGTATCGAACTCGCGGCGCTGTAGGGCTTCTCCCAGCTGCAAGGTGACGGACGCGTTGCGCGATCGGCTCGGTCGTTCGGTTTCGTCGAGACGCGCGTACGCCCACGCTGTCGAAACGGCTACCGGCGGTTGTACGACTACGGCGTGCCAGGGCGGCGGCGAACCGAGGGCGGTAACGCGTTC
>DASSRQ010000292.1:0-4439 GCA_035701665.1 Vulcanimicrobiaceae bacterium
CATCACGCTTGCGGCGGCGTACGTGTTCGGCAAGATGCTCGCAACAGATCGGGATTTGCGCAGGCTGCTCGGCGTCGGTACGACGATCTGCGGGGGGTCCGCGATCGCCGCGCTGGCGAGCGTGATCGACGTTGACGAAAACGATCTCGCATACGCCATCTCGACCGTGTTCGCGTTCAACATCGTGGCCGTGTTGATCTTCCCGTGGATCGGACACGCGCTTGCGCTTTCGCCGCACGCGTTCGGCCTGTGGGCCGGCACGGCAGTGAACGATACGTCGTCCGTTGTCGCTGCGGGCTTCTCGTACGATCGCGCTGCGGGCAACTACGCGGTTATCGTGAAGCTCACGCGCACGCTGCTGATCGTGCCGCTCGTACTGTTCTATGCGGGCAAACGCGTTTGGTCGCACCGCGCCGGCGAGAAGACGGTGCCGTGGCGTTCTATCGTTCCGTGGTTTATTTTGTGGTTCGTATTGGCCGTCGCCGTGAACTCAATACTGCCGCTTCCCGAAAGCGCGCACGCCGCGATCTCGCAGATTGCGCTGATCCTGATTATTTTCGCACTCGCCGGTGTCGGATTGTCCGTTGATGCCAAGGCGATGCGTGCGGCGGGTTTTCGTCCGCTGCTGCTCGGCTTGCTGCTGTGGGCGACGATCGCGCTCTCGTCGCTCGGCTTGGCGCGCGTGTTCCGCATCGGTTAACCGCGGTACGTCTGCACGATATGCTTGCGGAACTCGTCCGCGAGCTGCGGCATGAAGCGTTGTTTCTCCCAAAGCAATCCGACGCTGCGCGAGCACACGGGTTCGGTGATCCGCAGGAGCGGCGGCGAACTTTCGTTCGGTGAGGTAACCGCCGGAATGATCGAGACGCCCAGCCCCACCGCAACGAGGCCGCGCAGTGTTGCGATCTCTTCGCCTTCGAAAGCGATCGCCGGTTTGAATCCGGCCTGCGCGCAAAATTCGTCGGTAAGCGATCGCAGCGCATACCCTTCGCGCAAACACACGAACGTCTCGTCGGCGAGCTGCGAGAGTTTCACGCTCTTACGCTGCGCGAACCGGTGATCGTGCGGAACGGCTAAAAACAGCTCCTCGCTTGCGAGCACCTTGGATTCGATCCGCTCGCCGGTTTTCGGCAGCGGCGAGACGAGCGCGAGATCGACTTCGCCCGCTTCGAGTTCGTCGAGAATGATGTGCGAAGCGTTTTGAAACAGCTGAAAGCGCGCGCGCGGGTGACGCATGCGGAACCGCGCGATCAAATCGGGGACGACGCCCGCGCCCATTGCATGCGCGAATCCGAAGGCGATGACGCCGGCATCGCGGTCGGCCATGTCGGTGACTTCACGCCGGCCTTCTTCCATCGTCGCGAGCGCGCGTTCGACGTGACGCAAAAACGCGGCGCCGTACCGGTTCAATCGGACGGATCGTCCGTGGTGATCGAAGAGCGTCACCCCGATCTCCCGCTCGAGCCGCGCAATGGCACGGCTCAGCGCCGGCTGGGTCATACGCAGTTCTTCGGCGGCCTGGGTGACGTGCTGGGTCCGGGCAACGGTCCGGAAGTACTCGAGCTGCTGCAGGTCCATGGGCCTTTATTCATGCCTTCGAGAGCATAAATCTTGCCAATAATCGGCATTGGCGGGCACATATCACGCTCGGTTACAATGGGAGAGCCTTTGGGTTGTAAAAGGAGTCCCGGTGCCTGAAACGCTCGTAAAAATTACGCTCCCCGAGATGGGTGAATCCGTCACGGAAGGCTCCATCGTGGAGTGGCGCAAGAAGCCCGGCGACTACGTGTCCGAAGGCGAGCCGCTGGTCGAGGTAACCACGGATAAGGTCGACGTCGAGGTGCCGGCAACGGCAAGCGGCGTCCTTAAAAGTATTGCCGTGAACGAAGGCGACACCGTCGCGGTCGGTGCCCTGCTCGCCGAGATCGACACCGCAGCAGCGCCTTCATCCGGCGAAGCGCCCAAGCAGAGCGCCGCCGATGCGCCCGCCGCGCCTGCCGCTCCGAAAGAGCCGAAGATCGTCACCGTAACGCTGCCCGAGATGGGCGAGTCCGTGACCGAAGGCTCCATCGTCGAGTGGCAGCGTAAGGAAGGCGACGCCGTCAGCGAAGGCGACCCGATCGTGAACGTCACCACCGATAAGGTGGACGTCGAGGTGCCGGCGACCGCGTCGGGCGTCATCGTGAAGATCCTTGCCGCCGAAGGCGCTACGATCGCTGTCGGCGCGCCGCTGGCGGAGATCGATGCTAACGCCGCTGCCGCGGCGCCCGCGAACGGCGCTGCAAAACCGGCCCTCGCTGCCAACGGTTCGCCGGCGCAGACGTCGACAGGCGCCGGAGTTCTGAGCAGCCCGCAAGCGGGCGTGTCGAAGGGCGGAGAGTCCACGCATCAGGCGCAGCGGATCGCGCGCAAGCTGCGCGTCGATATCGGCGCGGTTCGCGGCTCCGGCCCGAACGGCATGATTCTGCGCAGCGATGTGGTGGCGCAGGCGTCCTCGCTTCCGAAAACCGACGGTGCGGCGAAGGCCGGCGCCCCGGATGTGCAGCTTCCGCCGCTTACCGCCGGTGCCAACGTCGTTCCGTTAAAAGGCCCCGCGGCTGCGCTTGCGGGCTACATGGAGCAGAGCCTAACGATTCCGACCGCGACCAGTTTCCGCACGCTGGCGGTCGATACGATGGACGCGCGGCGGAAAGCGCTCAACAGCGCGATCGCGGCGGCGGGCCGTTCCGAAAAGATCTCGTTCACGCACATCATCGCGTATGCGCTCGTGCGCGCCGCAAACGAACTGCCGTTTATCACCGCGCATTTCCGGCGCGACGGCGGCAAACCGGTTCGCGTCGAGCCCGGCGTGCATTTAGGACTTGCCGTCGATTCGCAGCGCAAAGACGGTTCGCGCTTCCTGATCGTTCCGGTGATCAAAAATGCCGGAAGCATGGACTTCAAGCAGTTTCGCGCGCAGTACGAGGAGCTCGTCGCCAAAGCGCGCGACAATAAACTCGGCGCAGACGATCTGCAGGGCGCATCGTTCACGCTTACCAATCCCGGCGGCATCGGCACTTCGGCATCGGTTCCGCGCTTGATGGCCGGACAAGGCGCGATCATCGCGGCCGGCGCGATCGGCTATCCGCCCGGATTTGCCGGCGCAAACGATGCTGCGCTCAAACAGCTCGGCGTCAGCAAAGTGATGCAGATGACGTCGACGTACGATCACCGCGTCATTCAAGGCGCGCAGTCGGGCGAATACCTCAAACGCGTCGACGAACTGCTGCACGGCAAAGACGGGTTCTACGAATCGCTGTTCTCGTCACTCGGACTTCAGTTCACGGCGCCTGCACCGCAGCAAGCTGCGCAAGCGGCAGCGCCCGCCGTGAAAACCGACGGGGCCACGGTTCCCGTGTCGGACGACATGCTGCGCGCCGTCGCCGCCGGTATGGCCGTCGTTGCAGCGTACCGCACGCACGGACATCTTGCCGCAACGCTCGATCCGCTCGGTGCAACGCCCATCGGCGATCCGTCGTTGGAGCCTGCGAATTGGGGGCTCACGCCGGCATTGCAGTCGGCAATTCCCGCATCGGTGCTGCGCGTAAAAGTTCCGGGCAATACACTGGCGGACGTGCTGCCGCGTCTGCGCGATACGTATGCCTCGACGATTGCGTACGAAGTCGAACATATCTCGAATACCGAGCAGCGCGAATGGCTGCGAGACGTGATCGAGTCGGGCAAGCACAAAGTCGATCTTTCGAACGAAAGCAAGATCGAGCTGCTGCGGCGCTTGACGCAAGTCGAATCGTTCGAGCGTTATCTGCGCAAGACGTTCCTCGGACAAAAGACGTTCTCGGGTGAAGGCCTCGACGTCGTCGTTCCGATGCTGCAAGAGATGGTCGACATGTTCGCGCGCGAAGGTACGACGAACGCCGTACTCGGCATGGCGCATCGCGGGCGTTTAGCGACCATCGCGCACGTCGTCAACATGCCGTACGAAGAGATTCTTGCGGAGTTCGAAGCGGCAAATCAGCGCGGCGAAGTCGGCAAAGACGACGTTACGGGCGATGTGAAATACCACCACGGCGCAACCGGTCAGTACCATGCGCCGAACGGAACGGTAACCGTCACGCTCGCAAACAATCCGAGCCATTTAGAAGCGGTCGATCCGGTCGTCGAAGGCGCAACGCGAGCGCTGCAGACGGATCATTCGCAGCCGGTGCCGCTGCACGACGTGCGCAAGGCCGCGCCGATTCTCATTCATGGCGATGCCGCATTCCCGGGTCAAGGCATCGTCTCGGAAGTCTTCAACCTTCAGTCGCTGCCCGGATATCAAACCGGCGGCACGATTCACATCATTGCGAACAACCAGGTCGGTTTCACGACCGATCCGCGCGACAGCCGCTCCACGCGATATGCCTCCGACCTTGCAAAAGGCTTCGACGTGCCGATCGTGC
>DASSRQ010000293.1:0-9715 GCA_035701665.1 Vulcanimicrobiaceae bacterium
CTCGGGGAGCTATCATCTAGGCAGTTCATCGAGGCGCATTTGAGATCGATGGGGGCCCCGCAAAGCGGGGGGCGTGGAGCGAGAGCGTAACGCCTTTCAAACCCGAAGGGAGGTGACAGAGAAAAATATATGGCACGTAAAAAAAGTCCGTCCGCAAACGGCTCCACGGCTACAGCCGAACCGGCGCCGGTATCGGTAGAAGAATTAAAGAAACGTCTGCTGGAGCGCGGTAAGAAGCGCGGTTCCATCACGCTCGACGAGATGAACGTCGAGGTCGGCCGTCTCGCCGAGACGCGCGAAGATCTGAACGAAGCGGAGATCTTCGAAGACCTCATGACGGAGATGAACGCCGCCGGCATCGACGTTGTCGAAGAAGCCGAAGAGGAGCAAAAAGAAGCCGAGGAAGGCGCAGCGGAAGAATCCGTCGCCGCGGGCCTTGCATTGGACGATCCGGTCCGGATGTATCTCAAAGAGATCGGCCGCGTACCGCTGCTGTCCATGGAAGACGAAAAGAATCTGGCCATGAAGATTGAGGCCGGGGAGCGCGAACTCGCGCGCAACGGTACGGCCAATCAGGTCGTGGTCGGTCAAGGCGACGAGGCCAAGCGCCAACTCACGGAAGCCAACCTGCGTCTCGTCGTATCGATCGCGAAGAAGTACGTCGGCCGCGGCATGCTGTTTTTGGACCTGATCCAAGAAGGCAATCTCGGCCTGATCCGCGCGGTCGAAAAATTCGACTATCGCAAAGGCTATAAGTTTTCGACGTATGCGACGTGGTGGATCCGCCAGGCGATCACGCGCGCGCTGGCCGACCAGGCCCGCACGATTCGTATCCCGGTGCATATGGTCGAGACGATCAACCGTCTCATCAAGATCTCGCGTCAGCTGCTGCAAGAGCTCGGCCGCGACCCGTCCGTCGAAGAGATCGCCGCCGAAATGGGCCTCACGCCCGAGAAGGTGCGCGAAGTCATCAAGATCAGCCAGGAGCCCATCTCGCTGGAAACGCCGATCGGCGAAGAAGAAGATTCGCATTTGGGCGACTTCATCGAAGATCAGGAAGCGGTCGCCCCGGCCGAAGCCGCGTCCGTCATGCTGCTCAAAGAAAAGATGCAGGACGTACTGCAAAACCTCACCGAGCGCGAGCGCAAGGTGCTGGTGCTTCGCTTCGGGCTCGAGGACGGCCATCAGCGCACGCTGGAAGAGGTCGGTCAGGAGTTCGGCGTCACTCGCGAGCGCATCCGTCAGATCGAGGCCAAAGCGCTGCGAAAACTGCGCCACCCGTCACGCGGCAAAGCCCTCAAGGATTATTGGTCTAACGAGTAATCCCCAAGCGAGGCTCTTCGAATGATCTCCATCCTCCTCGCGTTCGCCGCCGCGACTTCCACGCCAAGCCCGGCCCCAGCGTTGAAAACGATCGTCACCGTAAAGTCGACGCCGTTTTGCAACTCGCTCGGCCAGCACTACAATGCCGCGGCGGGACCGATGCTGGCAAACGATCGCGATCTCGATCGCATCAACGTCCAGCTGATGAACTTCGACGACATGTTCCATCACCCGGATTATCAGATCCGGTACTCCGACACGCGCGTAGCGCTGATGAAGTACGTGAGCGAGATTGTGAAGAGTCTGCCGGCCATGCAGCGCGAGATCAATCAGCTGCGTACCGGTGAATCGCTGACGACGGATAAGGCTGAAGCGGCACAGCTGCACCAAGTCGCCGAAAAGATGCAGTTGGCTTACAACAAGCAGCATCAGCTCGCGACGGATCTGTCGGGCGTCATTCAGTCGATGATGGATTACCGGCCGCCAGCGGATCTCGACATCTCGCAAGAGGAACTTGCGGAGGCGGGCATGCCGCAAGAGATGCGCAGCGTCAAGAGTTATCTGCGCTTCGATGGGCAGCGTGACGTGCTCGCACAAGCCGAGGATGCCGCGGCGAATCTCGCGATCGATTTAGCGTCCACGCACTGTTTGGAACAGAAATAAAGAAAAGAGCCGCCGGCGTCTGCCGGCGGCTCTTTTATCACGTTGACCGGATTACATACCGGTTTCCGCGTTCTTAGACGGCTTCACCATCGGGTTCTTTTCGGCAAACGCGCCGAGCGGATTCGGTACGACCCAGATCTCCACGTCGTACTGCGCCGGGAAGGTGAAGACTTTGACCACGTCGTCCGCGTCGTCGGCTTTTTTCATCTTGACCAGCGGCGCCGCGGCCGGATTGTTCAGATCGCCGCCGTTGGCAACGAAGTCTTTCGCGCTAACGGCCTTGCCGTACACCATCGTGCCTTTGTCGTCTTTCAGGACGTAATGCACGTGTGCGTGTTTGAACGTTGCCCAGCGGCCCGGGTTGAGTCCCCAGAGTTTCGGGGGAGCGCCGGCATTCGCGTCGGTGTACGGAACCGAGTAATCGGCGCCGATCAAACGCCCTTTGACGTCGTACCACAGTTGCGAAGGCTGCGGGTTTTGCGGGTCTTTCGAACTGTCCCACTGCAGGTTGACGTAGCTGATGGCGCCGGTATTATCTTCGTTCGTGTAACGGAAGTAGCCGGCTTTCTCAGCGTCGGCCGGCGTCTTGTATTTCGCGTTCAGAATCTTGGTCTGTCCGTTCACGAAGGCAGCTTCGGATGCCAGCGGTTTGTCGGGCAACTTCGGAGCGGCGGCGAGGGCGGTAAACGCCAAAAGGACCGCCGCAAAGAGCGCACGTTTCATCGAGTCCTCCGGATTGAAAAAGCTACGGAGTCGCCGTGGGTGCCGGCGTCACCGTTGCCTTCGGCTTCGGCGTCTTCGGAACGAATCCCGGAGGCGTCGCGAGCGGAAGCGCTTCGAATGACGGATGCGGCGTGTCCGAAACCGTTGCGAACGGCGGGGGCGTGTTGATCGCCAGAACGCCGTGAGCGATACTCAGCACCGCGGCGGTGCGGGCTCGCACAACGGTGCCCGGACGCAGCGTTACGTCAGAACCTTTTCGCAGGGCATGCCACAACATGTGACCCGGCACGAAGATATCGCCAACGGTGTCGGTCACTTCTTGAGTGGATTCTTGTCCCGCCGTCATGCGCGGGTTGATTCGCGCTCTCGGCGTGACGAGCGCGAGGGTCCGTCCGCCGGCGAGTTCGAGATCTTTAAAATACATCTCCACCGTGCCGTCGACGTTGCCGACTTGGGCGGCGGAACTTTGCGTGACGACGATCTGCACCGGCGAGCCGGCCGGCGCGACGGTATGCCCGTCGAGGACGATGGCATCGCGCAAATGGGCGCGCGCAATCGTGCCGGGTTTCGTATGCGAACTCACGGTGTCGTCCAACACGAAAAAGAGGCTCGAGTTGAGCGGCAGAACGGTCGAGTTCGGGGTTCCCGTCGGAGTGGACGTCGGTTCGACGCGCGGAGGCGGGGGCGGCGTCGGGAGAACGATCGCGCTTGCGGGGCGCGTGTTGCAGGCGAACGCCGCGGCGGCCGAAGCCGCCGCGAGCATTCCCGCACAGACGCGCGCCAGATTAACTGGCTTTTTTCTCTTGTTCGAGCTTGGCTGCAGCAGCGGCACGCTTGCCTTCTTCGATGAGTTGTTTGACTTTCTGGCCACCTTTTTGTCCGATCTGCTCGTAGAAGTTCGGGCCGTAGCGGTCGCGCGTAGCCTCGCCGCCTTTCTTCCCGCCTTTCTTACCGATCTGTTCGTAGAAAGCGTGACCGTGTGCGCTCTTCGTGGCCTGACCGCCCTTGCGGCCGATCTGCTCGTAGAACTCCGGGCCGTACTTTTTCTTCACGGTTTCGCCGCCTTTTTGGCCGGCTTCCCGTACCGTCATTCCGCCGGCTTTTTTCGGCGCCGGGCCGTTCTGGTTGTTCATACTGACTTTTTGTTTCCTCTGTTCTTGGGCCGCCCCAGAAGGACGGCAATCTCATGCTCCATATACTAGAACGCAAGTTCGGCCCCGAAAGTTGGTATAGATTTGCTTAAGAGTATCGCCGCGTCGCTTTTGGCCGGCAGCAGCTACGTGCTGGCCCTGAACGGCATCGTACATCTCGAACAACAACGTTCGCTGGGAAACGGGCGGTTGGCCGCATATCTGCGTGTCCACGACCGCTCTCTCGTACAGCGCGCCGAAGTAGCTATCGGCCGCACGAAGCAGCCGGCCGGCGCGGCCCTGCTTGCCGCCCATACAGGCGACGCGGATGCAGGCACGCGTGCGCTTGCGGTTTACGGATTCGGTCTTATCGCCACACCCGCGGCAGCCGCGCCCGTTTTACGCGCTCTTAATGATAAAACGGACCCCGTGCTCGTGTCGGCATTGGACGCGACCGACCGTCTGGAGAGCGCGAAAGTGTTCGCCACGTCACAAGAACGCTGGGCTGCAAGCAGCGTGACGCGTCTCTTGCATGCTGCGAATGCAACCGTGCGATCGCGCGCAGCGACGACGCTCGCGTCGTTTAGCCTCGGCGCGCAAGCAACGAGAGCGCAAAATGCGCTACAGCGCGCATACGGCAGCGAACATAATTCGAACGTGCGCGAACACATCGCGTGGAGTTTGTATCGCGGGTACGCCAAGTCGGTCAGCGTTACGGTACTTAAGCACGAACTTGCCGACAAAGACGACGTCGTTCGCATAGAAGCGGTGCGTGCGCTCGGACGGCGCGGCGACAAATCGCTGGTTTCGCTGCTCAAGCCGCTCGCGAACGATCCGTCGTGGCGCGTTCAGGAGCAATCGTTCGAATCCGTTACCGTTTTGAACGGCGGTAAAATGACCGAGCATTTGACGAAACTCGCTAACGGATTGCATCTGCCGCCGCGCACTGCGGATCCGTTCGCGAATGTGCCGGCACAGGCGCGCGCGCGCCGGCGCGGCAAGTTCTCGCCGCCCGATCCCGCGCACGTTTTGAGCGTGCCGCAGTTCGGGGTGTCTTCGGTTGCGGATCTGACGGGACCGCAGCGCGGGCCGCACCCGCGCATGCGCGTCGTCACGACGAAGGGCAACATCTACCTGGAGCTCTTTCCGGAGTGGGCGCCGCTCACCGTCGAGAACTTCATGAATCTCGCGCAAGGCGGGTACTACGACAACAATCCGTGGTTCCGGATCGTCCCGGATTTCGTCGTGCAAAGCGGCGACCCGTCGGCCAATGCTCCCGGCGTCGGTTACACCACCGTCGCGGAAGAAAATCCCATCGAACAAGACAGTTACATCGTCGCGATGGGATTGGATTACACGAGCGGTGCGAACGCGCACGCAAAACGCGACTCGGCCGGCAGCGAGTTTTACATTACGCTCTCGCCCCAATTTCATCTCAATCGCGATTTTAGCGTTTTCGGACGCATGATCGCGGGCTTCGATGTTTTGCCGCGCTTAATCGAATCGGATCGAATCCTGCGCATAGAGCGCATAAGCGATAGCCCGAAAACCTAACCGGAACTGCAATAGCCCCTAAAACGCCCCTCGGGTTACAATTACTCCCGAGGGGCGTTTCCTTTGCAGCAACTGGAACGCATCGCGCCTACCGGGCCGGTCGCTTTTCTTTTTAGCGATATCGAAGGCAGTACGGCGCGGTGGACGATGTATCCGGATGCGATGCCGGCATATTTGCGGCGTCACGACGACCTATTGCGCGAATCCGTCGAACGGCATGCCGGACTGGTCTTTAAAACCGTCGGCGATGAAGTGTGCGCGGTTTTCTCGGACGCGAACGACGCACTCGAAGCGGCAATCACCGCACAACGTACGCTGGCGCGCGAGGATTGGTCCGAGATCGGCGGACTGCGCGTGCGCATGGCCCTGCACTTCGGAGCCGCGAGCCGGCGTGACGGCGACTACTTCGGTTCGACCGTCAACCGCGTTGCGCGCTTGCTCGCCGCCGGTCACGGCGGTCAGGTCCTGGTATCGGCGGACGCGGCCGAGGCGCTGAATGAAACCGGCCGCAGCGCGCTGCGCGATCTGGGACGGCACCGGCTCAAAGACTTTCCCGAGTTGCAGACGATCTTTCAACTGGTCGCCCCCGAGCTGCCCGAGATCTTTCCGCCGCTTCGCACCATCGCCGAACGCCCGAGTAACTTGCCGCAGCACGTGCCCGAGCTCGTGGGTCGCGAGGCCGATGCCGATTCGGTCGCCGCTCTGCTCCAGGAGCACCGGTTCGTTACGGTCGCCGGCGCGGGCGGAGTAGGGAAAACAGCGCTTGCGCTAACCGTGGGTTCGCAGTTGCTGCAAGGATTCGAAGACGGGGCCTGGCTTGCGGAGTTGGCGCCCGTCGATGCGAACGCCGTTCCTACGGTTCTCGCTTCGCTGTTCGGGATTACGGTGCTGAGTACGGGCTCCGTAGTCGATGCGCTGATCGCGCAGATCAAATCGAAAGATCTGCTGCTGATCGTCGACAACTGCGAACACGTCGTAGACGCCGCGAGAAGCGTACTGCGCGATCTTTTGCGAGCCTGTCCGCGGCTGCGGATTCTGGTTACCTCGCGCGAGCCGCTGCGCGTGCCGGGAGAGTTCGTGTACCGGCTGCCGGTGCTCGCCGTTCCGCCGGTGCACGTGCGCAGCGCCGAACGCTTGCGAAGCTACGCGGCCTGCGCGCTCTTTGAAGAACGCGCCCGCGCGCACGCCGCGTCGTTTGCGATCACTGACGAAAATGCGACGGCCGTTGCCGATATCTGCCGCCGCCTCGACGGAATTCCCTTAGCAATCGAACTGGCGGCGCCGCGTTTACGCGTCCTGGGCGTCGCGCAGCTCTGCGAACGTTTGCGCGAACGCTTCCGGCTGCTTACCGGCGGCCGTCCCGGCGAACTCGCACATCATCAAACGCTGCGCGCTTTGATTCAATGGAGTTTCGAACTGCTCGGCGAGAACGAGCGCGTGCTTTTGCAGCGCAGCGCCGTCTTTTTGGGCGGCTGGACGATCGGCGCAGCGGTGGAAGTTTGCGCCGACGACGCGATCGGCGAATGGGATATTCTCGACCACTTGGCCTCACTTGTGGACAAATCGCTGATCGTCGCGGAGGCGGGTGGAGACGAACAGCGCTATCGCATGCTCGAATCCACGCGTGAGTTTGCGCTGGAGCGTCTCGATGAAGCCGGCGCGCGCGATGCGGTCGCACAGCGGCACGCGCAGTATTACGCCGCGTTCGCGCAGCGCGCGGACGAAGCGTGGGCCGACGTGCCCGCGCCCTCGTGGCTCGCGCCGGTGCTCACCGAGATCGATAACTTCCGGGCAGCGCTCTCGTGGTGTGTTTCGCAAAGACACGACGTCGCGCTCGGGCTGGCAGTCTTCGGCCGGCTCGAAGCGTTCTGGTGGGATGCTCAGCCGGCCGAAGGCCGCCGCTGGATGGACGAACTGCGCGATGCTGCCGAGACGACCGACGATAAAGAAGCTGCGGCGCGCTACTGGCTGACGTGCGCCGGCGTTGCCCTTTCAACAGCACAAGAGAAGCTCGCGGTCTCGGCGGCGGAGCGTGCGTTGGAGGCGTACGAAGCGCTCGAACACACGCTCGGCATTGCTGCGGCGCACCGGTGCCGCGGCGCGGCGCTTATGCGTTTAGGCAAAGTCGACGAAGGCGAAGCCGCCGCGCGCGAAGCGCTCGAGCGTTTGCGCACGGCGGATCACCGGCGGCTCGTAGCGCTTGCGCTTCGGACGCTCGCAATAGCCCCCGTTCTGCGCGGCGACCTTTGCGCCGCGGGCGAGCTATACCGGGAAGCGCTCGCGCATTCGCAGGCGTTGCAGGACGAGCGCGGCGTGCAGATCATCTCGGGAAACCTTGCCGAGATAGAGGCATGCGGCGGAAACTACGAAGCCGCGCTGGAGCATGGCCGCGAAGCGCTGGAGATCGCGCGAACGTGCGGCGAACGCGTCATCGTCTGCACGCTTCTGACAAACCTCGCGGCGTATCTGCTTGCGCTCGAACGCTTCGGTGAATGCCGTTCGACGGCGCGCGAGGCGCT
Organism: Vulcanimicrobiaceae bacterium; assembly: GCA_035701665.1. Lineage (GTDB taxonomy): Bacteria > Vulcanimicrobiota > Vulcanimicrobiia > Vulcanimicrobiales > Vulcanimicrobiaceae > DASSRQ01. The sequence goes on from DASSRQ010000293.1 coordinate 7,913, forward strand.
CGTGGCGGCATTCGAGATCGGAAGCGAGATGCACGTTGCCGTCACGTTACAGCATCTGGCGGCATCCGGAGCCAACTGCGGCGACGCAGCCCGCGCGGCGCGGCTGTTAGGCTATGTGGATGCCGTTTTGGAACGGCTCGAAAGCACGCGCGAACCGACCGAAGCGCGCGAGTACGATCGCGCGATGGCTGCGCTGGCCGACCGTCTCGAGGCCGGCGAGCTGCTTGCTAATCTCCGCGCCGGCGCGACCATGACGCCGGATGCTGCCAAACGTGAAGCGCTCCTATCATGAAAGAGAAGGTTACTATGCACCGTTTCCCGCGCAGAGCAGCCGCTGCAGCCGCAGCGTGTACCGTACTTGCCGGATGTTCGCAGTCGGGCGTGTCGTCCGTCCCGCCTTCGCGCGCGATCAGCGATTCGGCCAAACAGGCTTCTGCGCCGTTCGGATACAGCGTGCATCCGCGCGTGCGGCGTTTGGGCGATCTGCTGCTGCACAATTGTTCGAGTGCCGGATCGACGGATTGCTTGACGCCGACGACGATTCGTAGCGGCTACGACTTTTCGTATACGCCCGGTGTCTCCGACGGAAGCGGACAAACGATCGTGATCGTCGATGCGTTCGGCAGCCCTACGATTACGAAGGACGTCGCCACGTTCGATAAGTTATTCGGCTTGCCGGACCCGGTCATCACCACGTATTATCCCGGGGGCAAACCGACGGTCAATCTCAACAACGCCACGCAACTTTCGTGGGCCGAAGAGACGTCGCTCGACGTGGAGTGGGCTCACGCGGCGGCCCCCGGCGCGGCCATCGCGCTCGTGATCGCGAACAACGACCAAGGTCAAACGATTCAAGCGACGCAGCTTTACGCGGCGTCCAACTTCCCGAACAGCGCGATGTCGCTCAGCTTCGGCGTGCAGGAACTCTCGATCAACGGCGGTGCGAACAACACGCAGCTCGTGCAGGCCCAACAGATCTATCAAACCGCTGCTGCCAATCACATAACAGTCATCGCCTCCGCGGGCGATCTCGGTGCGGGCGGCGGCTTCGGCACACCGAATCCGCAGTACCCGGCGTCGGACCCGAACGTGCTGTCCGTCGGCGGTACGAATCTTTCGCTGTTCCATAATGGCCGCTATCGCAACGAATCGGTGTGGAACGATTCCGATAACTGCGTCTCGCCGTGCCTGCTGCCGAACGACGGCGCTACCGGCGGCGCGCCGAGCACGATCTTCACGAACGCGCTGATTCCGAATCAAGCGATTCTGCTTGGTGGAAAAACCGCGCGCGCGGTTGCAGACGTGGCGTACAACGCCTCACCGAACACGGGCGTGGTCGTCGTCATCGGCTTTAGCGCAAAAGGCGTTTCGCCCGGAACGTACGCAGTCGGCGGAACGAGTCAGGGGCCGCCGCAATATGCGGGCATCATTGCCATTGCGAATCAGCTGCGCGCGCATATGAACCCGGCGCGCGGGCCGTTGGGCCCGGTGACGAACGCACTGTACGGCGCGGTGCTCCAGGGCGCGCAAACGACGAAGACGCCGCCGTTCCACGATGTGAGCATCGGTGACAACGTCTTTCCGGCCGGTTCGAACGGCTTTAGCGCCGGAGCGGGATACGACTATCCGACGGGTCTGGGATCGCCCGACATCAACAACCTCATGAACGTTCTCGTCAATCTGCCGTAACGGGCCGGCGCGATGACTCCCGAAGCACTTACCGCTTATTCGACACTCGGAACGGTCATTGTCATCGGCGCAAGCGCGGTGGCTGCGCTGCAGCAGCTGCGGCACATGCGCGCA
>DASSRQ010000294.1:0-5505 GCA_035701665.1 Vulcanimicrobiaceae bacterium
CGAACTCTCTCCAGGCGGAACCTTCGTGCTGGCTTGGAGTCAGCCGCTCCAGCATTGGGTTGCCTACAACACGAGCAGCGGCGCGCGCGTGGTGCTCGGTGCGAATACGAACGTCCGTTTTGCGTTGGAGAACGACGATCATCCGGAGCCGGCGCAGCCGTACGGAAACGGCGGCTGGATCGCCGGCGATCGCGGCGTGCTGCTCTACGACCGCTATGACGTGTTCGTCGCCGACCCGCATACGGGCGCCGTGAAGGCCCTAACGGCAGGCGAAGGCCGGCGCACGCATACGGTCTACAGCCCCGTGCAAACCGATCCCGACGCGCACGCGTTCGATCCGGCAAAGCCGGTTTTGCTCTCGATCTTGGGTGAAGATACGCTCGACAGCGGGTTTGCACGTGTGACTGCGAACGGCGGCATTCCGCACACACTCATTCGCGCGAACGAAAACATCAACGGCACGCGCGCGGAATTCGCCGGCGGTCAGCACGATTTCGGCTTCGCGCCCGTTGCTGCGAAAAATGCACCCGTGTTTGCGTTCGCGCGCTCCACGTTCCGCTACAAAGAAGTGTGGACGTCGGATTCGTCCTTTCAGCATCTGCGCCAAGTCAGCGATCTGCATCCGCAGCAGAAGAACTATCGCTGGGGAACCGAGCGGCTCATCCACTACAAAGGTGCGGATGGTACGCCGCTGCGCGCCGTCATGCTCGTTCCCGATGGTTTGCCGCGCAACCGCAAGGCGCCGATGCTCGTGTATTTCTACGAGACGATGGCCTCGTATTATCACACGTATTTTGCGCCCGGTCCCGGTACCACCCCGAACTTGACGCGCTACGTGTCCAATGGCTACGTCGTGCTGCTTCCCGACGTGCGGTACAAACCGGGACACCCCGGCAAAAGCGCCGTCAACTGCTTGCTGCCGGCGGTCGATGCCGCGATCAAAACCGGCTACATAGATCCGTCCCATGTCGGCATTGCCGGCCACTCATGGGCTGCATATCAGATCAATTATCTAATCACGCAGACGCACCGCTTCCGTGCGGTCGAAGCCGGCGCCGCGGTGGACGACATGATCAGCGCTTACAGCGGCATCCGCTTGGAAAGCGGCGTCGTGCGTGAAGGCCAGTACGAACACGGTCAATCGCGCATCGGCGCAACGCCGTGGGACCGGCCCGATCTGTACATCGAAAACTCGGGGTTGTTCGGCATCAAGAACATCACGACGCCGTATCTGAGCGTGCACAACGACGGCGACACGGCCGTTCCGCAGTTCCAAGGCATCGAGTTCATTACCGCCATGCGCCGCTTGGGCAAGACGGCGTACCTGTTCTCGTTCGACGGTGAGAAACACGGCATCACCTCGCGCGAAAATCAGAAGTATTGGACGGTCAGCCTCGACGAATGGTTCGATTACTGGCTCAAAGGCGCGAAGCGTCCGTCGTGGTTTGACGGTGTGCCATTTTTGCAGCGCGGTGAGCGCAACGTCGACGCCCTGTTCGGGGAGTAAGGCGCGGCGGTCACGATCGGGTCTTTTTCGACGCTACTTGGTTGAACGGTAGGAGGATTCCATGCTTAAACGCTTTGGTTTACTACTTTGCACCATGCTTGTCGCGACCGCGATTGCGCAAGCCGATCAGCGGCCCTCGTATAGAGGCCCGGTGAGCGCGTCGGAACAGCAATTCGTCAAGAACATCCAAGCCGATTTGATGAAGCGGTTTCCGACCGTCAAAGACGCCGAAAAAGCCGGCTACTTCCGGTATACCAACGAAGACAACACGGGCGCGATTAGCTACGCGAACCTGCAGTGGGCATCTGCCGACATTCAGCATCCCAGCCAGCTGTGGTACGACAAGAACGGCAACTTGCTCGGCGCCGATTTTTCCGTCCCGTACAAATCAGGCGATCCGCGTCCCAATCTGTTCGGCGTGAACCCCGGACGCTGGTACGAATTCGACGACCACATCCATTGGGTGACGACGGCGAACGATAAGAGCGCGTTCGACAACTACGTGTATCCCGGACCGTTCAAGGCAGCGGGCGGCGATCCGGCTCATCCGACGGCTCAGACGTTAGTGAAGATGAACAAGGTCAAATCGGCATCCGAGGTGACGCACGTCTTCGACATGCCCGGCATCTGGGATCTGATCGTGTGGGTAAGACCGAATCCGAACGGCGCGTTCGCGTATAAGAATCCGAACGTTAAACCGTAGATGATGCGGCCCTAGGGCGGAGTGCCCTACCCGCGGAGAAACCGTGAGCGCTAGGCTTGACTGATGAAGCGCATACTTTCTCTTGCCGCATGCGCGGCGTTGGCATTGCTTGGTGCGCCCGCAGCAGCGGCGCAGCAAGCGCAAGGCGGATCGACGCAGGTCGGAGCGCAACCGGGCTGCATGAATCAGTGGATGTTTAACGGCGTATGGCGCATGCGCGTCACCAACGTTGCATGGCATCCTGCGGATTCGCCGACGGGCCCCGGCGCGACGGCGTGGCTCGTGACGATGCAATGGAACAATGGAACTTCGTACCCGGGCATCTCGCCTGCGGACACGATGAAGCAAGACATGGTACTCGCCTTGCAAAACGGTGACACGGTCAGCACAGCCGACTCGACGACCGGTGCGATGAGCCAGCAGCAATTGGATTTTCACACGTTCCCCGCCTCAGGGCAGTTCACGTACACGCAACTATTTACCGGAAACAACCTGGATCCAAATAATAAACCGGTGAAATTACTCGTGACGTTCGACGTGGCGAAATACAAACAGTACCATCCGCAGAACAGCGGAAAATTCTGGAAACAGAAGACGCCCGGCTACAACTATCGCATCGACTTGACGTGCAATAAGTAGCGGCCGCGGTAGACGAGGACGCTGGCGCCCAAGTTTATCGCAAAGATCGCGATAATCGCGATCCCGACCGACGTGAACGACAGGTAGTCTCCGAAATGTGCGAGCGGCGAGCCGGTATGGGTGCCGATCGCCGCCGCCGTTTCGGTAAAGCCGATGAAGAGCGCGATGACGATCGATATGAGCGTCATGTTGAAGTTGTAGAGCACCTTGCGCGCGGGCCGCACGTACGCCCAGCCGTACGCACCGAGCATCGCCATGCCCTCGAGCGTATCGATCGAGGTCATGCCCGCGGCGAACAGGCACGGCAGCAGCAAAATATAGACGATAGGCATGCCGCCGGCGCCTGAGGCCGCGGAGATTCCGAGCAGCGCGACTTCGGTCGCCGTATCGAATCCCAGCCCAAAGAGCACGCCGAGCGGATACATGTGCCAACTCTGCTTGACCATGCCCAGAGCCGGACGCAGAAAACGGGTCAATAAGCCGCCGGGAGGCAGCGGATCGCCATCGGGCGAGCCGCGCAGTACATCCAGCAATACGACGATGTTTGCAGCGGCGATGACGAACAAGAACAGCGCCGAAACGATGGTGCCTGCCAGGGTGCCGGCGGATCGTAACGCGGGCAGATGTCCGACCATAAGCGTACCGAACGCCGCGACGAGCAGGCTCAGCACGAAAACGATCGTCGAGTGTCCGAGCGAGAAGAAGAAGCCGACCGCGACCGGACGCTGCCCATCATGCATCAGTTTGCGCGTCGTGCCGTCAATGGCGGCGATGTGGTCCGGATCGACCGCGTGGCGCAAGCCCAGCACAAATGCCGTAACGCCGAGTGCGAGCAGCATAGGATACGTCCGCGCCGCCTGAACCACGGCGAACCACGAAGCCGCGTTAAAAGCGGCCAGGGCTGCGCCCAGCGCGATTAAGCGTATACGCGTTTGGATGCGATCTGGCGATCCAAGAAATCGAACCACGTCTGCATTCCTTCGCCGGTCTTTGCCGAAACGTCGATAACCTTCAACTCGGGGTTGACGCTGCGCATATGTGCGACGGCTGCGTCGCGATCGAACTCCGTTGCCTCGGCGAGATCGATCTTCGAGATAACCGCTGCGTCCGCTGTCGTGAACGCAAGCGGGTATTTGAGCGGTTTATCCTCGCCTTCCGTGACGGAGAAGACGACGACGCGCAGATCTTCGCCGAGATCGTACTCGGCCGGGCAGATGAGGTTGCCCACGTTTTCAATCGCCAGTACTTCAGGCGTGCCGATATCGAACTGCGCGAGCGCCGCCGTAACCATCTGCGCATCCAGACGGCATTCCGCCCCGGTGGCAATCTGTCTGACGGGTGCGCCGCTGCGAGCGAGGCGCACGGCATCGCGTTCGGTTGCCTGATCCCCGACCAGCGCGGCGCAACGGTAGCGCGCATGCAGCGACGTCAGCGTTGCTTGCAGCAGCGTCGTCTTTCCGGCACCCGGACTCGAGAGCAGATTGAAGACGAAGGTTCCGCCGCGTGCAAAGCGTTCGCGCAGTTCAAGTGCCAGCGTGGTATTCTTGCGCAGAATGCTCTGCTGAACGTCCACTAATCGCAGGGCCATAGTCGACCTCCATTGCGGTGATGAGCAGCTCGCGACCGCGAACGATATTTGCAGACGGCGTGCCGCAGATGGGACATACGGGGATCGTGCTGTGTTCTATGGTGCGCTCGCGCCCGCAGATTTTGCAAGCGATTGTGAGCGGAATGCGTTCGATTTCTAAGCGAGAACCGGCAGCAGGCGTGCCGTCAGTTGTAAGCTCCCAAGCGGAGGTAAGCGCACTTGGAACGACGCTCGTGAGCGCGCCGATACGCAAATAAACCGCAGTAATCGCGCGGACGTTCGCTGCGCTCGTTCGCTCGACCAGCTCTTCGACGATGGCCATGGCAATACTGACTTCGTGCAATTGTTCTGCCTGCTCGAGTAGTTGTATAATACCAGAACGCACGAATTTATGTTGCGGAGGATCCTATGGCTGTTTCTGCGCCGGACCTCACGATAAATCTCCTTTGGATCAATGCCGGGTTGAGTTGCGACGGCGACTCCGTGTCGCTAACGAACGCGACGAACCCCGCGGTCGAAGAGATTGCACTCGGTGCGATTCCAGGCTTGCCGAAAGTCAACGTCTACTGGCCGCTTATCGCGTACGATACCGGCGACGATTTTATTCAGGCGTTCTTTCGCGCAGAACGCGGCGAGATGGAGCCGTTTGTTCTGGTCGTCGAAGGCTCGATACCGAACGAGCAAATCAAAAGCGGCGGATACTTTACCGGCTTTGGAAATAACCCGGCCACCGGGCAACCGATCACTGTCAACGAGTGGCTCGATCGTCTCGCACCCAAAGCGACGGCAATTGTTGCTGCCGGTACGTGTGCCACGTATGGCGGTATCCACGCGATGCAAGGCAATCCGACCGGAGCAATGGGTGTTCCCGATTATCTCGGTTGGGACTGGAAATCGAAAGCGGGCATTCCCGTCGTTTGCGTTCCGGGTTGTCCCGTGCAGCCGGACAACATGGCAGAAACACTGGCGTACTTGCTGCTCTTTGCAGCCGGAAAAGCGCCGCTGCCGGAACTGGACGATATGCTGCGTCCGAAATGGATGTTCGAACATACCGTGCACGAGAACTGC
>DASSRQ010000295.1:0-5233 GCA_035701665.1 Vulcanimicrobiaceae bacterium
GCGATGGTTGCGGCTTGAAGAACGGCGGCGTTTGGAATGCCGGCCTTCGCGTAGAGTTGGAGCTCTGCAATCGTATCAAAGCCGGGCAGTACGTCGTCGGTTCCGGCAACGATACGGATCCCGTTGTCATGCAAAAGTTTAACCATGCGCAAAAACGCGTCGGCCGATGCTTCATACGCAGCCTTATCTGCGGCATTCGGTTTCGGGAACGTGTTTGCAAACACCGAGCGGCGCACTTGAACCGGCAGCCACTCTTGGATTTGCGCCAACTCTTGCGGGTACGACCCGCCCGCGCGCTGCACGGCGTCGAAATAAAAAATCCCAAGCGTCGGATCGCTTACGATGTTGCGGGATTTCATGAGGGCGATGAACTCCTGAACCGCATTGCCGTTCAGATCGATCGTGCCGGCGCGAAGCGCGGGTGCCGTCAGTCGTACCGGCGTTTGCGTCTGGTTCTTGATATCCGGCATGAAGTTTAAAAACAGCATATTAACGTGCTGGATCTCGTCAAAGCCCGCAGCGATGGCCTCTTGCGCGATCATCCCGGACGGGACGTGTCCGCTAACGCGCATGCCGCGGCGGTGCGCTTCCGCGGCGATAACCGGCACGAACTTCGGATCGAGCGAACTATACATCTTGATTTGGACTGCCCCATGCGCTTGCCAGTCGGCAACTTGCGCCAGAGCCGCTTGTTCGGTGTCGGCCGTCGTTCCGATAGGCGCGGTATACTTGCCTTTTCCGTCCATCAATCCGGCGATGACGACGCGCGGTCCGAGAAGTTCGCCGCTTGCAAACGCTTTTTGCGTCTTCGAGATATAGTCGGGATCGTTTCCGGGATCGCGGATCGTGGTGATGCCTTCGGCCAGCAGACGCGGCCCGAACGGTGCGTACAGATGCATGTGCATGTTCCACAATCCGGGCAGAACCGTCTTCGCCAAACCGTCGATGCGGCGCGCGTCGCTCGGAATATCGATACCAGGCCCGACGGAAACGATCTTATCGCCTTTTACGAGCACCGAGTGGTTCTGAAGCAATGCGCCCTTTTCAGCATCGAAGACCGCGGTCCGCGTCACTGCAAGCGCAGTCGCGGCCACGGTGTGCATCGATTGCGCGATCTTCTTTCCGAGCCCGGCGTCGCGGGCGTCCTGTTCGGCGATGAGTTGCGGCAGAACGCTGCGCCACCCCGATGGTATGACCGCACCCCACGTCGAGCCGGACATAAAGAGATTATTGCGCGCATCGAGCCAGACGACGGCCGGTTGAAAATCCAGTCCGGTCACTTCATACATCGTGACCCGTTCCGTCGCGCCGCCGTTTGACACCTCAATGGATTTGACGACATTTAGCGACGCAGTACCTGCAGGCCAAAGACCGGCGTTAGGTTTTTTCTGCAGCGCGCGCACCAGGATCGCGCCTTCTTCGGGCGATCCGTTCATGCTCACGTAAAACCTGGGAGACGCGGAATGTTCGCGTGCGTTTTCGGATGCGTTTTTCCACGTTGCTACGCCGCCGCGTTCGGCAAACGTTTCATCAACGGGCGACTTCAAGTAATCGTACCCGGTGGTGCGCAGGCTTTTGATGAAGCCGGCCGCATCGAGAGCGATGGTGCTGCGCACGCTCGGGCCGCGTCCGCGATCGATAAAAGCAAATCGCACGTCGATGGTTCCGTCCGGCAGGCGCGTCGTAACTTGCGAGCCCTTCACAATGCCGGATGTGACGTAATCGTAGGAAGTCGACTTGCCGGCAGCGCGTGCGGCGAGCACACGCGGCGGAAGCAGCGCCGCAACGGCTGCGGCGGATGCCGTTCCCAAGAACGTTTTACGCGGAACCGGATCCCCGGCCAAGCACCGGCCGAGCGTCTCCGGAAGCGGTAAACCGAAAAGCAGCCTTGCATGAGAACGGCACGTGCACATCGTCGTTACCTCCGCGTGTCGCTCCTATTGTACACCCTCACCACAGCCTGCGCACGCGGCCCGCGGGATCCACAAAACAGTTGAATGCCGTACTGTTGAACCAAACGCGACGGTGCAGATCCAATCCGCCCTGACGCCTCCAGCTCGAAATAACCGCACCTGTTTCCATATACCATCGGCCGGTCTCGCGGTGCGGCAAAACGGGCAGATTTGTCGAAGAAAGGCCGCCGAAGTTATCCACTGTCATAACCATCGGCACCGGCAGCCCGGTCCGCACGTCGATCCAGTCGGCCAGTTTATCGTTGTAAATGTAGAGTATGCCGTCTGCAATCGCTGCGCTGATGAGGTCGTTTCCGTACGTTTTGCGCCAAAGCACCTTCGCGTCGCTCTTGCGCACCAGCAACGCGGTAGCAGCAAACGGCGCGCGCGATGCGTCGATGTTCGCAACAACTTGCACCGCGCCGTCGTAAGCCAAAGCGACGCGGCGATACGCGGATGCGTGAGCGGAGGTTCCGCAAAACCCCGGAAGCACGACGCTCGTACGCTCGAACTGCGGCCGCACGACATATGCGCCAATAACGCAAAGGATCGCTAGTCCTACGAAGCCGCTTATCCGTACTATCATCTAGTACCCGGCGGGAGCGGCGGCCTCCGGATTGGTGACCGACGTAAGAACGTGATCCTGCCACGCGCCGGCGAGAAACAAGTAGTCTCTTGCGCGGCCTTCTTCGATGAATCCTAGGCGTTTTAGAACCGCCGCGCTGCGCACGTTGGCCGGCATGTAATTTGCCATAATGCGGTGCAAGCCAACTGTCGAAAACATGTAGTCGATGCCGGCGCGGCACGCTTCGGTCATGTAGCCTCGTCCCTGCATGTCTTCTGCCAGAGAATAGCCCATATAGCACGCCTGAAATACACCGCGCACGACCTCGGTGAAATTCAGAAATCCTAGCAGCCGCCCATCCGTTCCGGAGTCGAGCGGAAAGATGCAGAACGAATAGCGCGTTCCATTGCGAAAGTTTTCGATCTGCCGATCCAACGACGTTTTCCAATATTCGACGTCAAAATCGCGCGCGGTCATCCTCGGATTCCATGGCGCCAAATGGCGCTCGTTCTCGCGGTTGAACCGGACGGCGGCTTCCGCCGCCCGCGCGCCGGGAATAGTCAGCAGCAGCCGCTGCGTGCGTAGTGTAGGGACGATCACGGTCTGAAGGCTTTCGAACTACACTCCGAACGCTTTGCGATCGTCCGCCTCGATCACGTCGAACAGCACGTCGTGCTGTGCGCGCAGATCATCGGAGTACAGCTTTGCAAACTCGTCTTTGTACTCGGGCAAGATATCTTTCTGCCTGCGATTTGCCATCGCCTGATTTAGGCGATCGTATGTCGTCACATCGCTGTGCGCATGGACCCACTGAAGAACTTCGTCTTCGTTCGCCGCATTCTGAACGACGGTCATCATCTCGCTCGCATCGATTCCGAGTGCGCCCAGCATGCGCTCGGAAAATCCGCGCAGGCGGTACTCGCCGGCGACGCCGCCGGGAATCAGCGCGCGCATTTTATCGATCGTCCGGCCGAGCATGTAGAGTCCGCCGGCCATCTCGCGCGGGCTTCGCGGTGCGTGTTTTGTCAGATCCAACGGTTCCATGCGCGCGATTGTTGGCGGCCCGGATGGAAGAACTCTTCCGGACGGCGAACGGCTCGGGCCCATGACGAGTCCCCAGAGCGCCCTTTCGCAATTCGGTTCGGCCTTGCAGCGCAGCGCCGAACGCCTGTACCCGGGCGCCCCCGCCGCAACGCCGGCTTTCGAATCGCCGCGACGCGCCGAGTTCGGCGATTTTGCGACGAATGCCGCATTCGCGCTGACGCGTCACGCGCGCCGTTCGCCGCAAGAGATCGCGCAGCGGCTCATCGAGGACGTGCGCGCAAACGAGCCGGAACTTTTAAGCCTTTTTTCGGGCATGGAACCCGTCGCCGGGTTTATCAATCTGCGACTCGCACCGGCGGTGTGGCAAAACGCCGTCGCCGCGATCCTGCGCGACGAAGCCAAGCCCGATGCCCCCGAGCATCCGGTCCGGATCTCGCTCGAGTTCGGCAGCGCTAACCCGACAGGACCGCTCGTCGTCGTGCAGGGCCGCACGTGCAGCATCGGCGGCACCCTCGCGAACGCCATGCGTTACTGCGGTTACGACGTCTTCGTCGAATGGATCATCAACGACGCAGGCGGTCAGATGGAAACGCTGGGGCGCTCGGTGTACGCGCGCTACCGCCAAACCTTCGACCCGTCCTTCGCGTTTCCGGAAGACGGCTACCCCGGCGACTATCTCATCCCGATCGCGCAGAAGATCGCGCAAACCGACGGCGAGAAATGGATCGCAACGCCCGGCGAGGCGATCAAACCGTTCGCAAAGATCGCGCGCGACACGCTGGTTACCGAGCAGATCCAAACGGTCGAGCGGTTCGGCGTGCATTACGATCTGTGGCAAAGCGAACAAGAGATGCACGATACCGGGCGCATTGGCTCGGGTATCCAACGGCTGAAATCCGAGCATCACACCTACGAGCAAGACAACGCGGTCTTCTTTAAAGCGACCGACTTCGGCGACGACAAAGACCGCGTGCTCGTCCGCAGCGACGGCCGCCCGACGTACTTTGCCAACGACGTTGCGTATCATTACGAGAAGCTGCAGCGCGCGGATAAAGTGATCGACATTCTCGGTCCGGACCACCACGGCTACATCGGCCGTTTGAAGGGGCTCGCCGAAGCGCTCGGCTTCAGCCGCGATCATCTCGAGGTGCTCATCGCGCAGCAGATCACGCTGATGCGCGGCGGCGAACAAGTCAGCATGAGCAAACGCGCGGGCCATATCGTCACGCTTGACGATATCATCGACGAAGTCGGCGTAGACGCCGCGCGCTTCTTCTTCGTCATGCTCGCGCCCGAGTCGCCGCTCACGTTCGATCTGCAGCTCGCAAAGGAACAGTCGAACGACAATCCGGTGTACTACGTGCAGTATAGCCACGCGCGCATCTGCAGCGTGTTCAAAAATGCGGATGCCGCCGAAGTCGACGAAGCCCGCTCGGGCGCGCACACCGGCGCGATCGAATCCCCCGCCGAGATTGCGCTTGCGCGCCGTTTGGCCGAACTTCCCGATTTGGTGCGCAACGTCGTGGACCAACTTGCGCCGCACCGGCTTGCGCGGTACGCGCGCGACGTGGCATCCGATTTCCATCAGTTCTATCACGAGTCGCGCATTTTGGTCGACGATCGCGAGACGCGGCTTTCGCGTTTAGCGCTCGCGCTCGCAACGCAGCACGTG
>DASSRQ010000296.1:0-6548 GCA_035701665.1 Vulcanimicrobiaceae bacterium
CGCGACGGACTGCGCGAGCGCGGCTATCAGCCGGTGTACACGCCCCACGTGGTCAGCGAAAAACTCTACGAGATCTCCGGACACCTCGAGAACTACGCGCACGGGATCTTCGGCGCATTGGAAGTCGAAGAGCAGCGTTTCCGGCTCAAACCGATGAACTGCCCGGGCCACATCCTCATCTACAAGAATAAGCTGCACAGCTACCGCGAACTGCCGATCCGCTACTCGGAGTTCGGAACGGTGTACCGTTACGAACGCAGCGGCGTGCTGCACGGGCTCACGCGCGTGCGCGGATTCACGCAAGACGACGCCCATCTATTCTGCACGCCGGAACAACTGCAAGGCGAGTTCGAACAAACGCTGGACGAAGCGTTGCGGTTGATGAAAGCATTCGGCTTCGAGAGCTTCGAGTATTTTCTCTCGACGCGCGAAGAGCATCTGCGCGGCGAAACCGACCCGATCGCCGAGGACGCTATTCGCAAAGCGCTCGAGAGCCGCAATCTGCCGTTCGAGCTCGACGAAGGCGGCGGCGCATTTTACGGACCGAAACTCGATATCAACGTGCGCGATGCGATCGGCCGTAAATGGCAGCTCGGCACCGTCCAGGTGGACTTCATCCTGCCCAAACGGTTCGACCTAACGTACCGCGGTCCGGAAGGCGACCAAACGCCGGTCATGATTCACCGGGCGCTCGCCGGCTCGCTCGAGCGCTTCTTCGGCATTCTGCTGGAGCACTTCGGCGGCGCGTTCCCGGCTTGGCTTGCCCCCGTACAAGCGGTGGTGGCACCGATCTCGGAACACCAGGTGGAGTATGCGCGTTCCGTAGCCGATACAATGAAAAGCCGCGGCCTGCGCGTCGAGGTGGACGAGTCGAACGAAAAGCTCGGCTACAAGATCCGCCATTGGAAGACGCAAAAGGTGCCATACATCTTAGTGACCGGCAAACAAGAAGCCGCGGACGGTACCGTCAACGTGAACGAACGTACTTCGACAGGCTCAGCACAGGCTGACAAAACGGATAAGCGAACCGTTCCGGTGGAACAGTTTGCCGCGGAACTCGAAGCAAAGGTAAAAGCCCGAACATGAAATCTCGCGCCCTGCTGATCCTCGCTGCACTCGCGGCAACCGCTGCATGCTCCGGCAACTTTGCCACGGGCACCGGCATGCCGCAGACGCAGAACGGCGTTCCGCCGGTCTCCGCATCCGGACAACCGCCGTACGACAACAAAGGCATGACGCAGAACGGCTCGCCTTCGCCGAATCCGTCGCTCTCGCCGGGCGTCGCGAGCGGCGGAACGTACCCGATTGCCGATGCGCAAAAAGGCTTCACGTGTCCGCCGACCATCGACGGCTACGGCTGCGAGCTGCGCTTCAATCTGCCGGCACCGACGCCGACGCCCGCTCCGGCAAAAGGCAAGAAAGGCAAAGCGGCGACGCCCGCTCCGACCGCAACGCCCTCGCCGACACCGTCGCCTTCGCCCTCACCCTCGCCGGACGAAGGTGCATCGCCGGGCGGCAAACCGACGCCCACGCCGACGCCTCCGCCCAGCATCGTGCTCAAGAACGAATCGCTTCCCAAAGACGCGCCCGCGATGGTACACACTCCAGCCGGATCGCTCGACACGGTTCCGCTGATGATGGTGCATCTCACGCCGAATGCCGACTTCATCGTCAACGGCTGGGCCGAAGCGAGCTTCACGCTGCCGAAAGAACAAGTGCAGGAACGCGGATTCGCGGTGCAGCTGTTCAAAGCGAGCGTGAGTAAAAAACGCACGACGTACGAACCGATCTGGACGTTCGATAAATCGACGCTGAAAGAGAACACCCTGACGTTCTCGTTCGATCCGCCGAAGACGACGATCCCGAAAGGCGGCACGTACGTTTTGGTGCTGTACGGAGACGACAAGTCGAAAGTAACGTCGCCGGCGCCGGCGGCGACGGGCAGCAGCGCACCCGCGACGTCCGCACCGGCCACGCCCGGCGCATCGCCGTCCGCAGTGCCGACGGGATCGCCGTAACAGCCTAGCCCGGCGGATCTTCCGCCTGAAGTCCATCCAAGAACGCGCGCAGCTCCTGTGCGCGTTCTTTTCCTATACGCGCGCCTGTCTTTGTGAGTAACTTGGGCGGAATCGCCGTGACGAAGCCGCGCAGCGATTTTACAGCGCCGGCAAACGACGGCGAATTCGCGCCGGTTAACGAAAGCATGCGCGCCGCGCCGACTGCGCCCAGAAAGTCGAGCGAATCGGCGTCGTGCATGTGGCCGCGTTCGGCGGCTTGCACGCGAGCAAACTTCGCCATCGGAAACCCCGCGTTGCGTAAAACGGCTTCGCTTTCAATCGCGGCAGCATCGCCGTGCTCCATGCCTTTATGGCGCGATGCGTACGGCTCGAAAGCGGCCATATCGTGCAAAAAGCACGCGGCGAACAGCACGTCGCTATCGATCGCAATCCCGTCGTCCTTTGCCAACATGGTCGCGAGGTTGTAGTTGCGTTCGGAGTGCTGCCATCCCCAAGCCGGATGCACGAACGTTCTTTTCGCTAGCGCATAGACCGCGGTTTTCCACGGTGCGTCGAGCGGAATGCCCGTTACGGTGGAGGGCGCCGGTTGAGCTGCCGATACGGCCGGGAGCACGAGCGTGGCCGCGGCCAAGAGCGCCGCAGCAAGAGAAAAGCCTCGCATTGCGGCGCCTTCGCGCAGGCCGCGCGACAACCCCGCGCCGAAACGCGGCGCATGAGCACCGGAGCGTCCTTGCGCGGTCTAACCGCTGCACAGAGAAACACGTTTATCGCTAGTTTCCTGGGTTGGACGCTCGACGCGTTCGACTATTTTTTGGTCGTCGTCGTTCTCACGGACGTCGCCACGGATCTGCACTCGAACTACGTTACCGCTTCGCTTGCGATTACGTTGACGCTCGCGATGCGCCCGCTCGGCGCATTCTTATTCGGCTGGTTCGCGGACCGCTATGGGCGGCGCACACCGCTGATGGTCGACGTCGCGTTCTATTCCGTCATCGAATTGTTGACCGCGTTTTCGCCGAACATAACGGTCTTTATCGTGCTGCGCGCGATTTACGGTATCGCCATGGGCGGCGAATGGGGGTTGGGCGCAGCGCTCGCCATGGAGAGTCTGCCGCCGCAGCGCCGCGGATTGTTCTCGGGCATTCTCCAGGAAGGGTATGCCGTCGGCAACTTGATCGCGAGCGCCGTTTTCGCGTTGCTGTTCGTACATATCGGGTGGCGCTGGATGTTCGTCATCGGCACGCTGCCTGCGCTGCTGATTCTCTACATCCGATCCCACGTTCCCGAATCGCCCGCGTGGAAGGCCGGACAAGCGCAAGCAATCGCCGGAAAACCGCCGTTTTGGCCCGTCTTTCGCGCGAACTGGGGCTTGTTCGTGTACACGATATTGCTGATGGCGGCGTTCAACTTCATGTCGCACACGTCGCAAGATCCGTACGTCAGCGCGTTCTTGAAAAAGCAGCTCGGCTTGACTCCGGGCGTCGCCGGCGGCATCGGTTCCTTTACGGCAATCGGCGCGATCGCGGGCGGCATTTTGTTCGGGGCGCTTTCGCAGCGGCTCGGGCGGCGCAATATGATGATTACGTGCGCGGTGCTCGGGCTGCTCTTCATTCCGCTTTGGGTGTTTAGCCACGGGATCGCCGCGCTTGCATTAGGCGGTGCACTCATGCAGTTCGCCGTGCAAGGCGCGTGGGGCATCATTCCGGCGCATCTCAACGAGATCTCGCCTCGCGGCATTCGCGGCACCTTTCCGGGCTTCACCTATCAGCTCGGCAACTTGATTGCCGCGCCGACATTGACGATCGTCGCGATTCTGGCTCGAAATCCGCATTGGACGCTTCCCGGCGGAAAAGACAATTACGGCACGGCCATGGCGGTGCTGCTGTCAGCAGTCTTTCTCTTCGTCATCGTGATGGTTGCAATCGGCTACCGCATCGCGCCGGAACGCCGCCACGAATCGCTCGCAGGCGAGAGTTCGCCGGCCGCATAAACGTGCGTGCCATGAAGCACGCTGCCGTCCTTTGCGCCGCATTTGCGGCACTCTTCTCTTTCACTGCTGCTACGCCGGCGCCGCCGACGATGCGCTCGGTGCTGCAGTCGGTTTTCGCGCTGCACGACTATTCGGGCGTCGCCCTCTCGCCGCGCGGCGACGAGTTGTTGTGGCAAGAAACGTTCCGGCCCGGAGGCTTGGACAAACCCAAGCCGCAAAGCGAGATCTTCATCGAACGTATCGGCAGCGCGCCGGTACGCCTGACAGCGGGCGACGGCAAAGCGTTTTTCGAGGAGTCGAACGCGACGTGGGCGCCCGACGGCAAGTCCATCGCATTTTTTTCGAATGCGTCGGGAGATCAAACGCAGATCTACGTCGCGCCGGTGTACGGCACCGGTGTCAAACAACTCACGCATTTGACCGGAGCCGTACAGACGATGCGCTGGTCTCCCGACGGCAAGCGTCTTGCCGTGCTGATTATTCCGCATCCGCACCGCCGCTCGGGAGCGCTCGCCGCGGGCGCGCGCAAAGTCGGTGAGATCGGAACGGTTGAAGACGAACAGCAACTTGCCGTCGTCGACGCGCAGAGCGGAAGCATTCGCGAGATCACGCCGCCGAACGCCTACGTGTATGAGTACGGGTGGGCGCCGGATTCCAAACGGCTCGCCTATACGTACGCGTACGGCAGCGGCGACAACAATTGGTGGATCGCGCGGCTGGCAATTACGGACGTAAACGGCGCGCATCGCGATCTGTTCAAGCCGGCGTTCCAAATCAACGATCCGCAATGGTCGCCCGACGGTTCGCGCATCGCGATCGTCGGCGGCATCATGAGCGACTTCGGTCCGGTGGGCGGCGACGTCTATGCGGTCAACGTTCGAACGGGCGCGGCGCGCGATATGACGCCGGGCATGCCGTACAACGCCGCAGCGATCCGCTGGGTCACACCATCCAAATTGATCATGCTCGCGCACGATCGCGGCTCGCTGCACATCTACTCGCTCAACGCGGCAAGCGGCCACGCGCAGCCGCTCACGAGCGGTTCGGAAACCATCGGCAGCCTCAGCATGACGCCGACGGCATCGGCGTTTGCATTCGTCCGTTCGACGTTCGATCGTCCCGCCGAAGTGTGGGCCGGCAAGATCGGCGCATTGCATCAAATCACGCACGCGAACGCAAACGTGCCGAAACTCTACGACCGCGCACAGTCGCTCACGTGGAAGAGCGATAAGTTCAACGTGCAAGGCTGGCTCGTGTATCCGTTGCATTACGATGCGCGCAAGAAGTACCCGCTCGTGATGATCGTGCACGGCGGCCCGAGTTCGGAGAGCGTTCCGTCATACGATAGCCGCAACGTCGCAGCGCTGACCAGCCACGGCTACTTCGTGCTGGAACCGAACCCGCGCGGCAGCTACGGTCAGGGTGAAGCGTTCACGCGCGCAAACATCAAGGACTTCGGCTACGGTGATTGGCGAGACGATCTTGCCGGTCTCGATGCCGCCATTAAAACGGCAAGCGTCGATCCGAACAAGCTCGGCCTCTTCGGCTGGAGCTACGGCGGCTACATGGGCATGTGGGCGGAAACGCAGACACGCCGTCTCAAAGCGATCGTCGCCGGCGCCGGCATCGTGAACTGGCAGTCATACTACGGCCAGAACGATATCGACCAATGGATGATCCCGTTCTTCGGCAAGAGCGTTTACGACGATCCCGCCGTCTACGCCAAGAGCTCGCCGATCACGTTCATCAAAAACTCGCACACGCCGGTGCTGATTCTGCAGGGCGAACGCGACGAAGAGGTTCCCGCACCGCAAGCGTTCGAGTTCTATCACGCGATGCAGACGCTGCACGTTCCTTCGCGCTTAGTCGTGTACGCCGACGAAGGCCACGGCCCACGCATGCCTGAGAATCAGATCGACATTCTCAACCGCATGGTGGATTGGTTCGCTCACTACTTGTAGTGTGGGCCGTCGCGACCCGGGGGTGTCTCCGCTGAACCGCTGCCTGTTTTTTCCATCCCTGGAAAAAACGGCGGCTGCGAACTGCTTTGCTCGCACCGCCGGCATCCGTGCCTGTGCGAGCAAAGTCAGGCGCTTCTGCGGAGACACCCCGTCGCGCCAACCCAAACTGCAAGTAATTCGCTTAGTGGATTATGGCGCGTTGGGTGCGAGCAGGCGGCCTGCCCAGCGGTAAAGGCCCCATGTTACTGCAGCAAAGGCGAGTAGGCCGAGAATTTCGGATGGCACTAGGAATGAGTCCGGCAAGAACGCGAGTACGTCGTTTCCGCCCGCGAGCACGATTATTGCTGCGTGGATGACGCCGAATAAACTCTCGCCGACGACGAGCCCGGATGCCATCAGGACGGCGATGCGTTTGAGCGCTTCGCCGTTCGGTTTGTTCTCGACGCGTTTGTTGTAGAAATGGCCGGCGACTGCGCCGACGACGGCGGCAGCAGTTGAAGACATCGGCAGATAGATGCCGAGGCCCACAGCGAGCGGCGGCAGTTTGCGTTCGTTGTTCGATGTCGCGCGCAGCACTTC
>DASSRQ010000297.1:0-15514 GCA_035701665.1 Vulcanimicrobiaceae bacterium
AATGCGTTTGCCGCAGCATGAACTCGCGCAGCGGTGCCGTCACACGCCGCACGAGGGTTGCCTGATCGATGCGTCCGTGTGCGTACGGCTGCACGGCAGTGATGTCGATTCGCTGCAGCACGGGCGTCATGATGGCGAACGTGAGCGCGAGCGCCAAACCGGTCAGAACGGTGTTCGGCGGAAGCGATGCCGCTCCGATCGCCGAGCGCACCAGCGAAAGCACGACCACGATGCGCACGAACGACGTACACATCACCAGCGCAAATGGAGCTATAGAGAGAACGGTGAGGGCCGCGAGCACGTCGATCGGCAGCGATGCCCGCGCGTGGTCGGCGATCGTCAATAAGCCATCCATGGCGCAATGCTAGCGCCCGGATGTTGCCGCGGTGTGTTAGGCGGGTTTCTGAATCAGTTCGGTAACGCGAACGCCGAAGTTGTCGTCGATGGCGATGACTTCGCCGCGCGCAACGAGTTTGTTGTTGACGAGCAGATCGACGGGACCGCCGGCAAGGCGATCGAGTTCGACGATGGACCCGGTGCCGAGCTTAAGAATATCCGAAACCGGCATCTTGCATTTGCCCAGTTCCGCCGTAATTTGCAGCGGAACGTTCATCAGCAGATCCAGATTTTGCGAATCGACGCTAAAGCCGTTCTTTTTGTCCATTATCATTCTTGTATTACCAGCGCAAATCGCGCACCGTTCGCTCCGCATTGGCCGCGCGCAAGCGCGGCACCCGCCAGACGCACGACGCCCGGTTCGCCCACTTTAGTCATCATCGGCACGACGAGGCCCGGACGTAAGCCCAGCACCTCCGATGCCGTCAGTACCCCGGCTGCCAGCTCGACGCGCAGGTCAAGCGTCACGGCCCCCAAGTCGCTCAGGGTCAGCGTGCGCGGCGGAGCACCCGTTTGCTGCCGCTGCGAGAGCGCGACGCCGATTCGCAGATCGGGCCCGGCCGTCAGATCGAAGTATGTTAAGAATGTGTCCGGCGCAGGTGCCTGACGCAGATTCGCACCGCAAACGGCTGACAGCGCCGGCTCCATCGCCGCGAAGATCCGCTCGACGACGGCGGTTTCAATTTTGGACAGTTCGAGCGGTCCGCGCGCGGATTCTCCGAGAACGAGCCGTGCAAGCGCTGCCGCATCGCGTTCCCGCAGGACGAAGGCCGCGCTCGCGAGCGTTCCTCGAACCGCGTGCACGCGCGCACCGCTCAAGAGCGCGGGCCACGCTTCCGGTTCGGGCACGAGCGGCTCGAACAACCGCAAGCGAATCGGCGAACGCGTCACCTGCGCGAGCGCGTCTTGCATCGCGTTGGCGATCGCGCATGCCGCGCTGACCGGCAGATCGGAGCGCGAACGCCACACCATCGCGCGAATCCGCTCGCCCGTTGCCTGCGGAACCAAACACTTCACTTCAGGAGATCCATCGCCGTCTTATCGAGACTGCCTTCGGCGTGTCCGGCCGCGCGCAGCGCGTCGAAGGCAAGATACGCATCTTGTAACCGGTCGAGCGCGCGATCTTGGAACGCGGTATCTCCGGCCGGCGCAATGTGCGGCGCAACGCCGGCTTGCGGTACGACGTGATTCAGGCCGACGCTTCGCAGCTGCGCGCCGTTCGGAAACCGTGCGAGCGCGAGCCGCCCGACCACCGTGCGATCGACGGTTCGAAATCCGGTTTGCGGATCGATCGCCGCTCGATCGTAGCCGAACGTGCCGTCTGCAAAGACGCGCGCCTGCGCCGCGTAGCCGAGCGCCGCATCGATGGGATCGACGCGCAGCGGTGAAAGCGGAGCATCGGCATCCGCATAGCCGAGTACGGTATTGCCGGAAGCGTCGACGAGCGTATCGCCGCGCATGGCGAACTGCCGGTCGTTCGTGTACGACATCGCTCCGTTCGCCTGCGCCGTAACGACGTACGCCGGAGTAAACGCCGCAGCCGCTTGCTGTTCGCGCCGGTCGAGCGTTTCCAAAGAGCGGGCCGTCGTATCGGAGATCATGCTGCGCCTTCTTCGTACAGTTTTGTCTCCAGCGAGATTCCGCGCTGCGCGAGCGCGAAGCGCGCCTGCATCAGCGCCTGCGCGACGCTCGCGTGCTCGCCGCGCGCGCACAAGGCGACGAGCTGCACGCCGGCGTTTTGCTGCCTGACGACCACGTGGACGCGGCCTTTGCCGATGCGGAACGTTGCGCTGCGCGCGGCCGTGCCGGGGCGCAGCAGCGCGCGCTCGATCTTTTTTGCGAGCGGAGCGCGCGGTGAGCGGCGTTCGGCGCCGGCGGGGAGCGCGATGCGATCGGTTTGCGAATGCTTCGCGATCGGCCCGCGCATCACGGGCGAACGTTCCGTTTCCGGATGCGCCGGCGTTTGCTGTGCGGCGCCGCGTGCAGCGGAAGCGGCACGCTTTGCATGCGTGGGCGCTGCTGCGGCGCTCGATGCATTGCCGTAAAGCGCAGAGTACCATGCTTGTGAGAGCGCGCGGCGGTCGACGGCGGCCAGCGGCGCGGCAAGCACGTTCAGTTGAAGTTGTTCGGCGGTCGTCATGCGTCAAGCGTAGACGGCGACCGTTTCCGGCTTAGTGCGGAATTGTTAGCGATTCGTTGTTTTCGGTGCGCGAACGGTAACGGCCGTCGTCGAACTGCGAGGATTGCGCGGCATACGCTTGGGCGTTGGCGACGTCGTACGTCATAATCAAATTGCGCAGCACGCCCATGCCGATGTTCCCGGCATCGAAGCGGTCGGCAAACGCGCCCTGCTTCGAGAGCATGACGTTCGAGAAACGGTTGAAGAACCGGTAACTGCTCAGGTCGAGTTCGTCCACGTATGCGGTCAGCGCTTGCGCGGCTCCGCCGACGCCGAAACTATTCGCAAACGGATGCATCTCTGCAGGAAGCAGATTCGGATGCGCGCTCATAAACGGACCGTAAAGCAGCAGTTCGCCGCTGTTACCGGTGTCCAGAATGAAGCGCCCGCCGACGCCGTTTACTTTGCCTTGCGTTTCGATCATCTGCCGGTCCACGTCAATGGCGATCGGCGAGCCCGGCGCGTGCAGCGCTCCCGGCCGTGCGAAGGTCATCGTTTCATGCGCCGCATCGATCTGCACTTCCGCAGAAGCGAAAAACGGATAGCCGAGCACGCCGTCGGGCTGGAAGGCGCCCATAACGTTGTGCAGATCGAGCACGCTTACGGATTTGAGCGGCAACAGCGCGCTGCCGACGTGAAGCCCGTCGAGTGCCGCTATGCCAAGCCCGCCGACGCGCGTGGCGCCCGAAACTTCGAGCCGCCCTTCCGGGTGTAAACCGAGTTGCTGCGCAACGTGCGCATCGAGCACGATGCCTTGCGCACCCGTGTCTACCAGAAACGTATAGTCGTGCCCGTGGATATTGACCGTTGTGAAATAATGGCCGGCGCGATCCGTCAGTTTTACGGTGACCGGAGCCTGCGTCTGGACTTCGTTGTTCTTCGGCAAGTCAAACACGACCGCCGGAATCTGCCGGTCGACCAAGATGTGCTCCGATACGCGCGTCAAATCGAAGTCGTGGTCGCCGTTTGAATCGATTTCGCGCAGCGCGACGAGCGAACCGCCGAACACTTTATAATCGTAAAAGTCCGTCGTCGACGTGCCGTCGGCATCGTCGTAGCTCAGACGATCGATCATGAACGTCTTCTGATCGAGATCGATCTCTTCGGGCAATCCGTCCGGCGGCTGCACGACGATTGCGAACGTACGCCGCCCGTCCGGAAGCGTCTGCTCGCCCTTGAACTTATCGTATTGCGGCTGCGACGGGAACTTCTCGTCGTCGATAAAGTCTTGCGTGTGCTGCCGCTGCAGTATCAGCCCTTTGATCTCGCGCAGATTGTCGTTTTCATCCAGCGCGAAAAGACGGCCGTCCGCTTTGCGCAGCATGCTTTGCGTGCGCATGCCGATCGTTTGATCGTAGCGTTGCCCTTGCGCCGAAAACCACGTGTGAAAGTGTCCCTGAAGTCCGGCACCGACGATCGTGCCTATCACTTGAAGCGTGTTCGCGGGATGCGCCTGCATCGATTTCAGCGCGGCGGTTCGGCTTGCCAGGACCGATTGCAGCGTTACCGTTTCGGAACGCGCGGGAAGCGCGCACGCAAGCAGCGCCGCGCACGCAAGTGCGGCGGTCTTACTGCGAGCGGTACTTTGCGTAATCGCCCAACACGTTGCGGACGTACGCCTGGGTTTCAGCATAAGGAGGGACCCCGCCATATTTCTCGACCGCGCCCGGCCCCGCGTTATATGCCGCGACCGCCAAACGCACGTCACCATGGAAACGCTCGAGGAGGCTGCGAATGTAACGCGTTCCTCCAGAAATATTTTGCGCCGGGTCGTACGCGTTGTCCACGCCGAGCGAAGAGGCCGTCTCCGGCTCGAGCTGCATGAGACCTTGCGCACCGGTCGGCGAGGTGGCGTTGGCGTCGAATCCCGACTCGTTCGCGACGATGGCCTTGACCAGCGCCGGATCGACGCCGTACTGTCCGGCGTTGCTGCCGATCAACGATTCGATCTGCGGCGGCGGAATGACGTTCGGACCTTGCGTAGGCTGAAGCGGCGCGTTGTCCTGCGGGGACATCGCCGAAGAGACCATCGACGCAAAGCTGCCGCCGCCCGCGGCGGCCGTTTGCGGCACGGCGGGTGCGTAGGTCTGGCCGGTAAGCTCGGCAATGCGCCGGTTTACGGCGGCGATATCGCTGTAGATGTCCATCCTCGTCATCTCAGGGTATCGGCAAGGCGAGCCAAGGCCGATAGCGTCTCGGTGCTTCGGACGGGTTCGGCCGCCTGCCGCAAGTAAGCGGTCAGCTGGCCCTCCGCCTCTTCAGCCCGTATCGTGAGCGCGTCCTGACTCCGGACACCGAGCGAGCGGGCCTCTTCCGTGCGCTGCAGCGCCTCGACGGCGGCGCGCACGATGGCGGCATCTGCCCGATGGCCCGGCGAGGCGGCATAGGCGGCCGTGCGGCTCGTACTTGCCGCTACGTCGATTGCGGGGAAATGCCCGCGTGCCGCCAGGCGCTCTGAAAGTTCGATATGGCCGTCGAGCAGCGAACGCGCCGCGTCGCTCACCGGATCGCGCGCATCGCCGTCCGAGAGAACCGAGGCGACGATCGAGATGGATCCGCGCCGTCGCGCCCCGCCGATCTCGACCAGACGCGCAAGCTGCGCGAACACACTCGGCGGAAAGCCGCCGCGCCCGGCAAGTTCCCCCGCGCCGATCGCGCGTTCCCGCAGAGCGTTCGCATACCGCGCCAAGCTATCGAGGATAACGAGCACATGCAGTCCGCGGCGGCACAACGCGTCGGCCTTCATCATCGCGCCTTCCGCAGCGGCGATCCGGCGCGACGCAGATCGATCGCTCGTGGCGCACACGATCGTCGCATGAGCCGGCGCGACGCGCGACCACGTTTCGGCCTCGCAGCCGCGCTCGCCGACGAGCGCAACCACGATCGCGTCGGCGTCGGCGCCGCGAGCGATGGTGTGCAGCAGCGTTGACTTTCCGGCACCGGGTGCTCCAAAGATGCCAATCCGCGCGCCGCGTGCGATCGGCAGCAATCCGTCGATCGCGCGCACGCCCGTCCACAGCGGCGTGTCGAAGGCCGCGCGTTCCGCGGGCGGCGGAGCCTGCGGCAGCGCCGCACCTGCATCTATGCTTCGGACGCGCGAACCGAGCATCAGTGCTTCGCATTCATCGTCGGGTGCGATCGTCACGGCTCCGCGCCGGACCGCGGCTACCGTTCCATACACCGCATTCGCTTCACCGATGAGCACGCGCGCACCGATCGACGCGCACGGAAGTTTCGCGGTGACCCACCCGTTCTTCACTTCGGTTATCGTACCAAAAGCGATCACGGCTGCCACGCCTGAATGACGCTTTGCAATCGGGACGCGAGCGAGAGATCGATCTCACCGTCGCGCACGTCGATAACGGCATCGCCGCGCTGCAACTGCGGATCGGCGACAGCCGGGACGCCAAGGTACACCACGCTCTCGAGATCCGCGGCGTTGACGCGAACGCGCATGGGCTCTTCGGCTGCGAGCCGGAGCAGCGCCCGACGCACGATCTTTTCGAGCGCGGGCGGAGCCGACTCCAGTTCGCGCGCCAGTACGATCTCCGCAATCTCTTCCAACAAGTGCGCGGCGCGACGCTCGACCAACTCTTCGACGCGCGCGTGAAACAGGCGGCATTCGCGAAGCGCTTCGGCGTCGTGACTGCACGCCGGTTCCGGTGACGGTAAGACCGGTTCGACGAAGCGGACATCGGGCACCGGCGCTTCACGCGGTGCAAGCAGTTCTGCAAACGAACGGAACTCGTTAGCCACGGGCAAGAATCTCCTCAATGCCGGGAACCAGCGGAGACGGTGTACGCTGCATCCGCTTGACGATCGCGGTGCGTTCGTGTTCGGGATACATTGCAAGCACGGCCGCCGCCGTTGCCGCCGGGAGCGCGCTGATTACGGCGGCCGCCGCGTGCGCAGGCTCGCCCGCGAGCGCACCGCGAACCGCTTGCGCAGAGACGCCGGGCGCAGTTGCTTGCTGCACCGTGCCGAGCCGGCGGATCGCCGTTCGCGCAAAGCCTAGCAGCGGCGCTCCGCACATGCGCAGCGCTAACAATCCCGCACCCGCGGCAACGATTGTCGGAAGAACCGGAACGAGCGCGCCGTACGCGAGCCACCAGCCGTCTTTCTTTTGCGCAGGCAGATGTGAAAACGGAACCGCTTCGACATCCAGCACGTCGCCGCGTGCAGCGTTCATTCCGAGTGTCGCCGACGCAAGCGATCGAACCGGTGCGAGATCGCCGATGCGCGCCGCATCCATCACCACCGCAGCCGATATGCGCGCAACGCGCGGCCCGTCTACCGAAGCGCTGCTCTCGCGCGTATCGCTGCCGCGGTCGATCTGCGAACTGCTCTGCTCGTAGTGTTTGCCGGCGCCGCTGAAACGTTCGGTTTGCGTCGAGCCGTCTATCGCGAGACGCGAGAACGGTGCGCGCCGGACGTCTTTGCTTGTAATACTGCGGCGATCGTACTCGACGCGCACGCGCACGATCGAGGTGCCCGCACCGAACGCCGCATCGAGCGCGCTTTGCAGCGAGATCTGCAAGCCGCCGTCGTCGCCTGCCGGCCCGCGGTCGAGCGCGACACCGCGATCGTCGACGATCGTAACGCTTTGCGGCGCCAGTCCTTGCACCGCTGCAGCGACGAACGTGCGGATGCCGTCGATCGAATCTTGCGAAAGCCGTACTCCGGCTGCGAGTTGCAAACGCACGCTCGCGGTTGCGTCGTGCGCAGCGTCGTCGGCAAAGAAGGCCGGCTTTGCCGGAGCGATGATAACCTGGGCGTCCTGCACGCCGGCAATGCCGCGCAAGGCCGAGGCGATATCGGCCGCAAGCGCGTCGCGCGTCTGCGCATCGATCACGCTTTGCGGCGTGAGCGCGCCCAGTTTCGAAAGGACGTCCTGTGAAGTCTCGAGATGCGCGTGCGGCACGCCCGCGAGCGAGAGGCGAAGCAGCAGCGCATTGCGAGCGGGCGCGTCGACAACGACGTTATCCGCAAGCGGCGTGAACGCTACGTTCCATCCGGCAAGGCGTTCTTGCACTTCGGCGACTTGCTCGGGTTTGAGCGGTGCTGCGAACAACGGCACGCGCTGCGGTCGGGCAGCGATACTCACCGCGACAACGAGCGCGATAAAGACGAACGCCACCGCGGCAGCAAGTACTTGCGAACGTCGCGGGAGCGCGAGAAACGGCGCGAACAGGTGCGTCATGCCGCGCTATACCTGCATCGAAAGAACGGTTTGCAGCGCTTGAGCGGCCCGCTGTGCGGCGGCACTCGCTACAGATAATGCAACATCCGCTTGCGCGCGTTCGTAAACGGCTTCAATCAAAGTGCCGCTGCCGCTTGCGAACGCGTTCTCGGAACGTTCGGCGCGCGAAAAGACGGCGCCGAGCCCGTTGAGAATCTCGCCGAAGCGCGATGCATCCTCTGCTCCGGCGGCCGGCACCGGCGCGACGTCGGGCACGATTGGTTCGACGGTCATACGCGGCCCATATCGAT
Organism: Vulcanimicrobiaceae bacterium; assembly: GCA_035701665.1. Lineage (GTDB taxonomy): Bacteria > Vulcanimicrobiota > Vulcanimicrobiia > Vulcanimicrobiales > Vulcanimicrobiaceae > DASSRQ01. The sequence continues at coordinate 8,066 of DASSRQ010000297.1, forward strand.
CGTGCGCAGCGCGAGCTGCTTGCCGATCTCGAAAACGGACGAGTTGGCTTCGAACGCTCGCGAGGCGTTCAAGACGCTCACCATCTCCGCGATGGTATCGACATCGGATCCGCGTTCGGTTTTACTGCCCGCGAATGCCACTTCGGACACGCCGCCGCTTTCGATCAAGCGGAACTGCGCGACCTCACGCGGGAACCGGCCGCGCGGACCCGCTGCCTCGGCTGCCGCGATATTGCGCGCCGAAACGTCGAGCGCCGCGCGCTGTGCGTCCATGCCGCTTGCCGCGGTTTTCAGCAGGGCGAAATCATCCATGGGCGGCCGTCTTGAGTTCGGACAGCCGCGCGTGCACCGCGCCCAGCAACGCTTGCGCGAACAGCGCGTGCTGCGCGGTTTGCGCCATGGCCGCGTCGGGACGCGTACTGCCGAAGGGTGTTTGCGCTCGCGCCGTTTGGGCGGCAGCGCCGGAGAGATCGGTTTGCGCCCGCGAGAGCGCCTGCATGAGGGGAGCGGCTACGTCGAACATGGACGTAGCGTACGCGGGCTATGTTTCCGCGGTTTTACCGAAGCGTTGCGGTATTTTGCGGCAGTCCCGATGCATCGAGCGGAATGCCGGCCAGCAAACGCGTGACCTCGTCGTAGTTTTCGACGCCGGACGCGATGTGGTTCGTCTTCAGGTACGAGTTATAGACGTGCCACGAGAACCGCGAGAAGTTGAGATTGACGAAATGCGCATTGCGTGCGCGCAGCGCCTCAAAATCTTTCCAGACCAGCGGCACGAACATGGACTTCGGGTAATGCTCCAAACGCGGCAGATATAAAAACAGTTCGAGCCAGCCCGAGTATTGCGCCACGACGTCCTTGTCGCGCAGACAGGCGACGATGCCGACGTAGTTCGCTTCATCCTCGCGGTTGTAACCGGCGGCGTGACTCCACTCGTGCGCTTGCGTAAACGGCCGCTCGAACCACAGCAGATCCGGCGCAAGCTGCGTTTCGAGCGAGAACGGATTCGTAAAACCGGTCGTGCCGTTGAGATTCATGAATGCGCCGGCCAAGGTCGGTTTGGCTGCACTTACGCCCGGTTCCCAATCGTCGCCCAACCGCTGCACGACCGGAAGCCAGGCGTCGTGCAGCAGCGCAAGATCGAATGCGTCGCCGGAATGTTGGTCGTGCGCGCTCTGCGCGAGCGCATTGATCTGCCCGATCGCCATCTTCCGCAGCGCGTCGACGGCGCGCGGGTTTACGCGGTTCGATTCAAATGCGGTGCGCGTTTCGAGCGGCGCGCGATCGTAGCCGAAGCCCCAACCCGCGTAAAACCAAAACGTGTAAAAACCCGCAAGGCCCGCAATACCGAGCAGCGCTCGCCACCACGGACGCACGAACAGCAGCGCCGCGACGACGATAGCAATGCCGATAATGGCGATAACGTCGCCAATGGCAAAAGGGAGCACCGGAGTGAATGCACTCCATAGATGCTCCCATTTGGGATAGTAGCCGTTGCTGAACGACCGCTCCACCCATTGCGGGCTCGGGCGCACCGTTGCGGCAATGATGCCGGCAACGATGCACGCGATGTCGAGCGGTATTGTACGCTTAAGCGTAGCTGTCGATTAGCGCTTCGAGAATTGGAAGCGTTTACGGGCCTTCTTGCGGCCGTACTTCTTCGATTCTTTTTCGCGCGGGTCGCGGGTGAGCAGGCCCTGTTTGCGCAGCACTTCGCGCAGCGACTCGTCCATCGAGATCAGCGCGCGCGCGATACCGTGACGAACGGCACCGGCTTGGCCGGCGATACCGCCGCCTTCGGCTTTCACGTCGATGTTGAAACGCGAGAGGCTCTGCGTGGCATCGAGCGGCTGACGCACGATCTGCTGCAGCGTCGGTCGCGGGAAGTACTCGTCCATCGGCCGCTTATTGACGGTGATGACGCCTTGACCGAGGGTTATGCGAACGCGCGCGATGGAGCGTTTGCGACGGCCGGTTCCTTGAAAATTATCGTTCACAAATACTCCTACGCCAGCGGTTCCGGCTTCTGCGATGCATGCGGATGCTCCGAACCGGCGTAAACGTTGAGACGGTTCAGCTGCACGTTGCGCATACGATTGGTGGGAAGCATGCCGCGGACGGCGCGCTCGATGAGGCGCTCGGGATGCTTTTCTTTGATCTCGCGAGCGGTCTGCTCTTTGATGCCGCCCGGAAAACCGCTGTGGCGGTAGTAAATCTTGTTGTCCCACTTCTTGCCGCCGAGTTCGATCTTGTCGGCGTTGATGACGACCACGTGGTCGCCGTCGTCGATGTGGGGGGTCCAGGTCGGCTTGTGCTTCCCGGAGAGGGCGCGCGCGATACGAACCGCAAGGGTTCCCAGGCGCTGACCCGCTGCGTCGACGATGTACCAATCGTGCTTCGTCTCGGCCGTCTTTTGTTGATAGGTCCGCATAACCCGGCTATCCTACGGGAAATTCGCCGCCCCGTCAAGCACATTTACGCACGATTATATTTGACAAGTAGTTGACTAAGCAACTATACTCGGTCCCATGCTTTCGGATAACGTCACTTTGGCCGTCGGTCTCTCTCGAGCCGACGCCGCTTTACGCCGTCGCCTGGAGGGTCCGCTCGGGGGCGGCCACGGCATCGGATTTACGGATTTTCAGATTCTGGCCGAGCTCGACTCGGTCCAAGGCGCCCGCCTGCGGGCGAGCGATCTCGCCGGCCGGCTCATGCTCAGCCCTAGCGGCATCACGCGGGCGGTGCTGCCGCTCGAGAAGATCGGACTTGTCGAACGGCAGGCTCACGAGCGCGACGCGCGCGGAACCTATGTGGTGCTGACGGCCGCCGGCAAGACGCGGGTCGACGAGGCGCAAGCGACGGTCGATCGCATTGTGGGCGAGACGTTTGCCGGTTTGCTTACGCGCACCGATCGCATCGCGCTTTTGGGGTTGTTCGAACGCCTTAGTTATTGATGTTCCACGTGTCACCCTGAGCTTGTCGAAGGGCGGCCGAGTTCACCGAGGCCTCGACGCTGCTCGGCCGTGCTTCGACAAGCTCAGCATGACACTGAAGCGCACGTCGCCGTTGCGAGTGCGCTACTCCGATAAAGCGCGTAAGCGCTGTTCCACATCCGCGTCGTTGACGAGCGGACGCGAATCAAACTCTTCCGGGCCAACGCTGTCGATTGCGCCGCTTTGGCGCAGTTCCGTGACGGCGTCGGCTTTTGCGCGCTGTTCGGAAAGCGCGAGCCTGGCGCGTTCGAGTTCGCGTTCGCGCTGCGCGCCTTCGCCGAGCGGCGTGAGCGCTTCATTTCCTTGCACCGTCGCACGAGCTGCAGCCGATTGCGCGGCAACGCTTTCGCGACGGACGCGCAGCCGATCGTAGTTCGATCGCATTTGATCCAGCAGCCGTTCGAGTTCGGCGCGCTGCGCGGCGATTTGGTCGTGCTGAGCGCGAGCATCGGCGGCAAGGTGTTCGCACTCCATGGCGCGGCGCATGGACGTGCGCGCACCCGCTTCATTCGCGGATGCGAGCGCTGCCTTCGCTTCCCCGAGATGACGCGCCGCGCGCTGTTCGAATTCCGTAGCCATCATCGCAAGGCGCTTCTGCGCTGTCGCCACTGCAGCGAGATCGCCGCGCGCGCGGTTGATCGATTCGAGCTGACCGGCCAAGACGACGTCTATCGCCTCGGCCGGATCGTCGAGCCGGTTGAGATTCGCAACGGCTTTCTGACGGAAGATCCGCAGAATCCGATCGATGAACGTTTCCGGCTCGACGCTCATGTGTTACACCTTCGGGCTGATCAGCTGATCGATGTCGGGCGAGGCAGGCACGGCGCCGTTCCCCGGCGCTTTGATGCCTGAGATGGCGTTGCGCAACAGGCTCAAACCGGCAGCGCCCGCTCCGATGACCTCGCCGAGCGATTTGCTCACGCCCTGCGCGCCGTCCAGCACCGTAAGGTTGTCGATGCTCGAGAACGCTTTGGCGGCTTGTTCGACGATCTGCGGCCAGCGTTCGGCGAGTTGCAAACCGATGACGGCTTCTTGGTTGTGCGCGAGCGCATCGGCGCGCGCTTTGGTAGCGTCCGCTTCGGCAAGACCCTTTGCGCGCGTCGCTTCGGCTTCGCCGAGGCCGCGCGCTTTATTGGCGTCGCCTTCGGCTTGACCGGTGATGCGCACCGCAGCGGCGCGCGCTTCGGCTTCGAGTTGCACGCGCTGCGCTTCGGCTTGCGCCGCGGCGATGGCGGCGTCGCGGCTCGCTTCGGCTTTTACTTTCACCGCGTACGCTTCGGCATCGGCCGGTTTGCGCACGTCGATCTGCAGCTGCTTCTCTTTGCGGTTGGCTTCGAGTTCGGCCATCTTGGCTTGCTCGACGACGACCTGCTGCTGCGCCTGTGCGGTTGCGAGCGGTCCGGCCTGGGCGGCCTGCGCGTGCGCCTGATCGACTTCGGCCTGATAGCCGGCTTGTTTGATCGACGAGTCGCGCACCGACTGCGCCTTCTGCGCGGCCGAATCTTGTTCGGCTTGCGTGGCTTCTTTGTCGGCGCTGGCCTGCGCGATACGCGCCTGCTTCTGCACTTCCGCGATATGCGGGCGCGCCAGATTCTCGATGTATCCGGTCGGATCGTCGATCTCTTGAATCTGCAGCGAATCGACGACGAGGCCGAGCTTCTGCATCTCGACGCCGGACGCGCCGCGCGCAGCGTCGGAGAGTTTGTCGCGGTCCCGGATCAGATCTTCGACGGTGAGGCTGCCGACAATCGCGCGCAAGTGGCCGGCGAACACGTTTTGAATGCGTCCGTCCATCTGCTGCTGCTGATCCAGAAAGCGGCGCGCCGCATTCGCGATCGACGCGTAATCGTCGCCGACTTTATAGATGACGACGCCGCGGATTTTGACCGGAATACCTTGATGCGTCACGCAATCGATCGTCAGATCCGCTTCGCGCAGATCGAGCGAGAGACGGCGAACGGTTTGAATGCCCGGAACGACCATCGTTCCGTGTCCGGTGACGATTTTAAAGCCCAGGCCGTCCGGTGTATTACCATGCCGCACGCCTGAGATGATGAGCGCTTCGTTCGGTTCGGCGACGCGCCACATAGCGCGAAAGAGAAGGACGCCGAGAAGCGCGGCGACTACGATTAGCCCGACTAGACCGGCTAACGACCCTGCGAGCACACCCATGAAAAGAACTCCTTTTAGATTATGGGACGGGTGACACGACGACAGTACGCGGCGGCAGATACTCGGTGACGATGACGCGCGACCCTACCGGCAGCGTCTCGTGCTCGTCGGTCCGGGCGAGAAACGCCTCGCTGCTCCCGCGAACGGGAACCATCACCTCGCCGACTTTTCCTGGAACCACGGCAGCGCTGACGCGGCCGATCTTCCCGACCATCCGATGGTCGCTCATCTGACCTCCAAAAGGCTTATACTCGGCCGCCTGGGTTCTGTTACAGCCGAACGGAGTCCGCTGAAAGATTCGCGAAAACCGTAGGCGTGCAGCAGTATTTACAGTTCCTAAACGAGATCGTCGAGCGCGGCGCGGAGAAGGGCGACCGTACCGGCACCGGTACGCGCAGCATCTTCGGTTATCAGATGCGCTTCGATCTGCACGACGGCTTCCCGCTGCTCACGACGAAGAAACTGCACCTCAAATCCATCGTGCACGAACTGCTCTGGTTCTTACGCGGCGAAACGAACGTGCAATATCTGCGCGACAACGGCGTGACGATCTGGGACGAGTGGGCGAACGAACAGGGCGAACTGGGGCCCGTATACGGCAAGCAATGGAGGTCGTGGCCGGCTGCGGACGGCACGGTAGTCGACCAGCTTTCGCAAGTGCTCGAAGAGATCAAACGAAACCCGGATTCGCGCCGCCTCATCGTCAGCGCGTGGAACGTGGCGGAGCTCCCGAAGATGGCGCTGCAGCCGTGCCACGTGCTTTTTCAATTTTACGTTGCGGACGGACGGCTTTCGTGCCAGCTCTATCAGCGCAGCGCCGACGCGTTTTTAGGCGTTCCGTTCAACATCGCATCGTACGCGCTGCTGACGCACATGGTCGCGCACCAATGCTATCTGGAACCCGGCGAGTTTATCTGGACCGGCGGCGACTGCCATTTGTACAACAACCATCTCGAACAGGCGCGCACGCAGTTGCAGCGCACGCCCAAAACGCTGCCGCATCTGGCGTTTAAGCGCCGTCCGCATTCGTTGTTCGATTACCGGTTCGAAGACTTCGTGTTTGCCGGTTACGAACCGCATCCGCCGATTCGAGCAGAGGTAGCGGTTTAACATCATTTCAGACCGGCCCCGCGTCATCTTCGTCGTCGCTTACGAACGCAGCGGTATCATCGGCCGCGGCGGAGCGCTGCCGTGGCATCTGCCGGCGGATCTGCTGCATTTCAAGGCGCTGACGATCGGAAAGCCGGTCATCATGGGCCGCAAGACGTTCGATTCGATCGGCAAGCCGCTCAAACTGCGGCGCAACATCGTTTTGACGCGCGACCGCTCGTACGACGCGCCCGGCATCGAAACGGTTACGAACATCGAGGAGGTCTTCGAACTCACGCGCGATGCGGGCGAGATCGCGGTCATCGGCGGTTCGGAGATATTTGCCGAATTTGCACCGGTCGTCGACAGCATCTACGCGACCGAGATCGATGCCGATGTAGAAGGCGACGTGCGTTTCGCGTTACCGGATCGCGCGTACGATGCCGTCGAGATCGGACGGCAAGAACCCGACGAACGGCACGCGTACGCGATGCGCTTTGTCCGCTACGACTTCACCAAACATCCCGATCGAAACAACGGCGGTTCGGCGAACGAATCGAATCCGTCCTCGTAACGCACGCCCGCGAGATATAGCCCTTGCGCGGGCGCCGTTAACCCCGCCGCGGCGCGATCGCGCGCGGCAATGATCTCCGGAATACTATCCGGATCGCGTTTTCCGACGGCGCACTCCGTCAGCGTACCGACAATCGTGCGCACCATACGGTGCAAGAACCCGTCGGCGCGGATCTCCACGCGCAGCAGATCGCCGAAACGCTGCACTTCCAGAAAGCGGACCGTTCGAGTCGTCGGGCCGCTTTGCGGCAGCATTCCGCAGAACGAACGGAAGTCGTGCTCGCCGATGATGTGGCGCGCCCCGGCGGCAAACTTTTCGACGTCGACATCCCGCCACACGTGATATGCGAACCGGTGAAAGAGCGCCGAACGCTGCTGGCCTAAATAGATCGCGTACACATACGCGCGCTCGATTGCTGAAAACCGCGCCGAGAATGCCGTTTCGCAGACGTGCGCCTCGCGCACGCTCACGTCGCGCGAGAGTTCGGCATTCGCGGCGATTGCAAGCCGGTCGAATGGAAAAGCCGCCCCGCTTTTAAACGAGACGACTTGTCCTGATGCATGAACGCCCGCGTCGGTTCTCCCGGCCGATGTGAGTTTCACCTCGTGACCGAGCAGTTTG
>DASSRQ010000298.1:0-5374 GCA_035701665.1 Vulcanimicrobiaceae bacterium
CAGGGCGCCGATGCCTGTCATGACTTCGGTGCCGTTGACCAGCGCGAGGCCTTCTTTCGCGCCGAGTTCGATAGGCTGCAGACCCGCGAGTTCCAAGGCGCGAGCCGCCGGCATCCGCTCGCCGCGATAGAACGCGTCGCCCTCGCCGATGAGCGTCAGCGTCATGTGCGCGAGGGGCGCAAGATCGCCGCTGGCACCGACGGAGCCTTGCCGTGGTACGTAAGGCGTGACGCCGCGATTGAGCAGTTCGACCAGCAGATCCAGCGTCGATTCGCGGATGCCGGAGTGTCCGGCAGCGAGCGAACTCGCGCGCAGCACGCCGGCCGCGCGCACGTGTTCGATCGAAAGCGGGTCGCCGGTTCCCGCCGCGTGGCTGCGCACGAGGTTCAGCTGCAGCAGCGCGGCGTCTTGCGGTTCGACTTTGATGTTGGCCAGACGCCCGAAACCGGTCGTAACGCCGTAGATGGCATCGCCGATTCCGAATTTTTCATCCACGAGCCGGCGCGCCGCCGCAACGCGGGCGCGCGCCTCCGGCGTGACGCGTACGGGAGCTCCGTCCTGGGCGATCGCGCCGATCTGTTCGAGTGAGAGATGCTGTCCGTCGAGATCGATCGCCGGAACCGCTGTCGTGGCCATACCCTTTACTATTAGTTGCTGATGGCGATCTCCTGATTGTCGCGCAGCGTAATGGAGCGCGGGTCGCCCGGCCAGACCTTCCCATTCACGGTCACGCGCAGCGAACGCCCGCGAGCGGCGCGGACGGACGCGGCTTGCGTGCGGCTCAGGCGTTCGCCCCAGATATCGAAGAACTGTCCGAGCGTGAACGACTTGCGCACCGGCGACTCGATGTGAATGAGGCCGTCCGGTGTATGCGTGTGCAGCCAGTACAGGCACTGCCCGCCTTGCGGAATGCCGATGCTTTGAGGAATCTGGACGCTTTTGCCGTGGTTTTTGATCTGCAGATGCGAGTGAATGTGCTCGACTGCGCCCTCCATCGTATCGCAGCGGATGCCGTCGATCGGAAGGCCGGCGAACATACTTTGGGCCAGCAAAAAGGTCAGCAGGTGGATAACCATGTGTATAAGCGATCTTTCTTGTGGAAATGCGGTGGAATCGGCTTCCGGCTACTTGCTACGACATTTCTAGGGTGCTACCATGCATACACTTCAGTAAAACGAAGGGCGATGAACGTATAAGTCGCGGCCGAGCCATGTTGACGATGCAGTCGCACGTCGGCGATCCGAGTGGAGCGGTCAACCTCGCAGCAGTGTCAGTAAGGTTCCCTTACGGGCGCCGGACAGGCAAGGCAGCAGAGAAAATACGTCGAGGGCCTCGGGTTTTTCCCGGGGCTCTTTTGATTTGTATGCAAAAATATGCACGCAAAGTGCACAATATGTGAGTAAAACGAGTTTTTTGCGAATACCCTGCGAACAAGCCTTACGGCCTCTTGCTTAGCCGTTTAACGGCTGATATGATGCATTCACTTCAAGCGATTGAAGTGCGGCGAACGTAAAAGCCGCGGCCGGCAAACGTTGAGGAAGCGCGGTGAAAGCCGCGATTCGGAGTGAACCGGACGAACGGACGGCGGCGTCAGTTGGAATCTTTAACCGGAGTCCGACAGGCGCAAATCGACGGACGATTACGTTAAAACGGCGGTGTTGAAATAAACACCGCCGTTTTTATTTTTTCTCTGCGCGAAGCGCGAACTACCGGGATACCGGCAGTTCGTACTTCGTTGCGATCTCAGAGATGAGCAGTTGGATGCGTCCGCGCGCTTCTGGCGGCGCGACGATCTCGGCTTGCGCTCCCCATCCCAGAACCCAGCGCGTGAGCTCGTCCAAGTCGGCGACAGCATAGGCTATCTCTACCGATCCGTCAGCCAGACGCGTGACCGCGCGATCCGCCACTACGCGCGCCGCGATCGCGGCCTTAGCGACGCGGGGCGCAAAGCGCACGCGCACTTCCGTCGTAGCTCCGCCGCCGCCGAGCACGCCGCTGATCGACGAGCCGGCGAAGTCTTCCACGTTGAAGCTCTGCGGCTTGGTAAACGTTTGAGCGAGCACCGTCAGGTCGCGCATATTGTCGACGGCAAAGGTGCGCATGCTGCGCCGGTCGCGGTCGTGCGCGATGCAGTAGACGCGCCCGCCTCCGACAACGAAGCCGTACGGGTCGGCCGTACGGACCGACGTGTTGCCTTCTTTATCTTGATACTCGAACCGCACGCTGCGCGAGTTGCGCTCGGCGGAGGAGAGCTGGGTGAAGATGCGCTCGCCTTCGTCGTCCAACGCGACTTCGCTGAGCCGGAACGCGACGCTCGGAGCCGCGGCCTGCAGCTTCTCTTTAGCCGCGCCGCCGCTCGATCCGACGATCTTTGCCGTCACCTCGTCGACGTACGTGCCGATGGCGCCCTTGAGGCTGGCGCTGATGGCCCGCAGCGCAACTAGGCCGAAGAGTTCGCTGCTGCTCAGCTCGAGGCGCTTGAGGCTGTAGCCCTCCGAGAACCGGTACGTGTTCGTCGCCCGGTCGAAGTACCACGGAAAGCCCGCATCCGCCAACACCGCGAGGTAGCGGCGCAGACTGCGCGTGCTCGGCTTATGTTCGCCTTCGGCGATCCGGTCTTTGAGCTGCTCGAAAGAGAAACGGCCCTCGTCGATGGCATTCAACAACCGGACGAGTAAGACGATCTTCGGTTCGTTGGTGCGTTCCATTCCACAATTTTGGCACTAAAGGAGTGCTCCCGGCCATCAAAGCGGCATCAAAATGGACCCGGCGGCCATCAAGGAGTCATCATTCGCGCCGCTTCACGCTCCAGCGCCCGCGCGCGTCCCTCCAGCGCGTCGAGTGTTTGCAGTTCGGACTGCGTCGGTTTGGCGTCCGACGATTCGGCGTTGCCGGCAAGATAAGCGACCTTGCCGTAAACCTGCTGCGGATAGCGGAGCGCGTCTTCGCCTTCGGTCACTTCGGGCTCGTAGATCTTGTGAAGCAGGGCGTCAATGCGGGCTGCGTTCGGGCCGTTCTTCGCCTTGAGCGCGTTCAGCCGGTCGATGGTCTTTCCGAGCGAGGCCAAATCGCCGCGAGCCCGCTGCAAGAACTCGAGCTGCGCGCGCAGGTCGGCAAGCGAGACGTGCGAGTGCGGATCGATGCGTACGGTCAGCGGCGCGCTCGAGGTTGCGCCCGCGGCGCTCACTCGCACCGTATAGGTTCCGGGCAGGACCACCGGCCCGTCAAATCCGCCGCTGCCCCAAGGCACGTAGTTTTTTACGACTTTGAGATCTTCGTACTGCAGATTCCAACTCGTCCGGTTGATGCCGGCCACCGGCTTGGGCACCGCCAACGTGCGGATCACCCGGCCATGCTCGAGGATTTGAACGGAGACCGGCGTTGCGGGCACCGCCTTGAGATAGAACGAGATACCGGCATCGTGCGACCCGCTGACCATCCGGTAGGCCGGGACCGTCGTAAAGACGTGGACGGGCTGGGCGGCGACCGCATCGGTCAACTCTTGCAGCGGATGCAGGTCGTCAAGGATCCAGACGGCGCGCCCGTGCGTCGCCACGACCAGATCGTCGAATCGCCGCTGGAACGTGAAGTCGTAGACCGGCGCAACCGGAAGATTCGTATTGAGCGGCATCCAGTGCGACCCGTCGTCGTACGAAAGCCACAATCCAGTCTGGGTGCCCGCATACAGCATGCCGCGGCGCACCGGGTCCGGCTTGATCATGCGCGCGTAACTGTCTTGCGGCAATCCGCCCGCGATGGGCGTCCAATGCGCGCCGAAGTCTGCCGTTTTGTAGAGATGCGGCACCCGGCTTCCCGACTTGTGATAGTCGGCGACCATGTAGGCGGTGCCCGCGGCGAACGGAGACGGTGCGACGTAGTCGATGCGGCCCCATGCGCCCGGCGAATCCGAGGCCATCTGCGAAGGCGTCACGTTGCTCCAATGCTTGCCGCCGTCGCGCGTGAGCCAGACGTAGCCGTCGTCGGTGCCGGCCCACAGATCTCCGTCCCGCACCGGCGACTCGGCGATGGTGAAGACGGTATCGTAGTACTCGACACTCGTGTTGTCGCGCGTCAGGCCGCCCGAGAACTGTTGATACTGCTTGACGTTGCGCGTGAGGTCGCCGCTGATCGCGCGCCAGGTCTGCCCGCCGTCGTGGGTAGCGAACACTTTGTTACCGCCCATGTACAGGCGGTGCGGATGGTGCTGCGACATTGCAAGCGGCGAGGTCCACTGGAAGCGGTACTTCAGATCCGCCGCAGGCCAGCCCATCGCATCTTCCGGCCACACGTCGATCGCGCGCGCCTGATCGCTCTTGCGATCGTACTGCGTAAGCGCGCCCTGATAGCCGTCGCCGTAGATGAGGTTGGAGTCGGCGCGGTCGAAAACGATCCAGCCGCTCTCGCCGCCCCCGGCGTAAAACCAGTCGCCGCGCGAGAAGGCGTTATTGGTGCTCGAACCGCACGCGCTGCCCGAATCTTGGTCTTCGGCGCATACGGTGTACGGAATACGATCGTCGGTGTCGACGTGGTACGGCTGCGCGAGTGCGATAGCGGCAGTCGTCCAGCCGCGCGGCGCACCGAGGGTGTACTGCGTCCCTTGATCGTCGCCGGCGATCATGCGGTGCGAATCCCGCGGATCGATCCAGAGCGAGTGATAGTCGCCGCCGCGCGTGCCGCGCAGCGTGTGCGCCGTCTTGCCGCCGTCAACAGACTCCCACATTTGCACCGACATGAAGAACACGTGGTTCTCGTCGTTCGGATCGACGGACATCGTCGTAAAGTAGAACGGACGCTGATCGATGCCGTGCGATTTGTTGACGAGCGCGAACGTTTTGCCGCCGTCGTCGCTGCGCCAGAGCGTGCCGCTTTCGGATTCGATCAGTGCGAAGACGCGCTTGGGATTACTTGGCGCGAAACGCACGTCGATGCGCCCCATCGTACCGGCCGGCAATCCCGCGCCGGTGCGGCGCGTCCAATGCGTACCGCCGTCGGTGGACTCGTACAGGCCGTCGTCTTTGCCGCCGCTGTTCAAGTGATACGGCGTGCGCCACGCTTCCCACAACCCAGCAAACAAATGATTCGAATCCGACGGATCCATCGCAAGGCCGGATGCGCCGGTGCGATCGCCCGCAGAGAGCACTTTCTCCCACGTCTTGCCGCCGTCGAGCGTGCGGAAGACGCCGCGCTCGGCGTTCGGATGATAGAAGTCGCCCGAAACCGCAACGAACACGCGCTGCGGATCTTTGGGATCGATCGCGATGCGCGCGACCGAACCGCTCGCGTCGAGTCCGAGATGCTGCCACGTCGCGCCGCCGTCGTTCGAACGGTACATGCCGTCGCCGAACGACACGTCGTTGCGCAGAGTCGGTTCGCC
>DASSRQ010000299.1:0-5461 GCA_035701665.1 Vulcanimicrobiaceae bacterium
CAGCGCGATCGAGAGCCGCGTTCCGCCGAGCAGCAGCGGCAGCCACGAACTCGCGGCGAGCATCGCGGTCTCAGCGCCCGCCGACGATTTGAGCGGACCTGAGATTAAATAGTTTGCGAGTGCGAGCGCGATAAAGTTGAGCATCAGCGTCGAGATGATCTCGCTCGCGTGAAACTTCGCGCGCAGCCAGCCGGCAATGCCGCCCCACACGGCGCCCCCGGCGCAGCCGGCGATCAGCAGAATGGGAATCGCAATGAATCCCGGCGGCGAGAATTGCGCGCCGATGACGCCTGCGGCAAGGCCGCCGACGACGAGTTGTCCCTCAGCGCCGATGTTGAAGAGACCGGCGCGGAAGGCAAGCGTGATGCCGAGCGCCGGAAACAGCAGCGCCGTCGTTTGCACGAGTGTCTCTGCGATCTGCTGGCGCCCGCCGAGCGCACCGACGAAGAGCGCCCAGAATCCGTCCACCGGACTGACGCCGGCGACGAGCATGGCAATCGCTGCAAGCGCGAACGCCAGCAGCAGTGCGCGTAACGACTTCATGCCTTGGCCCCCGCCATCAACTCGCCAATCCTTCCGCGGTCGAACGCGCCGCGCGCAAACTCGCCGGCGATCTCGCCGCGATACAGCACCAAGATCCGATCCGAGAGCGCAAGCAGTTCGTCTAATTCGAACGAGACCAGCACGATGGCTGCGCCGTTGTTGCGCGCTTCGATCAGGCGTGACTGCACGAGTGCGGCGGCGCCGACGTCGATGCCGCGTGTGGGCTGATATGCCAGCACGACGCTCGGTTTATCGATCAGCGCGCGTCCGACAACGACTTTTTGCTGATTGCCGCCCGAAAGCGTGCGCACCGGAACGTCCAACGATGCAGCGCGAACGTCGTAGTGTTCGACGATCGTTTGCGCGTCGCGCCTGGCCGCCTCGCGATCGATCAGCGCGCCGCGGCGGCTGCTATCGCGATACTGACGTCCGAGCACCGTGTTTTCGACAATCGACCAATCGAGTACGAGCGCTTCGCGATGGCGGTCTTGCGGAATGATGCCCGGGCGGCCTTCGCACGCGATTGTGCCGGTGTAGTCGATCATTCCGGCAAGCGCATCGCCGAGCGCCGTTTGTCCGTTGCCTTCGACGCCTGCGATGCCGACGATCTCACCGGCGTGCACGTCGAACGACAGGTCGCGCACGGCCGAGCTGCCGCTTCCGGCGTTCAAGTTCTCGACGCGCACCAGCACGCCGCCGCCGCCCGCTTTTGGTTCCGCGACTTCCGGCAGTTCGCCGCCGACCATTGCGCGGGCGATCTCGTCGGTATTCGTTTTCGCCGTGTCGAACTGCGCGACGATCTTGCCGTGGCGCATCACGGTAACGCCGGATGCGAACGCGAGTACCTCTTGCAGTTTGTGCGTGATGATCAGCACCGCGGTCCCGCGTTTCGCAAGCGCCGTAACGGTTGCAAAGAACGAAGCGATCTCGGCAGGCGCCAGCGCGGCCGTCGGCTCGTCGAGCAGCAGCACCGACGGCGCGCGTTCGAGCTCGCGTAACAGTTCGACGCGCTGCTGCACCGCGATCGGCAACTCGTCGACGAATGCGTCGGGATCGATCGTCAGACCGTTTTCTTGCGCCAGCATGCGCACGCGATCGCGCGCGGCACCGGCATCGATCCGCCAGCCGTTGCGGGGTTCGCGTCCGAGCAGCACGTTCTCCCAGACGCGCAAGCGCCCCACCAGTTCGAAGTGCTGGTGAACGAGGCCGACTGTGCCGTTTGCGTTGACGGTGCCTTCGTCCGGTTTTACCGTACCGAACGCGATTGTGGCCAGCGTCGATTTTCCCGCGCCGTTTTCGCCGACGAGCGCGCGCACTTCGCCCGGCTGCAGCGTCAGATCCACACCGTCGACGGCGACGATGCCCGGATAGGTTTTGCGGATTCCCCGCAGAGTTAAAGCGCTACCGGCTTCCATGCAGCTAGGCCCTCGCGGGTGAACGGAATTTGAATGCGGCCGGCAATGATGGCGGCTTGCAGTTTGCGCAGCGTGGCGATGCGCTGCGGTGTGGCGGCACTGCGCGTGTATTTGAAATCGGTTAGTCCGACACCGCCGTCTTTTAGTCCGAGTTCCACGTGGCCGCTGAGCGGGTGTCCCTGCTGCAGCGCTTTCGCGACACGGAAAACGCCGACGTCGACGTGCTTGACGACGGACGTGAGAATCTTGCCGGGCGCCATAGCGTCCTGATCGCTGTCCACGCCGATGATGTAGTAGCCTTGCGGACGCGTACGCGCAGCGTCGATCGCTCCGAGGCCGACTTTACCGGCTGCGGTGTACACGATGTCGGCGCCGCCGTTGAATAAAAGATTCGCTAGTTCTTTTCCGGTTGCGACGTCGTCGAACGAGCCCGCATACTTGACGTCCACCTTGATGTTCGGATCGATCTCTCGCGCGCCGGCCGTATAGCCGGCCTCGAACTTCCGGATCAGCGGGATGTCGATGCCGCCGATGAACGCGATGTGATGCGTTTTTGAAACCATCGCTGCCAGCGCGCCGGCCAGAAACGATCCGTCCTGTTCGCGGAACGTCACCGAGACGACGTTGGGCTGCGGAACGATCGCGTCGATAATGGCGAAACGCTGCTGGGGAAACTGCGCGGCGACTTGACCGGTGTCGTCGCCCATCAAAAAACCGACCGCGTAAATCATGCCGAAGTGCGCTTCGCTCAGCACGGTAAGGTTCGGCTGATAGTCGGCCGCGGACTTGGATTGCAGGACTTTAATGTATGCGCCCAAGTTGTCGCGCGAATCCACCAGACCGCGGTATGCGGAGTCGTTGAACGATCGATCGCCCAAACCGCCGACGTCCGTCACCATGGCCAGGGTGGTCTGACCGGGCTTGGGATGCGGATGCGCGCGGACGCATCCCGCGAGGATGAGCGCGCAGGTCAAGGCGAGCGTAAGTGAAAGCGCCCGACGCATCATCCGCCGATTGTACGAAACTGCGGCTAAAGAAGCCTTGCGGGGGTATGAACCAGAACGTGGCAGGGATGAACGCTAAGGACCTGCGGGAAGAGCCGCCGCGGCGCTGGTCCGAGGAACTCGGGGGTATTGCTTGGCTCCCAAGGATGATCGATAAGGCGCGAGCGGCCATGCAGGGTACGCTCGGCGATTATTTGTACGGGCAGAGCCCGTTCGATCAAGGGCTGCTGCGCGCGCTGGGCATCTCGTACCGCGACTTCACGACCATCGTGCGGCGCGCCGGCGACGACGATGAAAAAGTGCTCGCGCTGATTCAGCTGAACTGCGGCCGCAACATTGAGGCCGCCCAGAAGTGGGGGCAGCGGCTCAAATCGCGCAACCGGGTGATGCTGGCGCTTATTGATAGCGACGACGGATATTCAGACGGTCCGCTCCTGGGATTCCGCGGCGCGATCCGCATGGGCGCCGCGCTTTGGGCGCGTTATCTGCGTTACCGGTACCCGTCGCGCGCGCAAACGCTCGGCCTCGAAGTCGAGGCGCAAGTCACGGCCGCGCGCGCCGAAGCGGCACGCGGCGCGGAAGAAGAGCCGTACAAGTGGTTCACCGAGCACCGGCTGGACGTGGCCTGGAAGCTGCTGCTTTCGGTCGTACTGATCTTTTTGATCTTTACGAACTTGATGCAGTTCGTCGAACGCATCAGTGCGATCGTCGTCGTGATCGTCGGCGCGATCTTTTTTGCATACCTGGTGTATCCGCTGGTGCGCTTTCTCAACCGCAAACTTCCGCTCATCGTCGCGATCTTGCTCGTTTATGCAACGATAGCGGCCATAGTCTTCACGGGATTGATGTATCTCATTCCGGCGCTCTCGTTCGAAGTGACGACGCTGACGCACGATTGGCCCGCGATCCAGCACCGGCTCGTCGCATTCTTGCGCGATCCGAAGAATCCGGTGGTCGCGCATGCACCGCCGTTCATTCGGGACGAGATTGCGAAGCTGCCGGTCACGGTTCCCGAGTGGCTGCAGAAACACGGCGCAGCCGCATTCGGAAACGCCATAACCGTGCTTTTGGCATCGGCCGCATTTTTGGGCGCGATGATTGCGATTCCGGTACTGGGCGCGTATCTGCTCTACGACTCCGAAACGATCAAGCGGTTTTTCATGGGCTTCATCCCGCCATCGCAGCGTGAGGCTACGCTGGACGTGCTGGGTGAGCTCGAAACCGTCATCGGCGGCTTTATCCGCGGACAGTTGCTTGTCGGCTTTACCGTCGGCATCTTCATCGCGCTCGGGCTGTTTTTCGTCGGTCTGCCGTATGCGATCGTCATCGCCGCCATCGCTGCGCTGCTCGATTTTATTCCGTACATCGGTCCGGTCATTGCGTTCATCCCGGCGATGGTCATCGCGCTCGTCAACGGCGGCTTTCCGCTCGTGGTCAAGGTTGCCATCGTCTTCGTCATCGCAAATCAGCTCGAAGGCCACGTGATCGCGCCGAACATCGTGAGCCGGACCATCCAACTCAGTCCGTCCGCGGTGGTCCTGTCGATCCTTATCGGCGGCGAGCTCTACGGCGTCATCGGCATGTTCGTGGCCGTCCCCATCGCCGGCGTGCTCCGGGTCCTGATCCTGCGCGTTATTCCGGGCTCGGTGAGCCGCGACGAGGCGCGCCCGGTGCTGACCAAGGACCCTCACGACAGCATTGAAGAAGGTGCCGCGCCGTGAGTACTGCAGCAGATCCCCGGAGCATCGAGCGTATCGACATCGTCGGCGTCCCCATGGATTTGGGTGCGAGCCGCCGCGGCGTGGACATGGGCCCTTACGCCGTTCGTTACGCCAAACTCGACGCTCAGCTGCGGCGCCTGCAGATTCCGGAGATCTACGACCACGGCAACCTGCAAGTGCCGCTGCGCGAAGAGTTCGGGCAGGGCGATCAAAAGGCGAAGTATTTCGACATCATCTCGACGGTCTGCGGCCAACTCGCAAGCGAAGTCGAACACATCATCAACTCGAACGGTTTCCCCGTCGTGCTCGGCGGCGATCACTCGATCGCGATGGGCACCCTGGAGGGTCTTACGCGTGCGCGGGGCTACGCACCCGGACTCGTTTGGGTCGACGCGCATAGCGATACCAACAGCCCCGAGACCTCGCACTCCGGCAACGTGCACGGCATGCCGCTGTATTTCGCGCTCAAGCACGGCTTCGCGGATCCGAAGCGCACCGTGCAGATCGGATTGCGCGACGTAGATCCCGGTGAGAAGCATACGCTTCGCGAACTCGGCGTAACGGCGTTCACGATGAGCGACGTCGATCGGTTGGGCATGACGAAAGTGATGGAACGCGCGATCGAGATTGCCGGCGCAGACAAAAAACAAGTGCACATGTCGTTCGATATGGACGGCATCGACCCGAGCGAAGCTCCGGGAACCGGTACGCCGGTTAAAGGCGGGTTGAGCTTCCGCGAAGCGCATTTAGCGATGGAGATGCTGTTCGAATCGGGGCA
>DASSRQ010000300.1:0-2927 GCA_035701665.1 Vulcanimicrobiaceae bacterium
TGCGCTAGGGCGTACGCCACCGCAGCGCTCGCGTCGAGGCGCCCGCAGCCTTCTTTCAGATTACCAATGTCGACAGCGCTATTGCACAGGGCTGTTGCGACTTGCTGCGGCGTATAGTTCGGGCGCACGGTGAGGATCATCGCAGCGACGCCGGAGACGTGCGGCGTGGCTTGCGAAGTACCAACGAACAATAAGCGGCAGTCATTTGGAGCGCCTGAAGCCGCTCCGAGATCCGGGATACAGTATTGCGACGAGTTGAGCGCCGTCGAGCTGTAGAGTCCCTCAATCCAGTGCAAGTCATCGAGATCGCTTGACGACGTAGCATTTCCGCCCGGCGCCAGCAAATAGCGGCCGTTGCTGCCGACGATGTAATTCGAGTACGGTGCGATCTCTTCGGTAATGGCAAGTGGATTCGCATCGTTCAAGCCACTCGCACCGACGGCGATAACGCCCGGATCTCCGGCGGGGCAGTCGAGATGCGCTTCGGCGTTGCCGGCTTGGTCGCCGTTTCCGGCCGCAGCTACAACCGTAACGTTATGCGCGATAGCGTTTTCAACGGCTTGATACTCCGGATCGGCGACGGAACAGGCACCCGCTCCGGGATCGGTTCCAAGGCTCAGGCTGATCACTTTTGCGCCGTTCGCAACGGCGTCGTTGATCGCACTGGCTTCATCGCCGGTGTAGGCCTGGCACTGCGGATTCGTCGCGTTGCTTCCTTCGCACCCGGTGCTCGGATCGGTCGGAAAGATGCGGTAGGCCAACAGTTTCGCATC
Organism: Vulcanimicrobiaceae bacterium; assembly: GCA_035701665.1. GTDB lineage: Bacteria > Vulcanimicrobiota > Vulcanimicrobiia > Vulcanimicrobiales > Vulcanimicrobiaceae > DASSRQ01. The sequence goes on from DASSRQ010000300.1 coordinate 774, forward strand.
GTATGACGTGCCGACGAAGCCTAACGAATTATTGCTGTCCGCGCTCGCAATGCCCGCGATGTTCGTGCCGTGGCCGTCGGTATCGGTGACGTACTGTCCCGTCGTCTGCGCAGAACCTACGGGATAGGAAACGAAGCAGCGCGTGCGCACGATCTTCCCGCCGCTCAGCTCCGGATGCGTAACGTCCACGCCGGTGTCGATAACCGCAATCGGTGCAGCGGAGCCGACGACGGGCGGATTTGCCGCCACTTGATTCCACGCGCCCGAAACGTTGATGTCGTGCATGTCCCACTGCCCGGGCGTGGAGGCGTTCTCGTAATACGGCGCCGTAGTTCCGGGATAGCCGGCGTAATACGGATCGTTTGCAGAGATCGACAAACGAGACCGGTATCCGACCCGGCCGGCAGCGACGACGCCCGGCTGCGAACGCAGCGTCGCTAATGCCGCGTCTTCGGTTCCGGGCGCGACGTTGATGACACGCAGCTGCATGCCGGTTGCATCGAAATCGAGGTCCGCTGCGCGATCGCCGTGCACCAAACCGGTCAACGCACTCGCGCGTGCCGCTCCCGCGGCGCGGTGCAGCGTAATGGCAATTTGTCCGGGCACGAATGCGGAACGCGCCGGGCTCGCAATCCGGCCGGCGGCATCGCTGTGCGACGACGCAATGCTTGCCGGAAGCGATCCGCTCGACGGGCACTCCAAAGACGTTTGGCCGCCGCCGTTGCCGCTCGGCAAAATGCCGTTGCCGCCGCCGCCGCCCGCACACGCCGAGAGAAATACCAGCGAGAAACAGAGCGCAAGAGAGAATCCGCGATGTGCCATCATAAAAGACATATCGGCCGATTCAATCGGCCGATATGCTTGCTTGTTCCTTTATGCGCGCTACTGAGTGAGCGCTTTGGCTACCGCGGCCGCCGCATCCAAACGTCCGCACCCTTGCTTCGAATCGCCGATGCTGTGCGCCGTGCTGCACAAATCGGCAGCAATCTGCGCCGGCGTGAGCGAGGGCCGCAGCCCCAACATCAGCGAGACAACGCCGACGACGTGCGGGGTTGCCTGCGAGGTGCCCGCAAAGCCGGCGCGGCAGTCGCTGGCTTCGCCGAACGCGTCCACTTTGCAGTAGGCGGACGCCCCCGACTGCTGGCTCGAGGTGATGTTTTCCACGTAGTGCAGCGAGTCGGAGTCCGTGCTCGAGCTGGCGGTGCCGCCCGGAGCGACCAAGTACGCTCCGCCGCTGCCCGTGCCGCCGTTGTTGAGCCAGTTCGAATAGCTCGCGACGATCTCGGCATCCGACGATCCGCCCGGACCTTCAGCACCGACGGCTATGACGCCCGGATACGCAGCCGGACAATCCAATCCGTTCTTGCTCTCGTTGCCTGCCGCTGCAACCACCACCACGCCGCGCGCGATCGCGGCTTCGACGGCATTTTCTTCGGTCGGGTCGCTGCACGGCGGCGTTGCGCCGAGGCTCAGATTGATCACCTTCGCGCCGTGCGAAACGGCGTCGTTGATCGCGGACGCTTCGTCCACGTCCGTCGTCGAACACTGCGCGCTCGTACTAGACGAATCGCAGCCGCCGCTCGGCGTCGCCGGGAAGATCCGGTACGCAAGAAGCGGTGCGGCAAATCCGACGCCGGCGAAACCGAAATTGTTGTTGGTGTCCGCATCGGCGATGCCGGCAACGTTCGTGCCGTGGCCGTCGGTATCGATGGCAAACGAACCCGTCGTCTGTGCTGCACTCGACGGATACGTCACGAAACAGCCCTGATGTACGACTTTGCCGCCGCCCAGATCGGGATGCGTAACGTCGACGCCGGTATCGATCACGGCGATCGCAGCGCCGCGTGCCGGAAGCGAGCTATAGTCGCCCCACGCCGTGCCCACGTTGATGACGTGCATATCCCACTGACCGGCGGTCGAGGGCGATTGAAAGTACGGTGCACCCGTTCCCTCGCCGCGATAATACGGATCGTTAACCGAAACGGCCGATGCGAGACGCCGGTACTGCGCCTGCTCGACGCTTATCACGCCCGATTGCGCGCGCATATGCGCGACGAACGCTTGCGCACGCGACGGATCGACCGACACGACGCGCATGCGCATTCCGAGCGCGTCGAAGCGAATCGAGTTCTGCGAACGCGCGCCTTCCTGCGA
>DASSRQ010000301.1:0-7723 GCA_035701665.1 Vulcanimicrobiaceae bacterium
AAAAACGACATCCGGTCGCCCCAACCGATCCACATCGGGTGCTTCGTATTTAGAATCAGGCTTAGGGATGTGCGAAGACTTTGCGGCCAATGCTCCAGCGGACCGAGCGGGTGGTCCGCCCAGTTGAAGCCGGCGATAAGCGTCGCCATCTCACCTTCTGACTGAAGGAAAGAGTGAGCGATGGCCGTGGGTTTTGGAGGGCGTTGCGACAGGGCCATTGGTATTGTCCGGTCTCATACCCAAGATCGGGGTGCCCGCAACCGCAGGCCAGGCAGCTAATTCAGAAGGCTTGATCGAGCGTGCACTGCTTCGGCGACTTCTCGGGGCGCCACCGCAAAAAGCGCGCGCCGTGGCGGAAGCGCTGGCCGGTCGTGTGATCGTATTGCACCTCGACGACCACTTCGGGGCGCACGGGAAACCACTCCGACTCTTTGCCGCGGTTCCAGCGGCTTGGACCGCCGGGGCGGTTTCCGGTAAAGCCGGGTTCCTCGACGAGCGGTTTGAGTGTTTGCGTCGCGCGCTTGCGCTCTTCGGCGCTGAGGCTGCCGACGAAGCCGACGTGATGGAGCAATCCGTTTTCGTCGTAAAGACCGAGCAGCAGCGATGCCACACTCTTCCCGTCGGCCGTTTTGCGAAAGCCGCCCACGACGCAATCGGCGGTATGCGCGCGTTTGATCTTAACGACTGCATCGCGCGAGCCGAAGGCGTACGGCGCGTCCGCGCGCTTGGCGATGACGCCGTCGAAGAACTGCGCGCCGCCTTCGAGCCATTCGCGAGCGTGCTCGATCTCCAAGCTCGCCGGCGACAGCAGCACGTCGCCGCCTTTTTTGAAGTGCTTTGCGGCGAAGTCTTCGAGGCGTTCGCGACGCACCTCCAGCGGCTGCTCGGCGAGAAGTTTACCTGATTCGGCAAGCAAATCGAAGACGAAATAACGCGCCGGCGTTTCGAGCGCGAGTTTTTTGATGCGCGATGCCGCCGGATGGATGCGCTGCAGCAGCGCATCGAAGTCGAGCGATCCGTCGAGTTCGATCGCGATCTCGCCGTCCAGCACGAACCGCTTTGCGCTGACGCTCAAGACCGCTTCGACGATCTCGGGGAAGTAGCGTTCGAGTGCTTGTCCGGACTTCGACTGCAGCGCGACGTCGCTTCCGTCGCGGAACGCGATACAGCGAAAACCGTCCCATTTCGGTTCGTAAATCCACGCATCGCCCGACGGAAGTTTCGTCTGGGCGCGCGCTTCCATCGGTTCTATCGGCGGCTGCAGCGGCAGATTGTCAAACATAACTCAACAGTCGTACAATTTCCGGCGGAGGGCTTTGGCATGATGAAACATGCATCGATTCTTGCCCTTATCGCCTTGCTAGCCGTTGCCGCTTGCTCGCACGGAACCGTAGTCCCTGCGGGCCCGTCGCAGCCGGATATGACGGCCGGCGGCCAGCCGATAAACGCGCAGTCACTCGTTACCCACGGTGCTTTCACCGAATACTCCATTCCCGCCGGCGTGCATCCAAGCGATCTCGCGCGCGGACCGTACGACACGCTGTGGTTCACCAACGCGGGCGCGGCCGGTGCATCGCCAAACATCTACGAAATGGTCGCCTCGACCGGAAACGTGCATACTTTCACGGCGCCATCGTTCGGCGGCAACCCTACGCAGAGCGCCGGATTCGATGCGGTGATCAGTCTGAACCGGTCGGTGTATTACGTGGTGAAGCAGCCGGAGAACGAAGACACGTTTTTCATGGCGCGCATTACACCGGAAGGCGTGTTTTCGTTCACGCCGACCGACTATCTAGAATTCGGCGTCTTGACGAATTTCGCGCAAATTCCCGGAACGTCAAATTTCACGTTCGGCTGGTGCGTCGACCCGTGCCAGGGACCGAACAACGGTCAAGCCGCGGGAGCCAGCCTTGAAAACTACGACATTCCGACCGCGATTACGGGAGGTCCGAACGGAAATCTGTATGTGACTGCGCACTGCGGCGGACCATGCGCGGATCCTAACGCCGCATCTGTGTACGTTATTTCCGCGTCCGGCAGCGTGCTCCACCGGTATTCGTTAGCGTCGGGCAGTTTCCCGATGGGCATCGTTACCGGTTCGGACCATAATCTCTGGATTACCGAAAACGGAACCAATAAGATTGCGAGAATGACGCCGGCCGGCGCCATAACCGAATATAAAATTCCGACGGCAAACTCCGGTGCCGATCGCATCACGTATGGATACGATCTGGCGCAGTGGTTCACCGAGAGTAACGCGAACAAGATCGGGCGGATCACGACGGCAGGCGCGATTACCGAGTACGCGATTCCAACCGCAAATTCCAAGCCGACCGGAATCACGCCGTGCGAAGACTCATTTTGCGGGACGCATGGCGGCCTGTGGTTTACCGAGACGACGGCCAATAAGATCGGGCGGCTTAATGCGCCGATCTAAGTTCTACATTACCGGATACGTATTTCCGCTCGCCTGATTCTTCAGGCTTGTGTTGAACGCCGGGTTGCACTCGGAGCAGGGATCGCACGACACTGTTCTCATCGTTCCTTGCGGCTGAGCGAGAATGGCCGTTTTGCAGTCCGTGCACGTGGGGTTGGTCCACGTTGAGTCGACGTGATTCCACGTGTCGAAGCCGACGTCGCACTGTTCTGCAGTGCAATCCGTGTAGGTCGTGTTTGTCGCGGGCGTAGTCGAGAAAACAGGCCGCGGATCGGGCGCCCAGCCGAAGCCTTCACCGAGCGCTCCGGTGTGGAAATTGTCGATCACCTTTACGTTGACAGCCGTGCATCGTACAAACGAGTTGCCTTGGCCCCACGCGCTGAAGCCGGTAGCTTGCAAGTCTTGCGGATTGATCGCGGTGATGGCGCTCACGGTGGAATCGGTCACCAACACTCCCGTTCCGTAGACTTCAAGACCAGTCGCCTTCGCTCCGGAGTTGGACGGCGAAACCCCGTCCGTAACGGTTTCTGCAGAAAAGCCGCTGACAAGGACCGCTCCGTCGAGGAACACGGACATGCCGTGGCAATCGTCACAGCATCCGTTCAAATTGGATGCCGAACAATCATAATAGCCCAAATTCTGGCAGAAAATCGGGCAGAATCCCAGCACCGTGTGGCCTGACGTTTTTACATTTCCGTTGAAGTGTGATTGCAGCATCTGCGCCGAGCATCCGGTGGTGGTGACCCAGGTGCTCTTGATATAACCGAAGCCTTGAACCGCGCCGTCGTTATTTACAAGCGAACTGACGCTGCAGCCCGTTACGGTGGCGGTGTCGGTGTTAAGCAGCATGATGCCGGCACAGGAATCGGTTGTGACGTTCAGCTGCGTAACGCTGCAGCGTGAGATCGTAACGTTCGACGACCCGCTTACTTTGATTCCGGCGGGAGTTAAGAGTCTGGTACAAAGGTTCTGCATGCAGATACCGGTGACGGTGAAGTCCGAGATAGTCAAACCGCCCACATTTGCCGCCAAAATACCATGTTCGGGAACGTTTGCAACGGCGCCATTCTTAATCGTGACATTTGTGATCGCCGGATCGTCCGCCGAGCCTGCGGCGATCCCGGTGATTTGCTGCTCCTTATTTGCTGCGGACGCAGTCAGCGTGTAGCCGGCCAAATCGAGCGTAACATCGCTGGATAAAATCGTAATTGCCGAACATTGAGCGTCGTTCGGAGTCCACCGGATGTCGCGGGAAAACGTGTAGGTGCCCGGCGTTTGGATCACGATGCCGGCACTAGGAATGCTGTCGATCGCGTTGGCGACCTGTATCCGTTGGCCTGATTGGGCGAAATATCCCCGGATGAGCGCTTGAAGCTGAGCCGACGGATCGAACAGTTTTGCAAGAGCGCCTTTGTCTAAGCGATCGAAAACCGGGTGTGAAAAAATATCGTACACCGGATGGCTCGCGGCGACCCCGCTCGTTGAGGCGCTGCCGCACGGCGATGCGATTGGTGCCGGACGCGCGCCCGGGGGGGCAGCGCCGCCACAGGCCGCAAGCGCTCCGGTCGCGAGAAGGCCGCCGATCAGTTCGGCGCGTGTCAGTGCACGCTGTGACATCGTCCCCTCCATGATGCGCGAAAAGCCCACTGCAATAATGCAGCGGTCGCGCGGTGCCAGGTCGCTTCATCGCCGCTGCAGCCGTGCCCTCTGCGTGCGCGCCGGGCTGCGGGATTTACAGAGCCGCTAAGAGACTCGTGAGGTCGAAGCGTCCGCGCGTCTGAGTGAGCGGCTTCCACAGATCGCCGGTTTTCTTGATGCGGTCGAGCGCGTTGAGCATCGTGAAGTCTTGCAGTTCGATGCCGCGCTCGACTTCATCCCAAGTGACGGGCATCGAGACGCCGGCGAACTCGTTCGGGCGCACGGAGTAAACGCTCGCGAGCGTCGCACCGAGGCGGTTTTGGTTGTAGTCGAGCAGCACGCGTTTCGCGGGCCGCTTATCTTTTTTGTAGACGGATGTCAGCACGTCTTTGTGCCCCTTGGCCAGTTCCATAGAGATCGCTTTGGCGAGCGCCCACACTTGATGCTGCTCCGGCCCGCGTTTGATACCGACGTACACGTGCATGCCTTTGCCGCCGGAGGTTTTGACGTACGGTTTCATGCCCAGCGCTTCCAGCGCATCGCGTACGATCAGCGCGGCTTCGCGCACTGCGGAGAACGGCGATTCGTTCGGATCGAGATCGAAGTGTAAGAAATCCGGACGGTCGGGATTCTCGCACAGCGAGTACCACGGATTGAGATCGATGCAGCCCAGGTTGATCACCCAAAGCAGCGCTGCGCGATCGTTGATGATCGGAAAGTTGATGACGTTGCCCGAGCGGTGACCGATCTCGCACGTCTCGATCCACTCCGGGCGCGGACTCGGCGCGCGTTTCATGAAGAAGAACTCGCCGTTGATGCCGTGCGGATACCGCTTCATCACCATTGCGCGGCCTTGTATGTGCGGCAGCAAAACCGGCGCGACGGCATCGTAGTACGCAATGAGGTCGCCTTTGGTCAAACCGAGGTCCGGCCAGAAGACTTTGCCGAGATTCGTCAGCGGCACGCGGCGCGAGCCGATGACTACGGTGCGGTTCTCATCACTCACAACGAGCATGTTGCCCATCACTTGTCAGCTTTCCCTCGCTCGGCTGGAACAGGGTGCGGCGATGGGTATGAAAACATCATGGCGGTAACATACGAACAAACAAAAAACGACGTTATGCAACGTTCGAAGACCATGCTCAACCAAGCCGTCGGCCGCGGAACCGGCCTGTTGGCCGACCGGATTGAGCACTACACCAACATTGCACGCGAGGTCGGCGACATATTGCGCGATCGCGGCGAACCGCAGGCGGCCGACGTGGCCGTTCTGGTTTCCGAACGCGTCCAGGGTGTGGCGCGTTATCTGCGCAACAGCGACGGTACGCAACTCGTGTCGGATCTTCAGGATGCGCTGCGCGGCCGCACGTGGCTGCTCACGGGCGTCGGCTTTGTCAGCGGTCTTGCAATTGCGCGTGCGGTGCGGACGAGCGTCGATTACTCGACATCGCAGCGCACGTACACCGAAGACTACTCGCAGCAGACCGGACAGTACCGGAATAGCCCGTACGCGGAGCAGTACTCGCAGTGAACTCCCAGCGGGAACCCCTAGGCGAATCGCTGCACCACCTCGGCCAAGATTTAGGCGACTTGTTTCGCGCAGAGCTTGCGCTGTTCAAGAAAGAGGCGGCGCAGCAGGTAAGCGGTTTGATGACGGCCGGCGTGTGGATTGCAGGCGGAGCCGTCATGGGACTGGCGTTTTTAGGGGCGTTTACCGCGCTGTTAATCATGGTGCTCTCGCTGGCGATGGCACCGTGGCTTGCGGCGCTGGTCGTGACGGCGCTGTGGGGCATCGCGGCTGCGGGCCTCGTCTCGGCGGCGGTTGCGAAACTGCGCGAGACCCTACCATTACAATTCGACCAAACGACGCGTAGCGTGAAGGAGGACGTAGAATGGATCAAGAGCGGGATCAAGTCCGCGAAGTAGAGTTGGCGCGCGAACGCGTCGCCCAAGACGTGCGCAACGTCGCGGAAAACGCGAACGTGGTGCAGCGTACGAAGGAGAACGTTCAGGGGCGCATCGACGACGCGAAGGACGCCGTGGGCGATCGCGTCAGCGACGTGCGCGACAAGCTGAGCGATGCGCGCGATTCGCTGGCATCGAACTTGGGCAGCATGCGCCGCAATATCGGCAACGTCAATCCGCTGGAGAATCCGGTGGCGATGTTGATCGGCGGATTGGCGATCGGATTTTTGATCGGCATGGTGCTGCCGGTAACGCAGTTCGAATCCGAGCGCATCGGGCCGATTACGGACGATATGAAAGATCGCGTGCGGCAAGCCGGTTCGGAAGTCGTGCGGCGCGGATCCGAAGTGATCAAAGAGACGATCGAAGCCTCGCGCGAGGCGGCGACCAATTCGCTGCGCGAGCAGACGCGTGATTTCACGGATTTAGGCGGAGATAACCCCACCGCATAAGTCGCGGCAGCGTCAGCAAGAGAAACGGCGCCTTGACGGCGCCGTTTTTCTTATTGCTCGAAGACGTCTTCGCAGTTGCGTTTCAGCGTCCAATAGCAAGGACAGACACGCTGCTCCAGCGCCTTGCGGTCCAGCAGACGAAGTTTTCCGTGCTGCGAGCGGATGAAGCCCTGGCGTTGGAACTGCGAGAGCGCCAGCGACACCGACGGACGCCGGATTGCGGCGATCTCGGCGATTTGCTGGTGCGTGATGTAGAATTCGTCGGCGTTCGATTCGTCGGCGACCCAAAGCAGCCAGCGCGCTAGTCGCTGGTCCACGTTGTGTTCCGAGTTGCACGCGAGCCGGACGGCACTGTTGAGGATGCATGAATTTGCGTACCGCAGCAGCATCTTGCGCAGCGCACTTTCCAGCGGCAACCGATCGAACACGTCGACCGGCAGCCGCCACGCCGACCCGGGTGAGATAACGGTGACAGAGGACTGGCCGCGATCCGATTCCAACACGTGGTTCCATTCGATCACGCCGCGTTGGCCCACGGTCAATACGGATGCCGGACGGTCGGCGCCGGTAGAGTCGGTCCAAGCCCATGCAAACGCATCGATTGGAAAATGCAGCCACTCGATTGGTTCGCCCGGACTTTGCATCACTTGGTCGCGCTGGACGAAGACGCGCCGCAAATGGGGCACGATTTGCTCGAGCTCCGGGGCCGGGAGGGCGTCGAGCATGCGGTTTCCTTGGGTGTCGTCGGAGTTGATTGCCGGATTAAGCATGCGGGCTCGTATATACCCTTCATCGGGCGCTTGCAGTAAATTGGCGCCTGCCGGGCAAACGTGCGGCCCATGGGATGATGGTGGAATCGGTAGACACAGCAGACTTCATTTGGAGCCATGGCCGCGGAAACGGGTCATGGGATGCGCTCAAAGTCGGCGAACGCTCTTGCTTCTTTCCGGAAGCGTGCCAACGCCGAGCCAAGCCGCTCCGTTCATTGCGAACGATGCGGAAGGTGTAGAGACTGGACGGGCGCGGCCTACGTGACGATCGACGTCATATGGTCAAGGCACAGTCCGGACCACGCCGGCGCCTGCGGGCGCTGCGTAGTGAAAACTATAGTGGTGCGAAAATTTGCTGCTCGTGAGAGCGTCCGGGTTCGAGTCCCGGTCATCCCATAAAAACGCCTTGGTTTCATGCGAGTTTTTCGGCGTGCGCCTAACAAAATCTAACAATCGGGTTG
>DASSRQ010000302.1:0-3221 GCA_035701665.1 Vulcanimicrobiaceae bacterium
TCGCGTTCCCGCCCCGGATATCGCCGCTGCGCGCGAACTGATCCGGTCCGGCGCGCTGGTGCGTGCCGCGCAGCAAGCCGCCGGCGTGGAGTTAGTGTAAATGCTTCATCTTTTGGCGATGGCCGCTTCGTTAACCGCACAAGTGCACCGGTTGGAAGATTCCCATTCCTACAACGACGCGCTCATCGTGCTCAACGATGCGATCGCGAAGGCGCCGACGGCGGAAGCCTATGCGTTGCGCTGCGAAGTGTACGTAGCGCAAGGACACAACGCATCGGCTGTTAGCGACTGCGAGCAGGCCTTGAAGCTCGATCCGAAATCAGGGCCGGCATACCAATCGCTCGGCGATGCGTATTACAACGATGACGATTTCAAATCGGCGCTGACGAACTACGACAGCGCAGTGGAATATAAGCCGGACGCGGACACCTTTTGGCGCCGCTGCGACGCGCGGCGGCGATTGGACGATTGGAGCGGCGCCGCGAGCGACTGCGAAAAGGCTGCGCAACTAGCGCCGGGCGCGCCGGTAATCTTGCTCTCGAACGCGCGCATCGCCATACACGAAAAGAATTATGCCAAGGCCCTGACCTTTCTCGACACGGCGCTCGCAACGCGCCCTAACGACGTGAACTTCTTGTATTGGCACGGCTACTCCGAGCTGCAGCTCGAACGCTTTCAGGCTGCCGTGGATGACTTCACGAAAGCGCTCGGCAACGGCGATACGTCGGCGGATACGTACCGGGACCGGTATCGAGCCTATCTCGGATTGAACAAAGACGACCTGGCGCAGCAGGATTGGCAAAAAGCGATCGATCTGTACCGGGCCGCGGGCCAGTGCCAAACAGCGAACGATTTGACGACCCTCGGGCTCGTCGAATTCAAAATCAACAACGTGAAAATCGAGATTTGTAAGCCATGATTGCTAAGCCGAAAACTGTCCGCGCCGCGCACGGAACCGAACTTTCATGTCAAGCGTGGCCGCAAGAAGCCGCGCTGCGCATGCTGATGAACAACCTCGATCCGGACGTTGCCGAGCGTCCCGACGATCTCGTCGTCTACGGCGGAAGCGGCCGCGCTGCGCGTTCGTGGGAAGCGTTCGATGCGATCGTTCGTACGCTGAGGCGATTGAAGAGCGACGAGACGATGATCGTGCAGAGCGGTAAGCCCGTCGCCGTTTGGAAGACGCACGCGCGCGCCCCGCGCGTGCTGATTGCAAACTCGAATCTGGTTCCAAAGTGGGCCGACTGGGACACGTTCCGGGATCTCGAAAAACAAGGTTTGATCATGTACGGCCAGATGACGGCCGGTTCGTGGATCTACATCGGCTCGCAAGGCATCGTGCAGGGAACGTACGAGACGTTCGCCGAGCTCGCGCGTCAGCATTACGGCGGCACGCTCAAAGGCCGCGTGAGTTTGACGGCCGGCTGCGGCGGGATGGGCGGCGCGCAGCCGCTCGCGATTACGATGAACGAAGGCATCTGCCTGATCGTAGACGTCGACCGTTCGCGTTTGGATCGCCGCTGCGAACTGCGGTATCTCGACAAAGTCGCCGGTTCACGCGAAGAAGCGCTGCGCGAAGTCGAAGCGGCACGCCGCGACGGCCGCGCGATCTCGATCGGCTATGAAGGCAACGCCGGCGAAGAGTTCCCCGCGCTGCACGCTGCGGGGTTGCGCCCGGATGCGGTGACCGATCAAACGTCGTCGCACGATATGCTCAACGGCTACGTTCCGGCAGGTTTGACGTTGGAAGAAGCGGCGCGGCTGCGTACGGCCGATCCGCACGAATACGAACGCCGTGCGTTCGAGACCGTGGCCTCGCACGTTCGCGCGATGCTGGCATTTCAAAAAGACGGCGCGATCGTGTTCGACTACGGCAACAACATCCGCGCGATGGCGCAGCGCGCAGGCGTGCAGAACGCGTTCGATTTCCCGGGATTCGTGCCCGCGTTTATCCGGCCGTTGTTTTGCAAAGGCAGCGGGCCGTTCCGGTTTGCGGCGCTCTCCGGCGACCCGGCCGATATCAAACGGTGCGACGACGAACTGCTCGCGCTCTTTCCGCAAGACGAGCATCTGCGCCGCTGGATAACGATGGCGCAGGAACGCATCTCGTTCCAAGGGCTGCCGGCGCGCATCTGCTGGTTAGGCTACGGAGATCGCGCGAAGGCGGGGCTGCGTTTCAACGAACTCGTACGCAGCGGCGAACTCAAAGCGCCGATCGTCATCGGCCGCGACCATCTCGACACCGGCAGCGTCGCATCGCCGTATCGCGAGACCGAAGCGATGAAAGACGGCAGCGATGCCATCGCGGATTGGCCGCTGCTGAACGCGCTGCTGAATACCGCGGCAGGCGCGCATTGGGTTTCGCTGCATCACGGCGGCGGCGTCGGCATCGGCTACAGCATGCATGCCGGCATGGTCGTCGTAGCCGACGGCAGCGACGAGGCGCGCGAGCGGCTCGAGTGCGTCCTTGCGACCGACTGCGGCATGGGCGTCGTTCGCCACGCGGATGCGGGATACGAGATCGCCATCGAGACCGCCGACGATAAAGGCATCGACTGGCGCCTGTGAGCGCGCCGCTTCTCGTTCGAGCGCGCGGGATCGTCACGTGTAAGACGGACGCGCCGCAGAACGGCATAACGTTCGACCGTCTCGGCTACGTTCCGAATGCCGCGCTGCTGTTCTCCGGTAAAACGATCGATGCGATCGGGCCCGTGGACGAGGTCGAATCGATCGTGCGTGCGGCAAGCGAAAAGTACCGGATAGACGTCCTCGATCTGCCGGATTGCATCGTCTTTCCGGGATTCGTAGACGCGCACGCGCACCCGCTGTTTTCCGGCGATCGCGAACCGGATTTCGCCGCGCGTTTGGCAGGAGAGAAAAAGCCGCCGCTCGGGATGCTGTATACGGTCGAACAGACGCGCAACGCGCTCGAGCACGAGACGGCCTTTGCGAACACCGTGGCGCGCCGCCTGCAGACGATCGCCGAGCATGGAACGACGACGCTCGAAACCAAGACGGGATATGCCCTGCATAAACCCGGCGAGATGCAACTGCTGGATCTCATTGCGCAGTGCAACGCCGCGCGGGAGTCGGGCTTCGGGCGCTTTCCGCGTCTAATCGCCACGTTTCTCGGCGCGCACGCGCTGCCGCCGGAGTTCTTCAACGAAAAAGACTTTGTCGATTATCTCATCGATCAGTGCCTGCCCTTCGCGCGCGCGCAC
>DASSRQ010000303.1:0-31456 GCA_035701665.1 Vulcanimicrobiaceae bacterium
GATCGGTCGCGCATTCGCACGCATTAAATCGTAGTCGACCGTCCACGCAGCTTCAAAGATCAGCGCGGGAACGAAAACCGCAAGCGTAAGCGGGCCGAAGAGCGGCGCGAATCCGGCGTGCGTCAGGACGCCTACCGCAACACCCGCCAGCAACGCCGCTACGTACAATCGCACGTTAATGCGTGTGCGTGAAGTTTCCGACCGCGACGCCGCTTTGACGCATCGCTTCGATCGCAATGCGCATGCCGACCGGCTTCTCCGGGCGGCCGACAGTATCGAAATACCATTCGGGATCGATGTTCAGCGTACGCGTTTGGATCATCGTGACGCGCGTCGAATCCAAAAACGTTTGCATCGCTTCGACCTCGCGCGCGTCGTCGGTAACGCCCGGGTGCGTCAGTAAATTTAACGAGACGCGTAACCCCGCGCTGCACGCTATGCGTATCGACTCGAGCACGTCGTCCAGCGCGTACCCGGCCGGGCGATAGTACGCGGCATAGACATCCGGACGGAACGAGTTCAAACTGACGCGCACCGCTTGCAGTCCGGCGTCGATGCACCGCTGCAGTGCGGACGGCATGCTGCCGTTCGTATTGAGATTGATCGTTCCGTTCGAGCGCTGCGCGCGGATCGATTCGATCGCTTTGGCTATCGTGATGGAACGGAGCAGCGGTTCGCCCTCGCAGCCCTGGCCGAACGAAACGATGCCGTCATCCACGCGTTCGAGGTGATGGACCGCAACGCGCGCGAGCTCTTCGGGCGAGGTTTCGAACGAGATGCGCACTTGCGGTGAGGGCAGACCGGCCTCGGGTTCCTGTTCCGAGATGCAGCCCACGCAGCGCGCATTGCACTTGGGCGATACCGGAAGCGCCGCCTCGCCCCGTTCCAGAAACACGTTTTGCGCCGTAAAGCAGCCGTAATCGCGAGAACACAGCGCGACTTGCGCGAGCACGCGGTTCAGCCGGTCCGTCTGCAGGCGCTCGGAGATCATGTTTTCGAGTTCGCCTTCGCCGAAGGTACGCGGCGTCCAATCTTCACTTTCGTCTGTGCGCATCGCCGCGACGTACAGTTCGTCGTTCACGACGCACGCGTACGTGTAGCCGAACAGCGGCAGCGCGGGCGCGTCGATCGCCCGGCCGTACGCGGGCAAGAGCAGGCGCGTATATCCCGCAGGCAAGATCGCGGCGAGTGCAAAGCGGCGTTTCGCGCTGCCGGTGCGCAGCAGCGGAGAGCGGCCCGGCAGAATCATCGGCACCGCGCCCGGCGGAGCCGGAATCAGCTCGCTCATATCGACACGGCGAACGACGCCGCCGTCGGCGAGCGGTTCGCGCGTTTCGTCGAAATAGATGCGGCCGGCCGCGTCGCAGTAGGCAAGTCCGATCATAGTTGCTTGGTGAACACGTGCTCGCTTTTACGCAGTTCGAAACCACGGCGCTCGTAAAAGTGATGCGCACGCTCGCGTATCACGTTGGAAAGCACGCGCACGCTCGTACAGCCGCGCTTACGCGCCCATTCTTCTGCCGCCTCGAGCAGCCGTGCGCCGATACCCAGGCCGCGGTACTCGTCTTCGACGATCAAACCTTCGACGTCCGCACGCGCCGACGCCAGCAGCGCAGGCCGGGCCGCCACGCCGATCCAGCCGACGACACCGACACGCGGCACGACGGCAACGAGCAGTTCGCGATCCGTCCGGGCAAGCCCGAGAAACCATTCGACGTGCGCGAGCGGCACGTCGTAGCCGAGTTGCACGCAAAGCTGCGCGATGCGCGGCGCATCGCCGGCCAGCGCTTCACGGATCGACGGTTGCATCGAAAACCCGCTCGGCCGGACCGGTGAGAAAGGCGTGACCCGTTCCGTCCCATTCGACGAGAAGATCGCCGCCCGGAACGCGCACCGTCACCGGCGATTTCACCAGCCCGCGCGCGATTGCGGCAGCCGCGCTTGCAACGGCGCCGGTTCCGCATGCTTGCGTGAATCCAACGCCGCGTTCGTGGTGCAGGACGATCAATGTCGATTCGTTTTGCACTTTCACGGCATGCACGTTCATATCGCGCAGTCTCAATCCGGCTGCAAGCAGATCGAAAGCGCGGATGTCTTGCGTGAAAGCAACCGCATGCGGATTGCCCAACGAGACGAAATCCGCGTCCTCCAAATCGATCGCATGTCCGGGCATCTGGGGCGTGCCCATCTCTTCCCGCACGAGCAGCGGATCGTTCGAAACGATGGACGTTGCGATGGGACCGGCAAGGGTTTCGATGGTGAATGCGTCACCTTCGCCCCGTTCGTGCATAAAGCGCACGACGCAGCGGATACCGTTTCCGCACATCTCCGCTTCGCTGCCGTCGGCGTTGATAACGCGCATACGCGCGGAGCACGACGTACTCGTTTCGATGAGCAGCACGCCGTCCGCACCCATTCCTGCGCGGCGATCGCACCACTTGCGCGCAAAGCCGGTTGCATCGGCGAGGGCGGGCTGGTGACGGAGATCGACGACGATGAAATCGTTAAGGGTGCCGTGCATCTTCGTCACGGCCAGGGGAGACATTAGCCGCCGCTTACCTCGACCTCGGCCGCCGGCGGCGCCGGTTCGGGAGAAACGAACGGGCCTTGCGGCGAGATCGTCGAGACCGCGTGCTTGTAGATCAGATGCGTTTTGCGCTCGTATTCGATGAGGATCGTAAACGGATCGAAGCCTTTGACGACACCGCGCAATTGAAAACCATTCACCAGATAGATGGTGACGGCGGCGCCTTGCCGCTTCATCTCAGCCAGATATGTATCTTGCAGGCTGCCGGGCATGCGGGACGGTGTTAAACCCAACCGAGTTTTTCCCTTGCCGCCGCCGCAACCGCGTCGGCGCTGAGGTGCTGCGCTAACGGTTCGTTTCGAAACCACGCGATCTGACGCTTTGCATACCGTCGCGTTGCCCTGATCAGCAGGACGCGCAGCTCGGCAAAAGTGCACTCGCCGCGCAAATATGCGAGCGCCTGCGGATAGCCAACGGCATCCGCTGCCACCGCATCGGCACCCACGCGCTCGGCTTCTTCCAACAATCCGCCTTCCAGCATCGCGTTCGTCCGGCGTTCGATCCGCGCATCGAGTTCGGCGGCATCGATCGTAAGAAACACCTCGAGGAACGGTACGTTCTCCGTGGCGAGCGTGCGCATCGGCTCCGTTCGCACCGCGGCGCCCGGGCCCGCAAGCGCCACCTCAAGCGCGCGCAGCACGCGATAAGTGTCGCCCGGTGCGAGCATCGCCGCACGCCGCGCGTCGCGCAGTTGCAGCCATTCGTGCAGAAAGGCTGCATTGTGTACGCGCGCTTCGTGCGCAAGCCGGTTTCGCAGATCGGGGTCGTGCGCCGCGGCAAGCTCGACGCCGCCTGTCAGCGCGCGAAGATAAAACCCGGTACCCCCGACGACGATCGCCCGTTTACCGCGCGCCGCGATCTCGCTCGTAACGCGCATCGCATCTTCGGTAAAGCGTGCCGCCGAATAGCGTTCGCGCGGTTCCAAGAAGCCGAACAGATGGTGCGCTACGCCTTGCTGCTGCTCGCGCGTGGGCGCGGCCGTTCCCACATCCATGCCGCGATAGATTTGTCTGGAATCGGCGTTGACGATCTCCGCATTGAAGCGGCGAGCCAACTCGACGGCAAGCGCTGTTTTGCCGCTCGCCGTCGGTCCGGCGAGAATTAGGACGCCGGTTCGCACCGCACGGGAAAGTTAACGGAACGCGCGATAAAGCACAGTTCGTGCGCGCGCTCGTGCAAATGGCCGAGTTCGCCGGCGCGCTCTTGCTGCTCGATTGTCACGTTCGGGTGCAGCACGACGTCGGTCATCTGTCCAGAACCGTCGGCGTTCATCTCCATCGCGCCTTCGGCGTCGTCGGTGTAGGCCGTCACAGTGACACCTGCGTCGGCACAAAGATGCAAAAACGCGAGCATGTGACAACTGGAAAGTGCGGCGACCAGCAACTCTTCGGGATTGTAGCGCTCGGCGTTGCCGCGGAATACCGGTGAAGACGACGCGGCAATTGCCGCAGATTTTCCGGGCGATGAGAGATCGTGCTCGCGTCCGTACTCGCGGTAGCCGCTCGTTCCGGTGCCGCGATTGCCCGTCCAGACCAGCGAGGTTTTGAACTCGTGCGTTTTATGCAGCATGGTTATAACCGTTTGAAGAGTTTCTGGATCGCCTCGCTGTCCATCCGCACGACGGTGGGCCGTCCGTGCGGACAGTGCATCGGATTCTCGCAGCGTTCCAAGCGTTCCACGAGCGACTGCATTTCCGCAAACTCCAGACGCTCACCCGCGCGCGTCACCGAGTGGCACGCGAGCGAGGCCCAAATGCGCTCGTGAACGTTCCGCTGCTTGGGTTCCTCGATGAGATCTTCCAGAAAGCCGGCGAGGTCGAACGCGCGCGCCGCATAACCGGCAGGCGTCGCTACGATGCGGTACGCACGCTCGCCGAACGGCTGAATATCCATTCCGCCTTCACGCAGCATCTCGAGCGTGCCGTCGAGCACCGCGCTCTGTTCCGCATTGAGTTCGAACGTTGCCGGCACGAGCATCGGTTCGCTGGGATGCGTGTTTTCGCGCGCGGCATGCATGATACGCTCGTACGCGATCCGTTCGTGTGCGGCGTGCTGGTCGAGCAGCACGAGCGCGCGGCCGTCCGTAGCCAAAATGAACGTATTGTCGAGCTGCGCCAAGACGCGCAATCCGGAATGCGCGTTCGTATGCGCTTCGACATCGAAAAGCATCGCGTGTTCCGCCTCGCCGGAAAACGCAGGCGCGAACGAGTGCGGCGCCGGCGAAACGGTTACGGCCTCGCGAAACCGCGCGGTGGCATGATCGCGTAAGGTCGTTGCGATGGAACGTTTGACCGCATCGAACACCTGATGGCCGAAGCGCAGGCGCACGTCACTCTTCGTCGGATGCACGTTCGGATCGACGTGTTCCGGCGGCAGCGTCAGAAATAAAACGCCGTACGGCTGGCGGCCGATCATCGCATAGGTGTGATAGCCCGCGGTCCATGCGCCCGCGAGCAGCGAACTGCGCAGCAGCCGTCCGTTAATGAACAGCAACTGCATCCGGCGATCGGGGCGATCGCTTCCGGGCGTGCTGATAAATCCGCTGAGCGTTCCGTGCAATCCGCGCGCCGCGTCGGGAACGATCGGCATCAATTTTTCGGCGGCCTCTTTGCCGAAAACCATCGCAAGGCGTGCGCCCATGTCGTCCGATGCCGGCATCACCCACGTCTCTTTGCCGCCGTGGGCCAGTGAAAACGTCACCTTCGGATAGGCGAGCGCAAATGTCGAAAGCCAGGACGAGATGCGGTTGAACTCCGCCGCCGGCGACCGCAGGTACTCGCGACGAACCGGAACGTTTGCGAACAGATCGACGGCGCGCACGATCGTGCCGGGTGCAGCGGCTGCCGGCTGCACCGGTTCCGAGCGTTCGGCGTGCGCGCGAATGCGTGCACCGACGTCCGACCCTTCGCGGCGCGAAACGATCTCGACCTGGGAGACGGCGGCAATACTTGCAAGCCCTTCGCCGCGGAAGCCGAGAGTGTCGACGCTTTCGAGATCGTGCGCCTGCGCGAGTTTGCTGGTTGCGTGACGCAAGACCGCCAGCGGCAGATCTTCGGGGGCGATGCCGAAGCCGTTATCGACGACTTCAATTAGCGCGAGCCCGCCGTCTTCGATCGACACGGAGATGCGCGTAGCACCGGCGTCGACCGCATTTTCGACCAGCTCTTTAACGACCGAAAGCGGCCGCTCAACGACCTCGCCGGCGGCGATTTGGCCGATGGTTTGCTCGTCGAGGACGGTGATCAATTGTCGGCGTTCAGGAACGAGAGCTGCGAAGCCGGAGCGACCTTCGCCAGACGGCGCTTGAGCGGAACCTGTTCTTCGAGATCGGCTTTACCGGAGAGCGCATCGGCTATCTCTTGCGCGCGGTCTACGACCGCGTCCGGCAAGCCGGCCATCCGTGCGACTTCGATACCGAACGAACGCGACGAACTGCCCGGCAGCACGCGGTGCGAGAACACCGGTGCACCGTTGTCGCTCGTGTTTTCGACCGCAGTAATGTGATAGTTCGCAACGCTCTTCCAATGGTCGGACAGCGCGACGAGTTCGTGAAAGTGCGTGGCAAACAGCACCATCGGCGCTTGATCGTCCAAGCCCAGCAAGAACTCGCAGATGGCCTGCGCGATCGAAAGGCCGTCGATCGTGCCCGTGCCGCGGCCGACTTCGTCGATGAGCAGTAAGCTGCGCCGCGTGCAACTGCGCAAGATGTTTGCGGCTTCGGCCATCTCCAAGTAGAACGTCGACTGCCCCGATGCCAAGTCGTCGCCCGCGCCGATGCGCGTGAAGATCCGGTCGACGACGCCGAGGCGCGCGGATTTTGCCGGAACGAACGAACCGATCTGCGCCATGATGGTTAACAGCGCGGCCTGGCGCAGATACGTCGATTTACCGCCCATGTTCGGGCCGGTCAGCAGAATGAACCGATGGTCGTCGATGCGCAGACGCAGGTCGTTCGGTACGAAATTCGTGCGCAGGATGGCTTCCATCACCGGATGGCGGCCGTCGACGATCTCCACATCGCTTTCGTCGCCGAAGGCCGGACGGACGTACCCGCGCTCCGCAGCGCATTGCGAGAGCGAACACAGGACGTCGACTTGCGCTAACGCTTCGGCCGTTGCGAGCAGATCGTCGATACGCGCCGCTGCGCGATCCACGATCTCACCGAAGAGCCGCTCTTCCAAACGCAGTTGGCGCGACTGCGCCGTGGATATCGCGATCTCGAGTTCCTTGAGTTCCGGCGTTACGAAGCGCTCGCCGTTCGCCAGCGTCTGCTTGCGAACGTAGTCCGCGGGCACTTGCCCCGCGTTGCTTTTGCTCACTTCAATTGCGTAACCGAACGCGCTCGCATATTTGATCTTCAGCGATTTGATGCCCGTGCGCTCGCGCTCGCGTTCTTCGAGCTCCGCGAGCTTCGTACGGGCGTCCGTGCGTAGGGCGACACACTCCGCAAGTTCGCCGTCCGATTCCGGCCGGATGACGCCGCCGTCGGTGAGCTGTGCCGGCGGTTCGTCGACGATCGTTTGCTGCAGATCGGCGAGGAGATCTTCGAAGTCCGCCATCGCGTGCAGCGGCATGGACTCGTGTTTGGGACAAACGGCTTTGAGCGGGCGCAGAATTTCGAGCGTCCGGCGAAGCGAGGCGAGGTCGCGCGGCAGGGCGCGTTTGAAGCGGACTTTCTGCGAGATGCGCTCGAGATCGAAGCAGCCGCGCAGGAGTTCTTGCATCGACTGACGCCGCACGTGCTCGTCGATGAGGGCCCGCACACCGTTTTGACGCGTAACGATCGCATCGCGGTCTATCAGGGGCGCGAGAATCCAGCGCGCGAGCATGCGCGAGCCCATCGACGTCGCACATTTGTCCAGCGTCGCCAGCAGCGTGGCCTTCGGATTTGCCCCGAGCGCGCGCGTGAGCTCGAGGTTCTTGCGCGTGTTCGGATCGAGGCTCAGGAAGGTACGGTGGCGGTAAAACTGCGGCGGATTCAGCGGCGCATCGATCTTCTCGTCCTGCGTCGTGCGCAGCGCCGTGCGCTTCACGAAACCGACGAGCGCATCGAGCGACCGGTGAATCGCGAGCGACTCATCGAGCGAGAAGCCTTCGAGCGGCGCGCGGTTGCGATCGCCGACGGCCGATAGCGATGGCGCCGTGACGCGAGCGCCGACTGCCTCGAGCGACTCGGAAAGCGCTGAACGCACCTCCGGCGGCATATCCGCGACGACTTCCGCCGGCGATATACGCCCGAGTTCCGCGAGCAGTTCTTCGAAGCCGGCCTCGCCGGTCAATGCCGTTGCCGCGCACAACCCCGTCGAAACGTCTGCATACGCCAGCGCAAACGTTTCATCTACGCACGTCACGGCAGCGAGATAGTTGTTCTGCTTGCCGTCCAGCAGCTGATCTTCGATTAGCGTGCCGGGCGTAACGATCCGCACGACATCGCGTTTGACCAACTTGTTCGGCTGCGGAACTTCCAACTGCTCGGCAAGGGCCACGATGAAGCGCTGCTGCACGAGGCGGGCAAGATACTGCGAGAGCGCGTGATGCGGAACGCCCGCCATCGCGACGCGCCGGCCGCTCCCGGCTTCTTTCGAAGTCAGCGCAATCGAAAGCGAACGCGCGATCGTCTCGGCGTCTTCACCATACGCTTCATAGAAATCGCCGACGCGCGATAACAGAATGGCTTCGGGATGACGGGCTTTCATTCCGAAGTATTGCTCGAGCATCGGTGAGTATTGCTGCACGCTCACGTCCAGCCGCCTTCGGCACTACGGCTGTGGATAACTTGTGAGAGCCGTGACCGGACGTATCGTTAACCAAGCATAGCCGGCCCCGGCCCGGTGCGCGAGCGCCTGCAGCGTATCGACCTCTTCCGGAATGTAATGCGTATGATCGGTTTTTGGCCCGCATACGATAAATCCGACGAGTTGCGCGCGCACAGTCATCGGCAGAAGCAAGGCGCCGCGAAACGGATGGCCGGGGACGTCGCACTCGAACGGTTCGGTCCAGCGCCGGAGCCGCAGAACGGCAAGATCGTTCGCCGATAAGAGCGGCGTAACGGCTTCCGCTACCGGCTCGGATTGGACGAACGCGTTCCCCTCTTCGGTATAGATTGCGACGAATTGCGCTTCGACGCGTTGCCGCAGCGTTTGCAGCGTCTGCGCGACGAGCTGATGCGGCTCTGCGATCAAATCGATTTCATGGCTGAACCGGCGTATCGCCGAAAGCGCCGCGGTTTGGGCGGCGAAGATCACGCGATTCAGCAAGTGTTCGATTCGCTTATGCAGCGTCGTCAGCGAGAAACCGAGCAGCAGTGCAATGGTGACTTCGGCAACGAGGTGAAAGCGCGACTGCTCGAGCCACTTGCCGAAAGCCCAATCCGCCAGCGCCAAAATACCGACGGTGGCGGTCGTCATGATGCCGAAGATCAGGGCGCGGCTCACGACGAACCGGATGTCGTACACGCGGTGTTTCAAAACGGTATATGCAAGAGCAACCGGCGCGATAACGAGCCACGCTTGGACCACATTCGAAACCGAGAGCGAAATGATATTCGCATTCGCATTTTGGACCGCGGTAAAAAAGAGATACGGAACGAACGCGACCGCGAAAGCAGCGACTGCCCATTGCAGGCGGGCGCGTTCGTCGCGGGCGGACCTCACGTACCGCACGATGAGTTGGACGATGCCGGGCACGTAAAGCGCAGCAATTGCGAACTGAATCGATGCCGTAAGCGCGGCGGGAAAAGCCACGCCGGCAATCGGCAAAGCCATGCTCGCCAAATTAAGTCCGACGAGCATTGGGGCCGCCGCAAACCATAGAATCCGTTCGGCGCTTTTCGAGCGGCCCATGGGCGCGACGTTTGGAAACCGGAGTGCGAACGAAAAAAATGCGACCGGGCCAACGGCTTGAAGGATCGCATACATGACGACCGCGATCAGCATGACAAGCCACGCGGGAAAATATTGCATGGATTGGTCACCGTTGTACAGCAGCCCGGCTGAGAAGAGAAAGAATGCCCACGTGGCGGGCATGGGCCGCAGCAACACGAGCGCCGCCGCAATCAGCGTATAGAGAACCAGCGAGAGAACCGCTAAAATGTCGGTGACGTTCTCGGCTAAACTGCGCGAACGCGTATGCGCGGTAAGGCGGACGGTCTTCCCCGAGCGCATTGGAACGTCTACCGTCCGTCCGCTATGCACGGCGGCGACAATTCCCAGCTCGGGTCTGTCGGCCAACGGACTTTTAGAAAGGATAATCACGTCGCCGGCCCGGACGCCGCGCGCGCTCGCATAATCGTCGACCGTTGCGATCGTTCCGGACGAATCGGCCGTGATGCCGTACGTGGCCCATGGATACCACGGATCGACAATATCGGCGGCGTTATAAAGTAAAGCGCCTAGCGCTATCAATACTACGATGGAGACCCGCAGAAACGCGTGCATACTCGTCTCCTCCAGGGGCGATTATACCACTAGCAGGTCGACATCGGGCCGCTTAACGCGTATCGCTTCAGCGTCGAATCTTCCGGCGCGGCCGACAATCGTGCCTGTGCAGCCCCACGTGAACGCCTCGTGCACTTCGATGTCGAGCCACGGTTCGCGGGCGTAGAGCCCGGTATCGTAATCCGGCGGCATCGGGGCGATATAGGTGACGTTGTCGCCGGTTTTGGCGGCCAGTTTCGACGCGTCTTTTTTCGACGGACCGACGATCAACGCGCGGACGGTCTTCCCGATCTTCTTCTGGTGAAATGCGCGCGAAGCCGCGTTTTGCGCCGGTGCAAGGCGCGAAAACCGTTCGCTCGCGATCTCCGCCGGCACTTGCTCCCAGCGGGCGGCCGGCGTACCGCGGCGCGGCGAATAGATGAACATGTAGGCGTTGGCGAAGATGCCGCGCTGAACGAACTCCAACGTTTGCGCGAAATCTTCTTCCGTCTCGCCGGGAAAGCCGACAATCAAGTCGGTCGTAACCGCCCAGCCGGGCAGATACCGGGCGATTAGCGCGAGTTTTTCTTCGAACTGCGCGCGCGTATATTTGCGGTTCATCCGGCGCAGCATCGGATCGCTGCCGGACTGCAGCGGCATGTGCACGCGTTCGTTCAACTTCGAAACGCCCGCCATCTGCGCAATGATTTTTTCCGTGAAATCTTTCGGATGCGGCGAGATGAACGTCAGCCGCTCCAGCCCCTCGATTGCCGCAACCCGTTCGCAGAGATCGCCGAAGTCGGCGCCGCTCGCCGCATCTTTATAAGCGTTGACCGTCTGCCCGACGAGCATCACTTCGCGCGCGCCGCTCGCAACGAGCTTTTCGGCTTCGGTGACGATCTCGCCGATCGGCCGGTGGTCGAACCGGCCGCGCACGTGCGGCACGATGCAGAACGTGCAGTAGTACGAACAGCCGCGCTGCACGGTAACGAATCCGCGCAGATGCGAGAACGCGTCGGTAATACAGTCCGCGCTTCCGCCGAACGGCTCGAGCAGCGCACGGTCTTCCGTCATCTCGGTATCTTCGAAATCCGGACGCCAGCGGCCGATCGCGTCGGCCATCTCCTGCAGCTCAGACGTGCCGAACACCGCATCGACGTGCGGGACGATCGTCTGCATGCGATCTCGATCTTGCTCCGCAAGACAGCCCATCACCACGAGTTTGAGCGTCGGGTCTGCTTGTTTGAGCAGTTTGAAATGATTGATCCGTCCGTACGCGCGCCGTTCGGCGTTGTCGCGCACCGTGCATGTATTGACGACCAAGATGTTGGCGTCTTCGGGTTTCTCGGCAACGACGTAGCCCGCACCGGCAGCGCGATCCGCGATGAACTGCGAATCGGCCTCGTTCATCTGACAGCCAAAGGTTTCGATGTAAATGCTAGCCACTTACGTTCCCCCTTTGGTTGGCAGGCTGTAATCCGCAGGCAAACGGCTGTCCAGGTGTGACCGGTCCACGCAGACGTTTGCCATCCTTTTGACAACCAAAGGTTTCTATGTAGATACTTGCCATGCGTCCGTTACTTGGTTTTGCTACCCGTTATGCTTTGAATGAGATCCAGCGGCAAGTACAGTTTT
This sequence comes from Vulcanimicrobiaceae bacterium, assembly GCA_035701665.1. Lineage (GTDB taxonomy): Bacteria > Vulcanimicrobiota > Vulcanimicrobiia > Vulcanimicrobiales > Vulcanimicrobiaceae > DASSRQ01. The sequence continues at coordinate 11,637 of DASSRQ010000303.1, forward strand.
CCGCTGACCATGCCCGCCGGCGCATCATACACGATCGGCCTGCCGTCCACAACGAATTTGGAGTCGCCGAGCTTGCCGGTGACCGTATGGCCTCCCCACTTTACGACGAGGCGATCGCCCGTAATCTTTGCGGCCGAAACCGGAATGTAGTTATCGAGCGCGGCCACGACCGCCGAATGCGCTTCCGACGCGGGCGCGCGGAAGACCACGTGCGTGGTTTGGTCCGGATAGATCGTCACGTCGCGTTCGAACTTGCCTTGCGTCTCTTTTATGGAAACGTGATGGCCGCCGGCCGGCAGATCGTAATGCGCACTCAGCGCCTGCCACTTTTGATGGTCGAACGCCACCTTGGCCGACGAATCCAAGCCGTGGAGTTCGATCGAGCCGCGGGCCATCGGCGGGTTCAGCGGGCTTAAATCGACGTTGGTCGCAGTCGTCGTCGCCGCCGCGATGTCTTGGTCGACTTCGGCCACGCGCCAGCCGGCTTTCGTGATCGTGATCGCATGCTTGCCGGTACGCAGCCCGTCGATCAGGACCGGCGTTCTTCCAATATAACTGCCGTCGATCCAGACGTCGGCCCCGCTGGGCAGCGAGGTAACGTAAACCCCGCCGAACGGTAAAACCGCGGCCAGCAGCACCGCAAGGAGCGCAACGAAAGGCATGTCGCGGGAATACCGCGAGCGTTGCCCAAACTCCCACGCCGTGCAACCGGCAACTGTAGCAATCGTCGGCCGTCCGAATGTCGGGAAGAGCGCGCTCTTCAACCGTCTGATCGGCCAACGCCTCGCGATCGTCGAAGACACGCCTGGCGTCACGCGCGACCGGCTGTACGGTCTTTGCGAGTGGCAGGGGCGTACGTTCAGCCTCGTCGACACCGCCGGTATCGACCCGGCGCAGGACAAGGACGGCGACCAGTTCGCCGGCTCGACGCGCCGCCAGGCCGAAGCCGCCGCACACGAGGCGCATGCCATCATCTTCGTCGTCGATGCGCGCGACGGCCGTAATCCACTTGACGATGACGTCGCGGCGATTCTGCGCCGCACGCGCCGCCCCGTCGTGCTGGTTGCGAACAAAGGCGAGTCGCCCAGCGCGCAGACGTCCGCTTACGGCGAGTTTGCCGCACTGGGCTTCGGCGAGCCGCTCGTCGTATCGGCCATTCACGGCGAGGGCACCGGCGATCTGCTGGACAGCGTTCTTGCGCATCTGCCCGAGACGGCGCCGCCGCCGGACTTTGCCGGCGAGATCTCGCTCGCGTTAGTGGGCCGCCCGAACGTCGGGAAGAGCTCGCTCCTAAACGCGATGCTTGGTGAGGAACGCGCGATCGTCTCCGATGTTCCCGGCACCACGCGCGATGCGATCGATACGATCTTTCAGTTTCACGAACACCGCGTCCGTTTGATCGATACGGCCGGCGTGCGCAAGAAGCCCGCGCAGCACGGCGCGATCGAATACTATTCGGCGCTGCGTTCGCTCAACGCGATCTCGCGCTGCGATATTGCCGTGTTGTTGTTCGACTCGCTCGTGGGCATGCAGAATCAGGAACGGCGGTTGGCCGGCATGATTTTGGAGGAACGCAAAGGGCTCATCATCGTCGGCAACAAGTGGGATCTCGCGCGCGAGCAAGGCGAATACAGTCAGGCCGAACTCATCAGCGTTATCTACGATCAGGTGCCGTTCGCGCGTTTCGCGCCGGTGACGTTTCTGTCGGCTAAGACAAAACGCCGCCTGGGCAGTTTGATGCCGCTCGTGATGAAGGTCGCAAATAATTTAGATCGCCGCATCTCGACCGGCCAGCTGAACGCGATTATCCGCGATGCAACGATGGCGCATCCCGCGCCGGCGCCGGGCGGCAGACCGTTCAAGATCTATTACTGCTCGCAAGTCGCATCGCATCCGCCGCTGTTCGTATTCCACTGCAACGATCCTGAACTCGTGCAGACGTCGTACAAACGCTTTTTGGAAAACGTGCTGCGGCAGAACTTCGACTTCGAAGGCGTACCGCTGACGCTCGAATTCCGCGAACGCTCGCGCGCGGAACTGGACAAAGAGTGACGTACGCCGGTCTCTTCATCGTCGCGTTTTTCTTAGGTTCCATTCCGTTCGGCGTTCTTGTAAGCCGCGCGTTTTACAATAGAGACATCCGCAAGAGCGGCAGCGGAAACATCGGCGCAATGAACGCGCTGCGTTCGCTCGGTAAGCGCGGCGCGGTTGCGGTGCTGCTCCTCGACGCGGCCAAGGGCGTTATCCCGGCAGCGCTTGTGGTGCATTTCTTCGGTCTGGAGGCCGGCGCAATCGTTGCGGCCGCCGCAATCCTCGGACATTGCTTCAGCCCGTGGTTGAAGTTCAAAGGTGGCAAAGGCGTTGCGACTTCTCTCGGAGCGCTGTTCGCATTGTGCTGGCCTGCGGGTGTTGTAGCGGTGTTGGGCTGGCTGGCCGGTGCGCTTACGACGACCTATTCGTCGGTCGGCTCGATCCTCGCGCATTTGGTCGCACCGTTTGCCCTCTGGTACTTTACGCGCAACCCGTGGCTCACCGGCTACGGCGTGTTGGCGGCCCTGCTTATTCTGTACACGCACCGCGAGAATATCGCCCGCTTGCGGAACGGACAGGAGCAGGGCATCTCCTTCTTGCGGCGGAACGGGCGCGGGTCATGATTTCATCCAACGATTTGCGCAACGGCGTGACCATTCAGGAGAACGGTCAGCTGTGGACCGTCATCGAGTTTCTGCACGTCAAACCTGGCAAAGGCTCGGCGTTCGTGCGGACGCGTCTGAAGAACGTCAAAACCGGCGCAACCGTTGAAAAAACGTTCCGCGCGGGTGAAAAACTCGAGCGCGCAATCGTCGAGAACCGTCAGATGCAGATGCTGTATAACGACAGCGACGGCTATCACTTCATGGATCAGGAGACGTTCGAGAACTTCACCCTGCAAAAAGACATCATCGGCGATCCCGCGGACTTTTTGAAAGACGGCATGGTCGTCGACATGCAGTTCCATGACGGCAACCCGATCGGCGCCGATCTTCCCGCGCACGTCGAACTGAAGATTGAAGAGACGGATCCGGGCTTCAAAGGCGACACCGCCACCGGCACCACCAAGCCCGCAAAACTCGAAACGGGCGCGACGGTCAACGTTCCGTTGTTCGTGAACCCCGGCGACGTGATCCGTATCGACACGCGCGACCGCCGCTATATCGGACGCGTCGGTACGTAAACGCTGAACCCCACCCTGTTCTGGCTGTTCGCGACAGGGTTGTGCGCGAGCATTTTCGGATCGATGGTGGGCCTGGGCGGCGGATTCATCGCAGTCCCGATACTGCTGCTCTTCTTCGGACTTAGCCCCGCCGAAGCTTCGGGAACCTCATTAGCACTCGTCGTTGCGAACAGCGCGGCGGGTGCTTTTACTTATGCGCTGCAACGGCGCGTCCACGTACGCATCGGTTTACTGATCGCCGCGGGCGGGTTGCCCGGCAGCATCGCCGGCGCCATCGTCGCAACGCATATATCGGCGCAACTGTTCGATTGGGTTCTCGCAGCACTGTTGATCGCCGTTTCCTTCGACATGGTCGTCAATCGTGCGAAACGTCTAAGCACCCACGCCGAGAGCTTGCACCCATCCATGCCGGCAATACGCTGCGTGCTGCTCGGGCTGCTCGTCGGTTTTGTCTCGAGCCTCTTCGGCATCGGCGGCGGCGTCATCGTCGTTCCATCGCTGCTGTACTTCTCGACCCTGCCCGCGCATATGATCAGCGCGACCTCGCACTTTGCAATCTTCCTTACCTCGCCGGTCGGCTTGGCTACGCATTGGTGGCAGCGGGACATCCGTTGGGACTTCGTCCTGCCGCTTGCGTTGGGCGGCATCATCGGCGGCCCGATCGGTGCCCGGCTCTCGCTGCGCCTCGGTCAGACACGCTTGCTTGTGTTTGTTGCCATTGCGTTAACGGTTGCTGCGCTGGCCCTTGTCTTAAGACATTTCACACGGGCTTGACACAAAGCCCGTAGGAACCGGGGCGGGGCTCCCATCAATTTAATATTCGAATGTACTCCGTGGGCGCGTTCCAGCGGGGAGCCGGCTCGGTCAGCGAGCTGGAGAGGCTCTTCGAGATTACCCGCGACGTGTTGGGAGCACCGTCTTTAGACGCTGCCCTGATGTCACTCGCCCGTGGAGTTCAAGATCTGTTCGGGTGGCGCTTCGTCACTATGGTGGCTGCCGAGGAGCCGAACGGCGAACTGCGGCGGCGCGTTTTGCTCGGCTATCCGGAACACGTCGTCGAGCAGCGCTTATACGAACGGATCGATCGCGACGCGTTCGACGAGATGTTGCAGGGCGCGGTCCGTTTCTTCGAAGACTGCTACTTTTTTCCGGCCGAAAAAGAAGCGCACTGGGAACGCTCGATCTTCACGGGCGAGAACCCCAACTATCAGTCGCGTAAATACCCGAGCCAGTGGCACGAACGCGACGCGCTCGTTTTAACGCTGCACGACCGCGACGGGATCATGATCGGCTACATGTCACCCGACGGCCCGGTCAATGGTGAGATCCCCAGCGCACAGACGCTGCGCGCGATGCAAGTCTTCGTCAACCTCATGGGCATGGCGCTTGCCAACGCGCGTTCGCAGAGCCGCCTGCAGTACGAAGCGACGCACGATGCGCTCACCGGGCTTCCGAACCGCACCGTTTTCTCGCTCGAACTTGCGCGCGCGCTCGAAGCAGTTCAGCGAGGCGACGAAACGCCGCGAACCGTGCTCTATCTGGATCTCGACGAGTTCAAATCGATCAACGATACGATGGGCCATCTCGCGGGCGACGACATGCTCAAAGAAGCGGCGTCGCGCTTGCGGTCCATCGTCGACGAAGAATACATGGTCGCGCGCATGGCGGGCGACGAGTTCGCGGTACTGCTGAACGAAGCCGATCCCAAAGCGGTCGCGAAGATCCTTTCCGGTCTGCATGAAACGCTGCGCCGCCCCTATGAAATCGCCGGACGCGAGATCGAAATGACCGCGAGTATCGGCGTCGCACCGATCGAAGCGTCGTACACGTCGATCGCCGAAGTGCTTCGCGACGCGGATACGGCGATGTACCACGTAAAACGCGAAGGCCGCAACGGTACGGCGTTTTTTGCCTCGAGCATGCACGAAGATGCGCTGCGCCGCCTTTCGCTTCGCATGGATCTGCGTTCGGCAATCGAGCACGGCCAGTTCGTCGTGCTGTATCAGCCTATCGTCCGGCTCGACACCGGAGAGATGACCGGCGTGGAAGCGCTGCTGCGCTGGAACCACCCCGAGCAAGGCTATCTCTCGCCCAAATCGTTCTTGCCGCTCGCGGAAGAGATGGGCTTGATGATTCCGGTCGGACGGTTCGTTTTGGAGACCGCGTGCAAACAGTTGCGCGCGTGGCAAGAATCCGGAGCGGCCGGGTTCCGGATGAACGTGAACCTTGCCGTGCAGGAAGTGCTGCAGCCCGATCTGGCAGCGTTTTTGATCTATCTCGTGCGGGAGTATTCGGTGCATCCGGGTCAGCTGACGCTCGAGATCACCGAGACGTCGATTCTGCAAACCGAAGAGCGCGCCGCGACCGTATTATCCGAACTGCGCAGCGCGGGCGTCGAACTCTGCATCGACGACTTCGGCATGGGCTATTCGTCGCTGCGCTACATTCGTTCGCTGCCGATCGACGCGTTCAAGATCGACCAGACGTTCATTGCCGATATCGCCGACGGAAAGAGCGAGCAGATCGTCGACCTGCTGGTGCGGTTGGGCGAAGTTTGCAATCTGCGCGTCACCGCCGAGGGCATCGAAACGCCGCTCCAAGCCCAGCGCTTGCAGGCGCTCGGTTGCACGTTTGCGCAGGGCATGTACTATAGCGAACCCCTGCCTGCGGAGAAGATCTCGGCGATGCTCGCCGCCGGCCGCGTTACGACGTAGGGCTTGCCGGGTAAAGACCCGGCATGGCTGTCCAGCATACCGACGCGGCCAAAGTCCGTTTGGGCGAGCCGCACAGCACCGTAGAGCGCGGGACCATCGAGGCCGGCGCACTCTCTTATTCGCGCTATTGGAACTGGGACTGCGGTTGCCGCGGCGAGATTATCGCGGGAACACTGATCGAGATTCACGCGTGCTTGCTGCACGCATGCGCCGCCTAGCGTAACGCTTCGGCGATAACTTCTGCAGCGGTCCGCGCACAGCGCGGGCCGTTTTTCATAAGAAACGGCAAATCGCGCCACGCCGACGGCGTGACGGCGGCACGCACGCCGTTCACCCACGCCGGCGATATTTCGCGTTCGGGTGTATCGAGCACGACGCGCACGCACGCAATGCGCTGCGCATCCAGCAGACCGCTTTCCATATCAACGCCACCGAAGCCGGCGGAAGCGTACGCAACGCGGCGTTCGCCGTGCACGAGCGCGGCGGTCGTCAATAAGTCGCTTCGATCCACTCGCAGCCGCAGCCGCGCTGCCGCTGCGCGCAGATTGCGCGTCATCGTTTCGTCGCAGGCGACGAACGAGCCGTCTTCACAGCCGATACGCGATGGAATGAGGATCGTGCCCGTCGGCAGATCCGGCCGCAGACCGCCGGCCAAACCGCAACTGATTGCAGTCCCTTCGATGAAATGACCGTTGCGCCGCATGGCGATCCCGGCGCGCACGAGCGCCACCCGATCGCCGAGCACTTTCCGTGCTTGCGAATACTCGAGCCCCGTTGCCGTAACGACGGTTACGCGTAGCCGTTCGTCCGGAACCATTGCACGGATCGTTCGAGTGCGGCACGTACGGGGCCGGGCGTAAAGTTCAATTCCGTCCGAGCTTTGGAAGAATCGGCGAACATCGTTTCAACTGACATGCGCACGCCTTCCAGCGGCACGAACGGCGTGGAATCCGGAATGATTCGGCAGCGTGCTTCGTCCGCATACGCGATCGCCATCGCGAGAGCGTGCGGAGCGCGAAATGAAGGCATCGGCTTTCCCGTAACCTCGGCCAGCAACTCCCACACGCGATCGAGCGTAAGATTTTCGCCGCCGAGAATATAGCGCTCGCCGGTGCGCCCATGCGTGAGCGCCGTAACGTGCGCGCGCGCAACGTCTTCAACGGGAACCAGGTTCAAACCGCCGCGCGGCGGTTTTGAAAACATCTTGCCGCGCGCGAAATCGAGAATCATTTGACCGGTAGGCGTCGGTTTCACATCGCCGGGTCCCACCGGCGCAGTAGGCAGCAGGGCGATAACCGGCACGCGTCCGGCAAACGCGGCGCGCTCTTGTTCGACTTTCGAATGATGGTAGCCCGACGCGCCGTCGTCGTGCGCAAAATGCGTTTCGTCCAAGGGCGTTCCGTCGTGCGAAGCGCCAAGTGTTGCGGAACTCGATGTATGGACGAACCGCTCCACGCCGGCCACGCGCGCCGCTTCGGAAAGCGATGCCGTTCCGACGACGTTCACACGATGCATGCGTCCCCGGTCCGCAGGCGCAAACGAATACAGCGCAGCGCAGTGCACGACGTAGCGGCACCCTCGTAACGCACTCGCAAACGCGCCTACGTTTTCGAGGTCACCTTCGATCCAGGTAACTGCTTCGCGCTGGCCAATTGCGTCGCGCTGCGCTGGCACATCGCGCTGCGCTCCGGTGTCATGCTGAGCTTGTCGAAGCACGGCCGAGCCCGTCGAGGCCCGTCGCAAAGCCACAACCTCATAACCAGCCGCAACGAGTTCGCGCAGCACATGACTTCCGACAAAGCCGGTGGCACCGGTTAGGAAGACTCTATCAGCGGACATTTCGTAGTACAGTCAGCGAGAAAAAACGATGGGTTCCATCAAACTGATCGAAATTCGCCTGGACTGTTCGAGCACTATTCATATAACTGCTGAACGCGCCGCGATTCACAACATGCCAATGTGGCACGTCAGCCGGCGGTGCCAGCAACCCGCTGCCTTGCCAGAGCCAACCGGCAAACTGACTGTGCGCCACCTTTAAGATATCGTGATAAAGGTCTACGAGATCTAGCCGCAACGGCGTCCCGCTATACTCGAGTTTCAGTACATCCGGACCACTACGGTACACCTCACCAGCGTACCGCGTTCCCGCTTTCGTGATTCCGCTGCTAAAGGTTCCGCTCGTTCCAATCCGTGCGTGAACCTGGGCCGGCGTCATTCCAAGCGCAATCGGCCCAACAACGCCGTCATGTCCTAACGCAGAAGGTGCGAGCGCGGCAACCAGTGCCGCGCCCATCAACAAGCCCTTAGTGAGCCAGAGCAGCGCGAATGCTCTCTTTAATCGAACCGGTCGTCATCTGCACCGCTGTCGGCTCGTAGCCGCAGTGCGCCATGCAGTTCGCGCACTTCTCGTGCTTGCCGCGGCCGTAGTTCTCCCACTCCGTCGTTTCGATCAGCTCTTTGTACGTCTTGGCGTACTCGCCGTCCGACATCAGATAGCACGGACGCTGCCAGCCGAAGATCGAGTACGACGGAATGCCCCATGGCGTGCATTCCATGTCCACTTTGCCCTCGAGGAAATCGAGGAACAGCGGACTGTGGTTCAAACGCCAGCGCTTGCGGTTGCCGTTCGCGAACGCCTCGCGGAAAATCGCGCGCGTCTTTTCGACGCCGAGGAAATGCTCCTGATCCGGTGCTTTCTCATAGGCATATCCCGGCGAGATCTGCATCGAGTCGACTTGCAGCACGTCGTTCAGATAGTTGAGGACATTCTGTACCGTCGAAGCGTCGTCCGGATCGAAGAACGTCGTGTTGGTGGAAACGCGGAAGCCTTTGTCTTTCGCGACCTTCACCGCAGCGACGGCCTTGTCGAAGGTTCCTTCGCGGCAAACCACTTGGTCGTGCCGGTCGCGCAAACCGTCGAGGTGGATCATCCACGTGAAGAGCGGATGCGGCTTGAATTTGTCGATCTTCTTCTCGAGCAGCAACGCGTTCGTGCAGACGATGACGACTTTTTTGCGCTTGATGAGCTCGTCGACCAGGCGCGGCAGATCCTCATACACGAGCGGCTCGCCGCCGGCAATCGAGATGACCGGTGCGCCGCATTCTTCGACGGCAGCAACGCAGTCCTCAACCGATAGGCGCTTCTTGAGCGTTTCCATCGGGAACTGAATCTTGCCGCAGCCGGCGCATGCGAGGTTGCACTGAAACAGCGGCTCGAGTTCCATCACGAGCGGATACTTTTTCTCGCCCTTGAGTTTCTTGCCGAAGATGTATTTCGCGATCTCGATCTTTTGTGCGACTGGGGTACTCATGCGACGCTAACCTGCTCTCTGGATAGGGAAACGTCCGGCGAAGCCTTGTGCCGGCGATATTGCTCGTCCATCGCGAGCGCCATCGTCGGAAAAAGATGCCGGTACATATGGTAGTTCAAATAGAAGTCGCGCGGAAAGCCCGTCCCGGTAAAGTACGGTTCGTCCCACGTGCCGTCGGGCAACTGCTGCGCCCGCAGATACTCTAGACCGCGCTGCGCGGCCGGATGATCGCCTTTGCCGGCCCATTGCAGCGTCATGACTGCCCACGCCGTCTGCGAAGGCGTGCTGGTGCCGACACCCGCAAACGATTCGTCCACATACGAGTGGCAGCTCTCGCCCCAGCCGCCGTCGGGATTCTGAACGGATATCATCCACTGCACGGCGCGCGCGATCATGTCGGTACCCGCTTGCAATTGCGCGAGCGCGCTGACGACGCACCACGTACCGTAGATGTAGTTCACGCCCCATCGGCCGAACCACGCACCGGACGGTTTCTGCGTCTCGCGCAGATAGTTCAAGCCGCTTGCAACGTACGGATCGCTCTCGTCGCGGCCGAGCATGGCCAACATCTCGAGCACGTGCGCGGTAACGTCTTCGGTCGGCGGATCGATCATCGCGCCGAAATCCGAGAACGGCATACGGTAGAGAATCTCGCTCGTGTTGTCGCGGTCGAACGCCGCCCACGCGCCGTTCGACGAACGCATCGCAAGTGTCCAATCGACCGCGCGATCGATCGACGTCTTTACGGCGTCTCCCGCACCACCCTCGAGCAGCGAGCACACGATCACCGCAGTGTCGTCGATATCCGGATAGATGTCGTTGTCGAACTCGAAAGCCCATCCGCCGTTCGGAACGTTCTTGCAGCGAACTTGCCAGTCGCCCCACTGATCCGCCGCGATCTGCTCTTTGAGCATCCACGACACCGCTCGCTGCATCGCCGGATGGTCCGCTCGCAGCCCGGCTTGGTACAGCGCGCGAATCGCCCACGCCGTATCCCACACCGGCGACATGCACGCCTGGAACCGCCAGCCGTTTGCATCTTCAAACGCAAAGCGCTCCATGCCGCGCAGGCCGTTTTGCATCACCGGGTGATCGAGGTCGTAGCCTTCCAGATTGAGCGCGATCAGCGAATACACCCACGGCGGCTGAATGCCGCCCCAACTGCCGTCGGCTTCTTGGCGGTCGACGATCCATTTGACCATCGTCTTGCACGCGCGCTCGCGGCCGGGTTTGAACGGCGAACGCTCGTAGAGCTTCAGCAGCTTGTCGGTCCACCACAGCCATCCGCTGCCCGGGACGCGATGCATCGACTCGTGCGTTCCCGGAGCGATCACTTCACTTACATCGACGCCGAGTTCGCGCACCGGACGCCGCGCGATGACGATACACAACGGCCCGACCGTCCCTCGCGCCCAGCACGAGAAATCGTACAGATTGAACGGCATCCACGGCGGAAAGTGTACGATCTCCGGCGGCATCGTCGGAATGCCGTCCCAAGGATACACTCCGAACAGCGCCATCCAAATCTTCGTGAAAACGCGCGCGTGCGCGAGCCCGCCGTTCGATTCGATCACGGCAAGCGCGCGCTGCATCTCCTCGCGCGCCGCATCGACGCCGAGCACTTTGAGCGCAACATATGATTCAATGGTCGTGCTGAGATCCGCGGGCCCGTCGTAATACAGCGCCCACGATCCGTCGCTGCGCTGGTTATGCAGAATGTGCCGCTTCGCGCCCTCGCGGATGCCGTCGAGCCCAATGCCGAGAAAGCGCAGCAGCAGCACGTGCTCCGCCGTCATCGTCACGTTCGTCTCGAGTTCGTCCGTCCACCAGCCGTCTGCGTGCTGCCGGTCCAGCAGCCAGCGTACGGCCCGGTCAAGGGCGTCAGGCAAGAAGTCTCTCCCGCTTGGCAACAGTACTATTCAGCAAGACCTCAGCGGCCGCGATTCCGCTGCGGACGGCCGATTCCATCGTATCGGGCCAACCCGTTGCGGTCCACGCTCCCGCGAGCGCCAGATTCGGCAGCGCCGTCCGCGCGCCGGGCCGCACCGTCCCCGGCTGCGGCAGAAACGTTCCTTCCGGATTACGCGTCGCGGCGCCTCGTACGAGCGTTGCACCCGCAAGCGGCAGCGCGGCGCGCACCTCGTTCCAGGCAAACTGCGCCATCTCGGCGCTTGGCTTCGCAACCAAATCGCCCGCATCGCTGATACTGCAGCACAGATAGCCCTTTGCTTTGCGAAACACCCATTGCACGGGCGAGTCCAGAATCGCCGCGAACTCGAAGTCGAGCTCGGGGCCGTCGTACCACAGGTGAACGTCCATGATTGCGTACGGCTCGTACGTGTCGAGCGGGGGCAGCGCGGCCGCAATATCTGCCGGAAGCAGTTTCGCCATCGACCGCGGCGACGTCGCGATGACGGCGGCGTCAAACGAATGCTGCGAACCGGCCGTGTTCAGCGTCACCCCGTTCGCCGAGGCTTCCATGGAAAACACCGCACTCGACCGGTGCACCGCATCGAGCGCCTGCGCAGCGCCTTCCATGATTGTCGCGAGCGGAACCGTGGAGTAGCCGAATCGCGCAGCGTCGCGGTCGTGTAAGAAGGCGGTATCGATGACGAACGCCGCTTCGGCAGCCGTCATGCGATCGAGCGGCGCATTGAGCGCGGGCACCATGAACGGCTCCCAAAATGCACGCATCGTCTGCACGCTTTGTCCGTGCTCGCGCAGCCATTGCGCAAAGCTGATATCGTCGCGCGCGCTCTTGGGATCGAGTTTCAGTGAAACCAGCGCCCGCGCAATCTGCACTTTTCCGGCGGCCGGCAGATGCGCGTACGAAGCAAAGGACGCAAAGAGATGCAGCGGCGCCGGAACGTTTGCTGCACGCAGTCGGCTCCGGCGGCCGTCTTTCGAAAACACTGTTACATCAAACCGGTCTTGCGTGTGCAACGATCCGGGCGGCCCAAACTCGCGCACGAACTCCATAAACGAAGTGCAGCATGCGAGATAAACATGCTGGCCGTTGTCGACGACGTGACCGTCCATCTCGAACGACGTCGCGCGACCCCCGAGCAGACGGCTGCGTTCGAACAGTTCCACGCGCGCACCGGCGCGCTTGAGGCAAGTCGCCGCAGCAAGACCCGCAAGGCCGCCGCCGACGACCGCTACACTTGCGGGCGGAGCCACGAGCCGACCACCACGCGCAACTTCTCGCCTTTCGAAAGCGCTGCGCGTCCGTGCAGCGGCAACTGCGGATCGCGTTCGATCTTCCGCAAGATGCCTTCGTAAATACCGGCCATCGTCTGCACGCACGCAGCCGGCCGCCGCGGAATGTACCGCAGCACTTGATATCCGCTTGCGAACAGTTCGCGTGCGCGCGCTGTTTGAAACGCGACGAACGCCTCCCAGCCCGAACCGGGTCTATTCGCGAGTATACCGTCTTCCGTGATGCCGAACTGCTGCAGTTCTTCCAACGGAAGATAGATGCGTCCCATCTGCGCATCTTCGCGGACGTCGCGCAAGATGTTCGTCAGTTGCAGGGCGAGACCGAGATCGTCGGCACGATCGAGCGCTTTCGGATCGTCGAAACCGAAGATGCGCACGCACATCCGGCCGACGATCGACGCGACGAGATAACAATAGGCGCGCAGATCGTCCCACGTGCGATAGCGCGTCGTCGTTAGATCGCGCTCGACACCGTCAATTAAGGCCAACAGTTCTTCGTACGGGATGCTGTAACGCATAACGGCGCGCGTAAGCACGTGCATGACGTGGTCGTCTGCATCGAATGCGTTCATGAGACGCGCGCGCTGCGCGGCTAACCGCCGCGGAATCTCTGCTTCGGACGGCGCGGAATCGACTTCGTCGTCTACTTGGCGCGCGAAATCATACAGCGCGTAGATCGCCATGCGCTGTTCGTACGGCAGCGAGATAAAACCCCAATAGAAGTTCTTCGCTTCACGCCGCGCCATGTCGGCGCAGAAACGTTCGGCTTGAGGATCAACCGCCTGAAGCATGCACCAGCGCCCGCACGACCAATTGCATCTTCTTCGCTTTCGATACAGATGGGCGCCGTACATCCGTGCGGTATTCGAGCGCTTCGATAGCTTGACAGATTGCAAGACCGCCCGTGCGGTAGAGCGCCAACTGCACGCGCAGCGGGCCCGGGACCATCCGCTCCAACTCCTCGCCCGAACGCAGCAGGGTGCGGGCGCGATCCACCAGCGAGCGGACCGCAAACGTGAGACCGCCGCGTTCCAGATCGTCTTCTAAGAGATAACTACGGTCAATCAACCGGTCCCGCGAAACGTCCTGCGCGTGGTTCGCCAATTGCAAGCCGATGCAGACGTCGTCCGAGAGTTCTTCGGCGCGCTCGCCTCCGACGCCGAAAAACCGCAGAACAACGCGGCCGACGGGGGCTGCCGAGAGCATGCAGTACGCGCGCAGCTGCGGCCAGTTCCGGTACGCGGCGACTTGCTGATCTTGTTCGTTCGCCGCGATCAAATCCAGAAATGGCGCGCGATCGAGACCGAACCGGTCCACGGTCGGCCGGAGCGCGATGAATACCGGGTGCACCGGCGGAGAGCCGGCGAAAAAACGCTCCGTTTGACCGCGCCACTCGGCCAGGCGTTCGAGTGCCGCGTGCTTCGAACCGCTCTCATCGCCGAGATCGTCGGTCGTCCGGCAGAATGCATAAAAACGCATGAGATGAATGCGAAGGTCGCGCGGAACGATGCGCGAGGCGACCGAGAAGTTCTCGTAATGCCGGTTTGCCAGCGTCCGGCAATACGCGTCGGCGCTATCGATCTCGAGCATGTTCGATCCGTTTGGTACGCCGCAGATCGGCGATAGTCTGCTCGCCGAGCGCAAACATCCCGACGGAAAGCACCCGTTGGAGGTGCGCGGCGAATGCGTTCGAGGCGTCTTGTCCTTCGGCCGCAACGCGCAAGAACGGCGATGCAAGACCGACGCAGTTCGCCCCGAGCGCGAGCGCCTTGAGCACGTCGATTCCCGTCCGCACGCCGCCGCTGGCAATCACGCTTGCGCGCGGATGCGAACGCCGTACGGCGACAAGCGCATCGGCCGCCGGAATACCCCAGCCCGCAAACTCGAAAGCGACGGCTTGGGCCGCCGGATCTTCCGTGCGAAACCGCTCGACTTCGCTCCACGACGTCCCGCCCGCACCTGCAACGTCGATCGCTGCGACGCCCGCATGCAGCAGCGCGCCGGCGATCTCGGCGTCAATGCCCCAGCCGACTTCTTTTGCGACGACGGGCACGTCGAGTTTTGCGCAAAGCTTCGCTATCTTTTTCAACAGGCCGCCGAACTGCGTATCGCCTTCGGGCTGCACCGCTTCTTGCAGCGCGTTGAGATGCACGACGAGCGCATCGGCTTCGAGCATCTCTACCAGACGGCGGCACTCGTCGACGCCGTACCCTTTGTTCAACTGGACCGCACCGATGTTCGCAAGCAGCAACACTTCCGGTGCCTGCGCGCGTACCGCGAACGTATCCAGGAGCGAGGGATCTTCTATCAACGCGCGTCCGGACCCGAGTCCGATCGCAAAACCGTACGCCTGTGCGGTGCGCGCCAGCGTCCGGTTGATCTCGCCGGCCGCGGCGGTGCCGCCGGTCATGCACGAGATCAAAACCGGCGCCGAAAGGCGTTTGCCGAGAAGACGCGTCGACGTATCTACCGCATCCAGATCGAACTCGGGAAGCGCGCAGTTGAGCAAGCGGTAGCGCTCGAAGCCGGCCGAGACGGATTTTCCGGACACGTCCTGCTCGAGTGCGAGCCTTAGATGATCCGCTTTCCGCGAACGTGTTTCGTTCGCGTTACCGGTTCCGGGTTGCGACGTAATATGCCACCTCTTCGAATTCGTCGATCGCCGTGCGGGGGATGCCCGCGCGCGCGGCCGCAGCCACCGCTTTCTGCGCGTAGCGCTGTGCCGTCGCGCGGGTAATGCGGTCGCAACCGATCTCTTCGAGGACGGTGCGCAGGTTCGTTCCCGTTTCTTCGGACGGAATGCGAAAGATATCGCGCAGGCGGCGGCGCTGCGCCGGGCTCGCGGCGCTCATGCCCGCAATCACGGGATACGTCATCTTCTGACGGTCTGCATCGCCGCTGGCCGATTTTCCGGTCACGGACGGGTCGCCGAAGATGCCCAGCGCGTCGTCCTGAATCTGGAATGCGGTCCCCAGCAACCGCCCCGCCAATCGAAAAAGGCGGGCCCGTTGCGGCTCCGCCCCGCCCAGCAGCGCGCCGGCCTCCAACGCTCCGCCGAGAAGCGCTCCTGTCTTCGCGTTCACCATCCGCAGGTAATCGCGTAATGCGGCCTCGGTGCGGCCTTCGAGCGCCATGTCCAGACATTGCCCTTCGATGACCTGTAGACCGGCCTCACCGACCGCTCTAATCGCCGCGAGCGCCCGTGCGGGGTCGGCACCGGACGAAGCCAGCGAAAGAAACGCCAGCGCGTGCATCGCATCGCCCGTGTTGATGCCTTGGGCGACGCCCCAGATCGACCACACGGTTTCGCGCCCGTGACGGCGGCGATCGCCGTCCTGGATGTCGTCGTGCACCAGCGTGAAGTTGTGGAACCATTCGACTGCGGCGGCGGCGGGAAGCGCAGCGTCCGGTTCGGAGCCGCACGCGGCGGCGGCCCAAAGGCACAATGCGGGACGGATGAGTTTGCCGGTTTTCACCTGCAGCGGGCGGCCTGCTTCATCGCTCCAGCCCATGTGATAGGAAAGCATCTTTCCGCTCAACGCTCCGGCAGGGGCGCGCATGCGGTGCATGTACGCAGCGATCGCCGAGCGATGGCGGGATAACAGCAGCGGTTCGACGTCCGCATACGCCGGCTGCGGTGTCAGGCTTCGCACGCAGCTGTTGTTAAACAGGCATTTGAGGTGGCCTGCTGGCATAACGCATCGCACGTGCGCAGACTCATCGTATCCGCAGACGATTTCGGACTGGACGTCGCCGTCAACGAAGCCGTCGAACGCGGAAACCGCGAAGGCATTCTCTCGACCGCCAGTTTGATGGTGGCGGCGCCTGCATTTGAAGATGCAGTTGCGCGCGCTCGCAACCTTCCAAACCTGCGGGTCGGCCTGCATGTCGTGCTCGTCAACGGCAAACCCAAACTGCCGCCCGAGCGCGTTCCGCTGCTCGTCGATAAAGACGGCAACTTTGCCGCCGATCTTTTCCGTGCGGGCGTCAAATATTTTTTCACTCCCGGCATTCGCGCCCAGCTCGAAGCGGAAGTGCGCGCGCAGTTCGAAGCGTTTGCGCAAACGGGTCTTCCGCTCGATCACGTTAATGCGCAAAATCACTTTCACGTGCATCCGACGGTGCTTTCGGTCATTTTAAAAGCCGGAAAACCGTTCGGCCTGCGCGCGGTACGTATTCCGTACGAGCCGTTTGGGCCGTCGTGGCGGGCGATGCGGCGCGACAGGCGCGCGCGCCTTGCAAACGATCTGCTCCTCAAGCCGTGGATGATGCTGATGCGCGCGCGCCTGCACCGCGCCGGCATTGCGACCAACGATTACGTCTTCGGCATGAACGACAGCGGACATATGACGCCCGATCGTATTGCCGCGTTTCTTCGTGCGCTACCCGACGGAATCTCCGAAGTGTACACGCATCCGGCGACGCACGCGTGGCCCGGTGCGTTTCCGGCGGACTACGATTTCGCGGGCGAGTTCGCGGCCCTCATCGATCCCCAAAACGTCGCGCTTGCGCGAAGCGCCGGCATTCAGCCGGTAACGTTTACGGAGTTAGCCCGTGAGCGTTAACGTTCGCGCGATTGCAGCCGGGATACTGACCGCGACCTCGCTGTTCGGGATGGCGTACACCGCGTTTGCAATGGTGCGCCTTCGCGCGTTCGAAAAGCGCGAACGCGATGCGCGCATGGCCGGTTCGCCGTCGATCACGATCCTCAAACCGCTGCACGGCGACGAACCGCAGTTGTACGAACATCTCCGGTCGTTTTGCGATCAGCGGTACGAACAGTTCGACATCGTATTCGGTGCGGCAGACGCCAACGATCCCGCACTTCCGGTTGCGCGGCGCTTACAGCACGAGTTTCCGGACGTTCCGATTCGTATCGTTGCGGGCTCGCCGGGAAAAGCGCGCAATCCCAAAGTGGCAAACCTGCTCGGCATGGAGCCGTTCGTTACGGGCGATTTGATCGTCATCGCGGACAGCGACATTCGCGTGCACGAAAACTACCTCGCACTGCTGGCGGCGCCGTTCGAAGACGACGCGGTCGGCGCGGCCACGTGCATCTTTTCCGGCCTGCCGAACGAAACGCCGGCTTCGCGCATCGGCGCGATGGCGATTACCGACGAGTTTTCTCCGTCGGTGCTCGTTGCGGCGACGCTGGCGCCCGTGGATTTCTGCGTCGGGGCGACCGTCGCCGTACGGGCACCGGTGTTTCGCGAGTTCGGCGGGTTTGCGTCCATCGCAGACTGCCTCGCCGACGATTACGAGATCGGCCAGCAGGTCGTCCGCAGCGGACACAAGATCGTGCTGGCGCCGTTTGCCGTCCAGACTGCCGTCCCGGAACGCCGCCTTCGCGACATCTGGCATCATGAGGTCCGCTGGGCCCGCACCGTTTTTCGCGCGCGCCCGGCCGGCTACGCCGGAACCATCGTGATGCACTATCCCGTGCTCTTGCTGGCGGCCGCCGTCTTGAACGGCTTCTCGATGCTCTCGATCGCACTTTTCGCGGCCGGCGCCGCTTTGCGAACCTTCAATCACACAGAAGCCCATCGAATTTTGGCACCCCGGCAGCGGGCCTCGAGCCATCTGCTGCCTGTCCGGATCGTCCTAAGCCTCGGGGTCTGGTGTGCCGCCTTCTCGGGACGCCGGGTTGGGTGGCGCGGCACCGAATACGCAGTGGACGCAGAGGGACGCCTGGTTGGTAATCCCGGCGATCTGTAACGTTTGCGTTTTTCCTTAGGGCGAAAGTCCTAACCCAGTTGCAAGTTGTGAATCGGAACGCCGATAGATAACGTTGAATGGACGAGAGCAAAGGACGAAGCATGAACAACCGAACCCTTGTTGCCCTGGACGCAGACGATTCGTATTTCAACGACTGGATGATCGATTTGTTCAGCCTGGAACGCGCCGCGTCCGAGCATCGGAACGAAAAGATGTGGGCGGGCATTAAAGCCACGTACCAGAATATTTTGGTTCGGCCGAACTAACACGTTCAGCTTTCAACCATACTCAGAAGCCCGGCCCCGGCCGGGCTTTTTTGTTTGCTCCAGCCGCGACGCCCACGTGTCATCCTGAGCAGCGACGGCCGCGCAGCGGTCGCGGCGTAGTCGAAGGACGGCCGAGCCTATCGAGGCCCACGCCGCCCAAAAGCCAACATTTCCGGTTCATGCCGGCCTCTATTCCAACATGAAGCGAATCCCCGAAGAGACCATCGAGGCCGCCCGCACCGGCGGCGCCGTCGAGGTCGAACGGCTGATGGAAGCGGCCTGGTCTGACGCATACCGGCTGGCGTTCTCGGTACTCGGCGATGCCGAAGCTGCAAAGGACGCGGCGCAAGAAGCCTGCGTAACGATGTACCGCGCGGTCGGATCGCTGCGCAGCAGCGCGGCGTTCCGCGTGTGGTTGTACCGCATCGTGGTGCGTGCTGCTATGGAGCAGCAGCGTCGCAGTGTGCTGCCGGTGGCCGAACGCGCAGATCTAAACGGCAGCCCCGACCAGACGATCGACGTCTGGCGCGCGCTCGATGCACTGCCGCCGAAGCTGCGCGCGGTCGTGGTACTGCGTTACTTCGAGGGTCTCAATAGCCGGGAGATCGCATCCGTTCTTCGCGTTCCGGACGGCACCGTGCGGTTTCGTCTCGCGTCCGCCATGCGGCGATTACGGCCGTTGCTTAGCGACACCGACGAACGATTTCCGAAAGCCGGCGAGGTAAGAACGAATGCAATCTGAGTTTGAAACGGTGTGCACGAAAGCACGCGACGAAATTTCGGTGCCGGAGTTTTCGATTGCGGCGATCCGAGCGCGGCACGAACGTACGGCACCGAGTAAGCGCGGGCGGCGGGGTGTCTTTGCGGCAATCGCGATTGGTTTGTCGATGGCGGCTATTTCCGCGGCAACTGTGGTCAACCACGCATCGTTTACGCTAACAAAAAGCGGCGGGATCCTCATTACCGCTCCGACGATAACCGGGAATTTCCGCGCTACGGAAGCCGATGTTATCGAGGCTGCATCCAAGATGGATTTCAAAGTGACGTTGCCCATCGATCTACCTCCGGGAACGAAAGTGAAAAATCTCATGGTGTTCGGAACGAACGGCTTGGCAATCGGTTACGACTTACCGGGCGAGTGGCGGCGCTCGCACCACTACATGAATGTCGTGATTCTCGAACCAACGACGCTTCGCGGAACGCCCGCTGAAAAGCGGCGAATGGAACTGTTGCTCTTGCACCGGCCCTCAGTTCGTCCGAAAGGTGCGGCGGCGTCTGTTTGGCGCATTGGCCACGAAGACGTCCTCATCCAAACGAGCCTACTAACGCCAGCCGAAGCCGCGAAAATCAAAGCCGCAATGCAAAAAGAGGCCGCGCGTTA
>DASSRQ010000304.1:0-12406 GCA_035701665.1 Vulcanimicrobiaceae bacterium
ATGTCGTCGCAGAACGCCGCGGGCTGCCGTTCCGCGCGGGCGCGCTCGAGCTTGCCATACAACGCGTCGGCATCGCCGGCCTGAATGTCCGCGACCATTGCTGCCAGCAGCGCGCTATCGTTTTGAGGGACCGCGGCCTTCAGCAGATCGTTCAGCGCGTCGTCGCCGAGCATCGCAATCCGCGAGATCGCGTGTCCGGCAAGACGCGCTTCGCGCAGCAGTTTTGCCCGCCGCACGTCGTCTTCGCCGTAATCGCGCCGCTTGTTCGGCAGCCGCTTCGGGCGCAGCGCACCATACCGCCGTTCCCACACGCGCAGAACGTCGATAGAAAGTCCGGTGAGCCGAGAAAGGTCCTGAATCGTCAAGGCGTGTCTTCGTATATGGCGGAAGCGATCGCACCCAGCGCTTCTCCGGCAAGATGAGCGCCGTCGGTGCGCGCCGGCGAGACGACATTGTTTACATAAAAACAAAACGCCAAGTGGCGCCCCGTCCGGGTAGTCATGTACCCCGCAAGACCCTTAGCCGTAACCAGCTTGCGGCCGTTGAGCGCATCGGACGCCGACCACGTCCCGGTCTTCGCATACACGTGTCCAACGGCCGGCGAGTGCAATTGGATGTCGAACAGCGTTCCGTCGCGGCCCAGCACCGGCAGCGCGCGCCGGATCTCGCCGAAGAACGGCTGCGTCCGTAAGAACGCCAGATACTCGACCATCGTCTGCGGCTCGATGTACGCATCCCCGCCGAGCCCATCGTTCTGAACGAACCCGCTCGTGTTCACGCCGTGCTGCGCCAGCCAGCGCTGCTCCATGCGCAGCGCCGCGCCGCTATCGCCGTGCGCCCACAAGTACGGCATCGCGTCGGCGTGCAAATTGTCGCTGACCTTCAGGGTGACTTTGACGTCCTCGGCCAACGGGGCCGAGACGTGCTCCGCTATGGCATTCGCCTGCGAGTACGAAGCCGCGAGCGACGCGTACGCCGGTCGATCGAGCGTGCCGGCGTGTCCGACTTCGACGCCCACCCGTGCCAGCGCATCGGTCAGCGCCATCTCGGCAAACCGCCGGGGCGAGGGTACGTCGTAGGCATACAGCGTGGGCTGCGCGGTGCGCGCAATGCACCCGCCGATGGTGACCGTTTCGGCACCGGATCGATCGGGATCGCCGTCCTGCAGAGTGATGCCGGTTGCGGCGCCCGGTGCGCACGTCGTTGCCGCGTTGACGAAGCTCGCGTACGACGTCCTCGGCGAGACGCTGAATGACGCCGCGTCGCCGGACTTTGCGCCGGGACGAACGACGACGTCGATGATATTGTCGTTCACCACGATCGGCGAAACGATGGCGCCCGTTCCCGGTTCGGCGAAATTTGCGTTGTACAGCGAATCGTCGACGACGACGCGGCCGTCGATGCGGCGGATGCCGCGCGCGTAGATCTGCTGCGCAAACTCGTTCAGCACCGCAAGCGGATCGCCGGGGACGGCTTTGGTTGCGGCACTGCCGTCGTACGAATGATCCTCGTTTTCAAACGCGAGCGTTCCGTCGCTCTGCAACCGTCCCGAAAGATTCGGATCGCCGCTGGCGCGCAGAATGGCATCGCCGTGGAGCGTACCATCCGCATCGACGTACCCGTTGCGGTAGATCGTCGTGTGAAAGCGGTAGTTCGGTCCGAGAAACGCGAGCGATGCGCCTTCGGTCAGCAGCTTCGTCGTTGACGCCGCGAGGAAAAACTTATCCGCGTCCTTCGCATACGTCATACGCCGGCGATCGAGATCGTAGACCGCAATCCCGAACGACGCTCCGGCAAATGCTCGCGCGTGAACGATGCGATCCACGTGCGATTGCAGCGGCGCGGCGGGCACGAGCGCAAAGAGCGCCGCAGAGATAAGGCTGCGAAGCATCGGACGCATTTGCGCGGCTCCGGCCGCCCGGCCTTCTCGCTTTGTCGCGCGTTCGTAGCGCTTGCGTAAAAGTTACGTTTCGGTCAGCATGTCGCAGGCTACGACCGAGCCCTTAAAGCGCCCGCGCTTGCTTCGCTCGATGGCCGAGAGCAGCAGTGAGAACCGGGGCGCCTCCAGCAATGCGATGCCGGGCGACGTCTCGTGCTCGAGCGCGTAATAAGCGGCCGCTTCCAGCAATGCGGCGCGGTCGACCATGTCCCCATCGTCCGAGCGCGCCGGCCGGAACACGATATAGTCCGTTTCGGGAAGCAGCAGCGAGCGCACGTCTTGCGGCCACAGCATCATCGTGCGGGCGTGCCGGATGCCGGGCGCCTCGACGAAGTACACGCGCGGAACGTATGCGCTGCTGTTCGCGGCGGCAAGCCGTTCTTCGCGCTGCGGACGTTCGTAGTTCCATTCCCAGACGCGCGAGGCATCGAATCTGCCGATCGGCACACCGGAACGCGGTGACGGCGCCTCCGCGTTGCCGCGCTGCCACGATGCAAATGCATCGGCAAAACATTCGCGCGTGTACGCCGTTTGCAACTGCGGATCGTAAACGTCCCAAGTAAATTGCTCCGCAAACGCGCCGATCGTCAACAACCCTTCGCGCGCAAAGAACGACGGGCGCTGATAGTTGATCGCGTAGACCACGTGGCCGTTTTCCGGAGTAAGCGTGACGTACACGCCGGTGTTCGTATTCGTAAGCAGCACGCCGCGCTCGTCGCCGTCGATCTCGAGCCAGGGTGCCCGGCTCGCGGCGCTGCGGATCTGTTCGAGCGGAACGCGATGTACCCCGCGGACGATCAGATCGTACGACACGCCGGTTTACGTCAAACGCATAGCCCGGCGAACGTCGGAAAGCGTGGCGACGGCAACTTCGCGCGCGCGCTGCGTTCCTTCGTTCAAGATGCGTTCGACCTGCGCGGGATCCGAGGCGTACAATGCGCGCCGGTCGCGCACGGGCTTCAGATAGGCATTGAGCGCCTCGGCAAAATCGCCCTTATCTTGTACGCATCCGAGCGCGCCGGAACGGCAGCCTTCTTCGACGCCGGGCACACGCTGCGGCGCGACGATCTTCCAGAGCGCGAACACCGGACACACTTCCGGATGGCCCGGATCGTTGCGCCGCAGTTTCTGCGGATCGGTGATCATGCTGCGCACTTTTTTCGTCGTCGTTTCTTCGTCGTCCGCGAGCAGAATCGTATTGTTGTACGACTTGCTCATCTTGCGGCCATCCAGACCCGGTATCTCCGCGCCGCCTTCGACGAGCGTCGCTTTCGGTTCGACCAAGATCTGTTCGCCGTCGCCGTAGAGATAGTTGAAACGGCGGATGACTTCGCGCCCGAACTCCAAATGCGCGACTTGATCGCGACCGACCGGCACTTCTTCGCCGCGGAAAACCGCGATGTCGCACAGCTGCAGCAGCGGATAGCCGAGAAAGCCGTACGTCGCGATCTCCTGCCCGAGCGCTTCGATCTGCCCTTTGTACGTCGGCACGCGCTCCAACCACGAAACGGGCGTAATCATTGCAAGCAGTGCCTGCAGCTCGCTGATCTCCGGAATGGCGCTTTGCAAAAAGAACGTCGAGGCTTCCCAATCGACGCCCGAGGCGAGCCAATCGATCACCATCTCGATGCGTGCGTCGCGAATTGCTTGCGGATCCGCAAAACCCGTCGTGTACGCATGGAGATCGGCCACTTCGAAGTAGGCGTCCGCCGTCTGCGCGTAACGCACCCACTGCGTGAGCACACCGATGTAATGGCCGATGTGCAGTTGTCCGGTGGGGCGCATACCCGACATGACGCGCGGGCGCGCAGCAGCTTGCGGTGTGGTCATGGAAGGGCCACACGTTGCACGGTCCTTAAAAAGCGACCTGCATTCCGCCGCGCATGGTGCGTGCGGCGATCTTTGCGCGGACGTAGTCGCGCGCACGCGCAACGGCAGCGTCGAGATCGCGGCCGGCGAGCAGTTCGCACGCCAGCGCCGCAGCGAGCGTACAACCCGTTCCGCGCATCGAACCGGGCAGGCGCGGGGCCGTAAAGGTGCGCACGCCGGCTGCATCGGCCAAGACGTCGACCGGATCGCCCTCGCCGTGCCCGCCTTTGACGAGCGCCGCACGCGCGCCGCGGGCAACGAACGTCTTGGCCCACGACTGCGCATCGCCCTCAGCGGTCTGCAGCAGCTCGGCCGCCTCGTTGAGATTCGGCGTAACGATGACGGGCAGCGCCAGCAGCGTCTCGGCCAATGTTGTTTCTAACGCATCGTCTGCCGCCAGCTCGCCGCCGAGCGATGCGGAAAGAACGGGGTCGACGACGACCGGTATCTCCGCGGCTCGCTCGCGCACGTACCCGGCAACGATCCGGACCGCATCGCTGGAAACGAGCGCACCGACGCGAATCGCCTGCGGCTCGCCGAGCGCCGCGAGCTGCGCGGAGATCGCCTGCGGATCGATCGGCTGCAGCGCGTGCAGCCCGCGGCTGTCCTGCGCGCTGACGGCAACGACGCATGTGCCGTGCGCGACGCCGTACTCCGCCGCGACGCGCGCGTCCAGCCCGACGCCCGCGATGTTCCATGGATGCGTCGTGCCGATGGAGATCAGCATCCGTTCCACGCTTTGACGAGTGCGGCAGCCGCGGCATAGGGTTCGGAAGCACCGGAGATCGCGGAGATCACCGCGGCCATCGCCGCGCCGCTTGCGCGAACGCCGGGAATATCGGCCAGCGTAATGCCGCCGATCGCCGCGACGGGCAGCGCGGTCGCGCGCACCACGGCACGCAGTCCATCAAGGCCGATCGGTGCGCCGGCATCCGCTTTGGAGGCCGTCGCATGCACCGATCCGGTGCCCAAATAATCCGCACGCGCAGCGGACGCGAGCAACGCTTCTTCAACGGTTCCGGCAGAGACGCCGAGCAGACGCGTTCCAATCGCTGCGCGCACGCGCGGCAGATCGGAAAATGGAACGTCGTCCGGACCGACGTGCACGCCGTCCGCATCGTACGTTTCGATTTCACGCCAGCGATCGTTCAGGATAAACAGCGCACCGTACTCGCGTGCGGCCGCGCGGATCTCGTGCGCGTGCGCGGGATCGAACGTTTCTTTCGCGCGGTATTGAACGATCCGGACGCCCGCGCGCAACGCAGCTCGTGCGACGGCGGCATCCTCCGCAATCGCATAGATGCCGGTTAAGAGCGCGGCGCGGTCCTGCGCGTCAGCAACCATGCGTTGAATCCTAAATAAGCGATCAGCAACACCGCAAAAACGATAACGAGCGTCGTGTTATGACGCCGCAGCGCCATCGGAATCAGAAAGAACCCGACGAATGCGCACGCCATCAGCAGCGCGACGATGCGCTGCAGCAAAAACACGCGTTACTCCTCGCCGAGCAGCAGATCGGCTATACGCAGCAAGTCTTGTTCGCTGCCGTATTTGATCTCGATCGCTCCGCCGCGCGATGCGCGTTTGAGCGCCACCGCGGTACCAAACCGTTCGCGCA
Organism: Vulcanimicrobiaceae bacterium; assembly: GCA_035701665.1. GTDB lineage: Bacteria > Vulcanimicrobiota > Vulcanimicrobiia > Vulcanimicrobiales > Vulcanimicrobiaceae > DASSRQ01. The sequence goes on from DASSRQ010000304.1 coordinate 5,427, forward strand.
GCCGGCGCTCGAACTCCGCATCGTTCGGATCGATCGCCCGTGGTTTGAACTCAGGGACGACGACGGGCTCGTTCAACTGCGCGATGACGCGCTCGAGCGCGCGAACGGACAAGCCTTGCGCCGACACGCGTGCGGCAAGTTCGCCCTGCATCGGTTCGGGCGCGCCGAGAATCACTTTCGCGTGGCCGGCACTCAAGCGGCCGTCGGCGATCATCGCTTTGATATGTTCGGGCAGCGCGAGCATGCGCAGCGCATTGCTGATCGACGGACGCGCTTTGCCCAGTCGCTTCGCCACTTCTTCTTGCGTGTAATCGTGCGAATCGATCAACTGTGCGATGCCCGCGGCTTCTTCGAGCGGGTTGAGGTTTTCGCGCTGCAGATTCTCGATAATCGCGACTTCGAGGCTCTCGCGCTCGTCTGACTTGCGCACGACGGCCGGGACCGTCGCCTTTTGCAGCTTGGCCGAGGCGCGCCAGCGGCGTTCGCCGGCGATCAATTCGTAGCCGTCAGCGCGTTCGCGTACCAGAATCGGCACGAGCACGCCATGCTCGGCAATCGATGCGGCTAGTTCGTCCAGCGCGGCATCGTCGAACGTCTTGCGCGGCTGCTGCGGATTGGGCGTAATCCGGTCGACCGGCACTTGCCGGACAACCTCGGCCCCGGGCGTTTGCGGCTGGATCGGTGCCGTCGGGACCGGAGCATCGCCGAGAAGCGCGCCCAGGCCGCGGCCAAGGCCTCTGCGGGGTGCCGTGCTCATCGCGCGCTTACCTCACCGTATGCGGACGCGGCCTGCATCTCGAGCATCTCTTTCGCAAGCGAAATATACGCTTGCGCGCCGCGCGACTTCAAATCGAAAAGAATGACCGGCTTACCGAACGACGGGGCTTCGGAGAGACGGATGTTGCGCGGAATCTGCGTCTTGAACATCTGTCTCGGAAAGTAGGCGTTGAGTTCTTCGAGCACTTCCATCGCCAGCTTCGTGCGCCCGTCGAACATCGTGACCAGCACGCCGCTTACGTGCAGCTGCGGATTCAGCGCGTCTTGCACGCGCCGAACGACGTTGGTGAGCTGCGAGAGGCCTTCGAGCGCATAGTACTCTGCTTGCACCGGAATGACGACTTCGATCGCAGCGGTCAGCGCGTTTATGGTGAGCAAACCCAGCGACGGCGGGCAATCGATCAGCACGAAATCGTAGTTGGCGGCGATCGGCGCGAGCACGCCCTTCAACCGGTTTTCGCGGGAGAGCGCCGAGACTAGTTCGATCTCGGCGCCGGCGAGATTGATCGTTGCGGGGATCAGGTGGAGATTCTCGATCTCCGTCGGCCGCAGCACCTCGGCAATCGATGCGTGATGGAGCAGCAGATCGTACACATCGCGCTTCAGCTCGGATTTATTCGTGCCCAGACCCGTGGTGGTATTGCCTTGCGGATCCAGGTCGACGACCAGCACCGTTTTGCCCAGGACGGCGAGTGCCGCGCCTAAATTGACGGTCGTGGTGCTTTTGCCGACGCCGCCTTTTTGATTTACGAGCGCGATAATCCGCGAGATGACTAAGAACCCCCGAGGTACTGATCTAACAACGCCGTGAGCGTCTGGGGCTCATTGCGTCCGGGCTGTTCGGTGACCTGCTCGAACAAATACTGCAGCGCCTGGCCAACCCGGCGATCGCCGCGGAACCCCTCCGGCGCAGCGCCCAGCGCAACCATGCGCTGCATGACCTCCGCTCCGCCGATGCGCAGATCCGCGATGGAGAACGCCGGTTTGCGTGCGACCTCCGCGTACACGCGCAGTTGAAATGCCTCGTTGCCGTCGTCGCGTTTGGGCAGGCCGCTGCCCGCGATGTCCGCAGCGCGCAACGCAAATTGGAAGTCCAGCTCGCGCACGCCGATTCGCCGGACGAATCGCCGGATGCCGGCTTCCGAAAGCCCGGGATCCGCCGAGTACATGTGTTGGCGGATCAAATGCTCGACGCGATCGACGACCTCGTTGGAAAAACGTAGACGCGTCAGCATGTCGCGCCCCATATCGGCACCGACGTGTTCGTGTCGGTAAAAATGCGGGCCGTCTTTCGTGCGCGATTTTCCGACGTCGTGCAGCAACGCGGAAAGCCGTGCGATCAAATCTCCCGGCGGCGAAGCATCGAGCGTGTGCAGATTGTGCTGGTATACGTCGTACGCGTGCCACTCGTTCTGCTCCATGCCGGCGCCTTCGAGCAGCTCGGGCCAGATATGCGCTAAAATGCCGGTTTTCCGCAGTAATTCGAGCCCGATCGACGGCTTCGGCGCCTGCACGAACATCTTCGTAAATTCATCGCCGATGCGCTCGGGCGAGACCGTGCGCACCAAGTGCGCCGCATCGCACATCGCCGCAAACGCCGGCTCGCTGAGCGTGTAGCCGAAACGCGCGGCAAACTGCGCCGCGCGCAGCATTCGCAGCGGATCTTCTTCGAACGTCTGCGGCGTGAGGATGTCTATACGGCGCGCTGCAATGTCGGCCGCGCCGCCGAATGGATCCACGATCTCACCGGACGGCAGTGCACGCGCGATCATATTTATACGGAAGTCGCGGCGCGCAAGATCGTCCTCGAGCGAGATCTCCGGACCGGACTCAACCGAAAAGTCGCGGTGGCCGGTTCCGACGGACCGCTCGCGCCGCGGTAAAGCGACGTCGACGGTCAATCCGTCCGCCGTTACCTTAAAGACGGCGAACGACGCCCCGACGAGGTCGACGCGGCCGATGCGGCTCAAGCGTTCTTGGACCTGCGAAAAGCTGAGGCCGGTAACGACGTAGTCCAGGTCTTTGAGCCGCGGCCGCCGGCCGGATTCGCTCGCGCGCAATTCGTCGCGTACGCGCCCGCCGACGGCAAAAAGCGCTCCGTTGGGAAGCGCTGCGGCGAGACGCAGATCCATCTCGAGCGGTTGATACATCGGCGTAGGAGTTGGACAACGGCGATGCCCGGCCTGGAAGGCCGGCACCGATACCCGCTATTGGCGCTTAGGCGGTTAGTGCGGGTAAGAGGCCGCGACGACGACGGCGAGAGCAGCCAGCGCGGCGGCCGAAAAAATCAGGTGGCGGAACGAGTCTTGCATGATCCACCTACACGATACCCCCGCCGAGAAAAAGTATGCTACGACTAATGCTCTCGATGCGACTTGCAACGGGACTAGACAAGCGAGCGATGAGTCCCTTGTGGATAACTCGCGAATAAGTCGTTAATTCTTAGCCGGAGTGGGCGATTTCGTGCTTAATCTTTGTGGACGGCACTCACGGTGCACCTGTGCACGCTTTGTGAGTAAAGAGTAGTTATTCGCTCCACCTTTTGGCCTATGCCGGCTACCGTTCCACGTGGAACTGATCGATCGCCGACATAAGAATGCGGATGCCACACAGCCGGAGAGGCACCGCGCAACCCCTCGCCAGGCCGGCCTCAAAACAGCAGTGAGCCGACCCGCAGACCATCATCAGTCGCCTGCAGGACAAGCAATGCAGCCGGGGTGACACGGAAAAGCCCGGCGCGCCAGCCGTTGGCTTCGATGGCCCGCCGAGGGGGCAAGCACGGCGTCCTTAGCGGCGTAGAAGATGCACCTGGGGCGCAACTGCTCATTCACGCCCTAAGCATCGGCCGTCGATCTTTCGCATCTCCTGCAGAGCCGCGGGATCACTCTCGTCGCATACGTAGCATCTACCTCGCATAGCGTTCCACGTGGAACGCGGCGAAAGCACCGGCAGCCAGATTGGCCGCCATGTTCCACGTGGAACATTCGGCGCACGGCGCCAAGAACGCTAAGCGCCCAGCGCTAAAAGCAGAGCGGCCGCTTCTCCGGAATGCCGTTGCGCCGGGGAAACCGGTGCGGCGTCGTCCCCGTCTTCCGCACGATCAGGATGCGGCGGTCGCCTTCGAGCGCGACTTCATTCTCCAAAACCGCGGCCAGCATGGGTGCGGCATCGGCAACGGCGTTTCGCTCGCGCTCTTCGAGCCGTCCGCGCTGAAGCAGCGCTACGCCGCCTATTCGCAAAAACGGCGCAGTCAGCTCGAGCACGGTCGGGGCGGTCGACACCGCGCGGGCCGTGGCGCACGCAAACCGGTCACGGAGCGTTTCGTCGCGGGCCGCCGTCTCCGCGCGGTTGGGCAGCACCGCGAGCGGCAAGCCCAGTTCTTCCCCCACGGAGCGCAGAAAGCCGGCCTTCTTCGCATTCGACTCGATGAGGGTCGCCGGCACGCCCGTGGCAATCGCGAGCGGAATCGCCGGCAAGCCCCCGCCGGATCCGATGTCCAGCAGACTTTCGGTGATGTACGGAACCAGCGTGAGCGCGTCCAGCAGATGGGGCAGCAACTCCATTTCCGTTTCGGCGCCCGTCAGGTTAAAGCGCCGGTTCGCCTCCAGGAGCAGCGAGCCGAAGTGCGCTATCCCCGGTGCGTACGCCGGATCGACGCCGCTTTCGAGCAGTGCTGGTTCTAGGCTCACGCCGGCTGACGCTGAACGTAAACGGTGAGCACCGCAACGTCCGAGGGCGTGATCCCCGGGATGCGGCCCGCGGCGCCCAGCGTACGGGGACGCTGCCGCGCGAGCTTCTCTCGCGCTTCCAGCGAGAGCGCGGCAATGGTCTCGTACGCCAAATCGTGCGGCAACTCGACATTTTGCGTCTTGGCAGCCTTTTCAGCGGCCATCTGCTCGCGCTTGATGTAGCCTTCGAATTTGATCTCGATCGCCGCGCGCTCGCCGGCCGACGCATCCACCAGCGGAACGATGGGCGCGACATCTGCAAACTGCAGGCTCGGGCGGCGCAGCGCGTCCGCCAAACGCTCGTGCCCGGCGAACGATTCGCCCGACAGTTCGCGAACGCCGATACGCGTGGACATAAAATGCTTTTTGGCTGCCGCAATTTTGGCCATCCGCGCCTCGAATGCGTTCCACGAACGTTCGTCGACGGTGCCCATCTCGCGCCCGACCGGCGTCAGGCGCGCGTCGGCGTTGTCGTGCCGCAGCAGCACGCGATGCTCCGCCCGCGAGGTCATCATCCGGTACGGTTCGTCCACGCCTTTGTTGACGAGGTCGTCGACCAGCACACCGATATAGGCTTCGCTGCGGCTTAACCGCATGGGCGAGCGTCCTTGCGCGCGGCGCGCGGCGTTGATGCCGGCGACCAAGCCTTGCGCAGCCGCTTCTTCGTATCCCGACGTTCCGTTGATCTGTCCGCAATGAAAAAGTCCGGTAACGCGCTTCGTTTCGAGTGTATCGTGCAACTCGGTCGGAGGAACCATATCGTATTCGACAGCGTAACCTGCGCGCAGCATGACGACGTTTTCAAGACCCGGCAACGTGTGCAGCATCTCGATCTGCACCTCGGCCGGAAGCGATGTTGAAAAACCGCCGACGTACCATGCCGGTTCGTCCCAGCCTTCAGGTTCGATGAAGATTTGATGCGTCGGATTGTGCGCGAACTTTACGACTTTATCTTCGATCGACGGACAGTAGCGCGGCCCGATGCCTTCGATCAAATCGAGTCCGTACAGCGGCGACCGGTGCAGATTTTTCCTTACCAGTTCGTGTGTTTCGGCGTTCGTTGCCGTGATGTAGCACGGCAATTGTTCGCCGGCAAAACGCGGCTGCGAGTTGTACGAAAACATCAGCGGCTCGCTGCTGGGTTCTTGCAACTCCATCGCCGGAAGATGCACGGTCGTGCGATCGATGCGCGGCGGCGTGCCGGTTTTCAACCGCTGCGTCGGAAATCCGAGTGCGCGTAAACTGTGCGAGAGTCCGATCGCGGGAGCTTCGCCAAATCGTCCTTCGGCCTGCACGACGTCACCGCGAAATGTTTTGCCGCCCAAAAACGTGCCGGTCGCAAGCACGACGTTACGCGCGAAGTATTCGCAGCCGTCCGCGCAGCGCACGCCGCGCACCTCGCCGTTCGAAACGATCAGCGCATCGACCAAGCCTCGCACGATCTGCAATCCGGGCTGCGCGCGCAGCGCGTCGACGGCCAAGCGCGCGTACATCGGTTTGTCCGCGAGCGCCCGCAGCGCCCGCACCGCTGGGCCCTTTGATTCGTTCAGGAATCGCGCGTGAACCGAGCAGCTGTCGATGATCCGCGCCATCTCGCCGCCCAGGGCATCGATCTCGCGGACGAGTTGTCCCTTAGCGCTCCCGCCGATGGACGGGTTGCAGGGCAGGGTGCAGATGCGGTCCGGGTCGCCCGTCACCAGCATGGTCGGGACGCCAAGGCGCGCGGAGGCCAATGCGGCTTCAACGCCGGCGTGGCCGCCGCCAACGACGATAACTCCCGCGTCGTCCGGACGCATCGGCTGGTGCATGACGCTCTATTCTACCAGCCGGTGCAAATCCGGGAAGCCTACACGGTATAGCCCTGGGTGGATGCGGGGGCAGCCGGGGTCTCCACCGGCGTGGTCAGGGTAATCTCGACGCCGCCGGTCCAGCCTGCGACCAGATTGTACAGCGCCGCGGTGATAACGCCGCCGATGAAGCCCACGATGAAGTACATGATCGGCCCCACGATCAGCGCAGCGATGCCGAAGCCGAAGCCGAAGACCTTGCCGGCGTTGCCCATGGTGGCCATGGCGGCGCTGAACGGCAGCATCAGCAGCATGATGATGAAGACGACAACGGCGGTGATGGCACCGTACATGATGCCTGCTTGAACGGGATTGACGCTCCGAAGCCGGGTGACCATAGTAGACCCTCCGTTATAACGCTAAGATATCACTTCCCAATGCAGAAGCGCGAGAAGATTCCGGTCAGCAACTCTTCGCCGGCTTCATCGCCGGTAACGCGGCCCAGCGCGGCAAACGCGCGCTGTAACTCCGGCGCAATCAGATCCGCCGGGTCACCGGCGCGCAGCGTCTGCATCGCGCGCTCCAACGCTTCGATCGCCCGCGCCGCCGCGTCGAACTCGTGCGCGGCAGCCAAATGCGGACGTTCCAGATCCGGTTTGCCGTCTGCAAATGCCGTGTGGGAAAGCGC
>DASSRQ010000305.1:0-17897 GCA_035701665.1 Vulcanimicrobiaceae bacterium
ATTATTCCGGCATTTCGCATTCGCGGTTCTGTCGTGAAAACCACGACATGGACATGTTTGTCGTTTATATGGTCGAGTGCCGGGATGGAAGCTACTATACGGGCGTCACGAATGACGCCGATCGCCGTGTAGCGGAACACAACGCCGGTATTGACCCGCATTCTTATACATTTACGCGGCGCCCGGTGCGCTTGGTGTACAGCACGGTGTACTACGATCCCAGTGAAGCGATACGCTTCGAGAAACAACTCAAAGGCTGGAGCCGAAAAAAGAAACAAGCGCTGATACGCGGCGATTGGAAAGAGATCGTTTCTCTGTCACGCGAGATCCGGCGCGGACCGATCAGACGCTAGGGCGTTGCGTGCTCCCTTCGATTCAGCGCCGTTGTGCGGCGCTTTCCTCAGGGTCCTTCGATACCTCAGGATGACAACAAAAAAAGAAGAGGCCCCGCAAAAGCGGAGCCTCTCTTTTCCATTCGAGGGGTAGTTGTTAGAACTTCAGGCCGAGTCCGACGTACGGACCATTCTCCGAGAAGCCAACAGGCGCGTTCGTCTTCACGAGACCGCGGTCACCCAGGAAGCCGAACTCGATGTAGAGCGGCACGTTCTGTCCGAACGTGAACGCACCACCGATGTCGTACTTCATGATGTTGTACTGCAGGTCGTAGGACGAACCCGGCGGCACGCATCCGAGGGTCAAGCAGCCCGTTCCGCTACCCTTAACGTTCGGGTAGTAGTAGTAGCTGCCGTACCACGTGAAGCCGTTGTTCTGCAGGTCAGGCAGTTTCTCGAGACCCGCGCCGACACCGGTCAGTCGCGGATAGCCGTAGTTGCCCGAACGCCACATATAGCCGACGCCGATGTAGATCTTCGGATCCAGAACCTTCAGGCCGAGGCGTGCATCGCCGTCGTAATCACGAGCGGTGAATGCAGGCACGAACGTCGAGAACTGGCCGCCGATCGCCGTGACGCATCCCGGGTCGCCGCCTGCGGCGTGACCGTTGAGACCGTCGCAGACCTGTCCCTGGTTGAGGGCGGTCGTCTGCGCGAGCTGGTTATGCGGGTAGTTGAACTGACGGTAGTCGCCTTCGATCATCCACGGCAGGTCAAGCAGATTGAACTCGAACGCACCATGGATGCGGTACGAGAATCCACCCGAGTTGTTGTTGCCGGTGTTGCCCGGGCTGAACTCGTTGTAGACCTTCGGCGAGATGATGTAGTCGCCGGCAACGAACGTCGTGATGTTCGGCGTCGGAACCGGGGTCGGGGTCGGGGTCGGCGGAGCCGTCGGGGCTTCCGTCGGGGCTGCGGTCGGCGTCGGCGTCGGCGGCGCATAGCGCACGACTACGATACGGCGATCCGGAACCCACTGAACGTACGCGCCCATGCCTTCCGAAATAACGCGGACCGGGACCACGACGTGGCCCTGGTACATCTCCGGCGGCACGTCCAGCGGACGCGTTTCGCCGTTGATAACCACTTCGGGACGTCCGACCGTCACTTTGACGTCGGCGCCCGGTTTGGTCACGTCAACCGTCTTCGAGGCGGGATCGTAGTTCACGGTCGCGCCCATCTGCTCGAACATCGAGCGCAGCGGAATCAGAATCGTTCCACCGCGGACAAGCGCTGCCAGAACACGGCCCTGCTTCAGTTTATCGGGTTTCGTGTAGACGTGGCGGTCGTTGAAGAAAATCGGAATCTGGCCGGACGGCGGCGAACCGAAGTCCGCTGCCGGCATCGAAGCCGGTGCCGCCGGGGCAGCCGGTGCCATGCTCGGCGCCATCGTCGCGGTGGACGCGGGCGACGCCATAGCTGTAGCTGCCGGTGACGGTGCAGTAGTCGCCTGGGCGATCGCGTTGGGTCCAATGTTGCCATGCGACGCCGAGAGCGGAGCTGCGACCGCGCTAAGTCCCAGGCCGGCCATCAGGACGGCACTGAGGACTCCGGTGCTCAGTCGTTTCAAGTTATCCTCCTAGCTAGTATGAGAACCTGGCTCACCAGGGGCTGTCTGTGTGTAAGCCCTGCGACAAACCAAGCATCATGTCGCAATTACCCCAAAGCAAGCGTGGTTAATCCTTACGGCAAGCTGCTTGCCCCCCCTGCAGCGCAATCTGCCGGGGGACGCTTCCGTTCGTCTATAAAGGTAGCGTTAAGCGAGCTTGTCTTCAAGCTTTGCAAGGAACTTTTCGCGCTCCATGAGGTAACGCTCGTGAGTTCCCTCGGCCACGGCCTCCTGTTCGTCGAAGACCTGGACCGCAAAACTGATGCGCGGACCGTCGACCAGGACCAGCTCCACCTCTGTCCTGACGATGAATCCGACCGGAACCGGCTTGTGGTGTTCCAGATCGATATGGGTGCCCAGCGAGACATGCCCGTCCGGCAGCGCGTGGGCGACGCATGCCATCGCCGCGTCCTCCACGAGCTGAACGAGCATAGGCGTGGAAAGGACGTCTACGCCCTTATTTCCGGCCTTTTCCGCGGTCATCCATTCCTCGACGCGGGTCTGCCTGCTGTAGGTCCGTCCGATTTCGAGTTTGTCGCGCACGGGTGTGTCATACAACACGGCATGCCCGCTTCCCCGGCGGAATTAAGGTGCGTGCGGTAGTAAGTGAATCAAAAAGCGCCGTTGCGCTGTATAAAGCACGGATTGATACCGTCTGCCTTGGAGTATTGATGAAGAGTACGATGACCGTTCGACGCAGCCTGACCGCCGCAGGCCTTGCGGTGGTAATGCTGGCCGGTTGCGGCGGCCCCAAACAACAGCGCGGCCCGATGGCCCTCGACGTGGACGTGGCGCAAGCCCAGCGCCGGGACATCGCCACGTATCTCACGCTCGACGGGCAGATCGCGCCGCTTCAGGATGCGACGCTCTCGTTCCAGCAGTCCGGGCCGATCACGCAGATGTACGTCAATCAAGGCGACCGCGTGAGTGCGGGACAGCTGCTGGCGCGCATCGATGCATCGACGCTGCAATCGCAGCTCGGCCAAGTGCAGGCGCAGATAGCGCAGAGCGCCGCGCAAGCGCAGTCGTCCGCGCTGAACGTGCCGATCACGCAGGCGAACACCTCGCAGGCGGTTCAGTCGGCGCGCGCCGCACTTGCGAATGCGCAACTGACGTACAATCAAAATCAGACGCTGTTCAAACAGGGTTACGTTTCTCAGTCGCAGCTCGAACAATCGCGCGCTGCGTACGTTGCAGCGCAAACGCAGTATCAAACGGCAATCGCGAACCGCGGAACGACCGGCGTGCAAAACGCGCAGGCGCAAGCAGCGCGCGAAGCGGTTTCGGCCATGGAAGCACAGGCGAATACGCTGCGCACGCAGATCGGACAAACGAGCTTGTACGCGCCGTTCGACGGCGTCGTAACGGCACGCTTGATGGATCCGGGCGCGATGGCGAGCCCCGGCAATCCGGTACTGCGTCTTTCGCAAGTCGATACCGTTTGGGTGAACGTCAACGTTCCTGACGAAGATCTCGCGTTCGTGCATTCGGGTACGCCGGTAACGTTTACGTCTTCGCAGATCGCGAATCGCAAATTCGAAGGACGCATCGACACCGTGAACGCGACGCCGACGCAAGGAACGCTTTCGTATCAGGCACGCATCCGTCAGGCGAATCCGGGCGATCTGCTGCGCGGCGGCATGCTCGTCAGCGTAACGGTGCAGAAACAAATGCACCGCAACGCGATCGTGGTTCCGCGCGCCGCCGTTGCGCAGACGGATCAAGGCGCAAACGTCTTCATCGTAGAGCCCGCGGATAACGCGGGGACCGGCGGAGGCGCTTCGGGCGCTAATGCTACCGGCGGCGGCGGTGCCGGCCCGGCTGCGGGCGGGCCGCAATACAAGGCCGTCATGGTGCCGGTGACTATCGGCATTCAGACCGACACGCTCAGCGAGGTCAGCGGACCGAAGCTGCGCCCGGGTTCTATGGTGATCACGACGCGTCCCGATGCGCTGCAGGACGGCAGCCCGGTAGCCGTCGTCGGCGGACGGCACGGGCAATAACCGTGATCGCAGCCATCGTTCTCGCCGCAGCACTCGCTGCGAAACCATCGCCCACACCCGTCGCAACGCCTACCCCGCTTCCCATCGCACCGCTTCCGGTGCCGCAGGCGCAGGCCGGCGTGCCGCAGACCGTCACGCTGCAGCAAGCGATCGATATCGCCGTTGCCAAATCGCCCGTACTCGCTTCTGCGTTTGCAAACTATCAGCTGACGCAGATTCCGGTCGAGATCGCACGCTCGGCGATCTTCCCGAATATCAGCGCAAACGCCACGATCTCGCGTTCGCAGAACAACCGCTCGAGCAGTGCGGGCGGAAGTTCTTCGGGTTCGGGCGGTACCGGTTCGAGCGGCGGCGGGTCGATTGGAAACACGTTCAATAGCCGCGGCGTCTCGGTCGATCTTCGCCAACTGATCTTCGACGGCGGAAAATCGATCGCGCTGATCCACCAAGCGCAAAACAACGCGCTTGCGGGATCGCAGACGTATCAGCGCGCACTCGAAACGCTCGCGTTCAACGTTTCGCAGGCGTATTTTACGGCGCTGCAGGCGCAGTCGACCGTTCACGTCGATCAAGAGATCCTCAAGCAGGCGCAGACCAACGAAAACCTGACGCGCGCGCAAGTGCACGCGGGTACGTCGGCACGCGTCGATCAGATCACCGCGCACGTTCCGACGGTGCAGGCGCAAGTAAACCTCACACGCGATCAAGGTGCGCTCGCTTCGGCGCTCGGCGCGTTTGCAAACAGCATCGGCCTGGATCCGACGGTACTCGTGCAGCCGGCAACTACGGGCACGTCCAATCCGTCGGCGCTGCTCGTTCCGGTGCTGCCCTACCAGCAAGCCGTGACGCGCGCGCTCGCGCTGCGTCCGGACTACCTGTCGTCGCAGAGCGCGGTGGCGGCAGCGCAATACAACGTGCAGGCGCAGCGTGCGGGCTATCTTCCGACGCTCAACGGGAACGCGTCCGTCGGTACGAACTCGACGCTTCCCAACGGGAGCGGATTCGTATCCAGCAACTCCATCGGCGCGACGCTGAGTATTCCGATCTTCGATCAAGGGCTCACGCGCGCGCAGGTGCAGCAGGCCGAGCAGCAACTGAACCTCGCGCAGGCGAACGCGGCGCAAACGCGCCTCGGCGTCGAACTCAACGTGCAGCAAGCGCTGGTCGCCGTCGCGTCCAACCAGGCTGCCGTCGTGCAGGCACAGGCGGCGGTTGCGAGCGCCCAGGAGAGTCTGCGCGGCGCGCAGGCCCAGTATCGTGCGGGCGTCACCAATCTCGTCACGCTGCTGCAGGCGCAGACCAACTACACGCAAGCCGAGTCGTCGCTGATCAACGCGGTCTACACCTTGCGTCAGGCCGAGCAGCAGTACGTTTACGCCATCGGCGAGAGCTCCATCAACCCCACCTCGCACTAGCCCAACAGGCCTCGGGGGCGCCGCACAATAATAGGCGCCCCATGAGCAAGCAACTTCTGGCCGCGCTGGTCGCGGTAGCGTTTGTCCTGGGTGGCTGTACGAAACAGTCCACGACGACCACCACGAACGAAACGTCGACGACCACCGGCGGCGCGCCGGCGGGCGCGCAGTCCGGCGGCATGCCGACGAATCCGCCCGTGAATACGGCGACGACGGAGCAGAACGCGTGGACGCATCCACACGTGCTGCGTTTGACGGCTACGGAAGATGTTGAAAATTTAAACGGCGTGCTCACGACGGACACGCCGGTCTCGCTCATCATCGATCCGCTGACGATGGGCTATCTCGTTCGCTGGGATAAGACGGGCAATCCGGTCCCGGAGATGATCACCGAGATTCCGACGCAGCAAAACGGCGGCGTCAGCAAAGACGGCCTCACGATCACATATCACATCCGCAAAGGCGTGAAGTGGTCGGATGGTGCGCCGTTCGACGGCGACGACGTCGCGTTCAGCATCAGCGCGATTCTCAATAAAGACAACAACGTCACCAGCCGCACCGGCTGGGATCGCATCGTTAAAGTCGATCAGCCGGACAAGTTCACGGTCGTGCTCCATCTGAGCAAACCGTACTCGCCGTTCCTCGAAACGTTCTTCTCGACGGCCGGCGCCAATCCGAACTTGATTCCCAAACACATTCTGGGCGGGCTGCCGAACATCAACAACGCGCCGTACAACGCGAAGCCGGTCGGCCTCGGGCCGTTCATGGTCAAAGACTGGTCGCGCGGCAACCGCGTTTCGATGGTGCCCAACCCCTACTATTTCCGCGGCCAGCCGAAGCTGCAAGAGATCGATTACGAGATCATCACGAACTCGAACACGACGCTGACGTCCATGCAAGCGAAGTCGCTCGACCTTTCGTATCAATCGCCGCCGAACTTGATCGATCAGTATCGCGCGCTGAGCTCGTTCATTACGTGGGGCCAGCCGAGCTACTACTTCCGCCACATGGACTTCAACCTGACTTCGCCCAAACTCAAAGATTTGGCGGTGCGTCAGGCGCTGCGTCTGGCGACGGATCGCGCGAACATCCTCGCCAAGTTGTATCACGGCGTCGGCATTCTGCAAGAGCAGCCCGCGCCGAAAGTTGCGCCTTATTACGACCCCAACATTCAGATGACCCAGTTCGATATCGCCAAAGCCAACTCGCTGTTGGACGGCGCGGGCTGGAAGATGGGCTCGGACGGCATCCGCGAGAAGAACGGCGTGAAGCTGGACCTGAACTTCGCGACCGCCAGCGGTACGGTTATCAACGATCAGCTGATCGAACTGCTTCGCGATACGTGGAAACAGATCGGCGTGAACATCACGGTCAGCCACTACCTGAACACGCTGCTCTTCGCGCAGTATCAGGACAACGGCATTCTCTACCGCGGCAAGTTCGACGTCGCGTACTTTGCCTGGGGCCAGGACGCTATCGGCGACTTCTCGCCGATCTACTCGTGCGCGCAGATTCCGCCGAACGGACAGAATATTCTGCATTGGTGCAACCCGCGTGCCGAGAAAGCCATGTTGGATTTCTACACGCACTACGATCAGAAGCAGCGTAACGCCGACGACGCGATCGTCATGGGCGAACTCAACAAAGACGTTCCGACGATCGTGCTCATGGGCACCGAGGCGGTTTGGGTCTACAACAAAGATCTGAAGAACTTCAGCCCCGGCGCGCTCTCGCCGTTCGATAACTTCATGGACGTGGACATCTAATGATGCGTTTGCGTTCGGCAGCCGCGCTTGCTGCGGCAGTACTCATTACGCTTGCCGGCTGCAGCAAGGCCGGCGGCGGGAGCTCTTCGTCCGGCCTGGTCGACGAGTCGTCGGGCACGCAGCCCGCGGCTGCCGGAAAGCAGAACAGCTGGACGCGCCCGGGCGTTCTGCGCTTCACGAGCGGCGAAGATATTGCCACGCTCAATCCCGCGCTCAACACGCAAGGCGTCATGCTCCACCTCTCGGAGCTGACCATGGCGTGGCTGATTCGCTGGGACCACAGCAACAACGCGATCCCCGAACTGCTTACCGTCGTGCCCAGTCAGAAGAACGGCGGCGTCAGTAAGGACGGGCTGACGATCACGTATCACCTTCGCAAAGGCGTCAAGTGGTCGGACGGTGTGCCGTTCGATGCGGACGATGTGATCTTCAGTTTCAAAGCGGTGTTGAACAAGGACAACAACATCACCAGCCGCACCGGTTGGGACCGGATCACCAAGATGGACGAGCCGGACAAATATACGGTCGTGCTTCATTTGAGCAAACCGTACTCGCCGTTCATCGACACGTTCTTTTCGACCGCCGGTTCGAATCCGGCGGTCATGCCCAAGCATATCTTGGGCAATCTGCCGAACATCAACACCGCTCCGTACAACTCGCTGCCGGTGGGCATCGGCCCGTTCAAGTACAGCAAGTGGGAGCGCGGCCAGCGCGTGGTAATGGTTGCGAACCCGAACTACTTCCGCGGGATGCCGAAGCTCAAAGAGATCGATTACGAGATCATTCCGGATCAAAATACCGTCTTGACGGAGATCCAGGCTCACCAACTCGACCTGTGGTATCCGACGCCCGGCAGCTACTTCAAAACGAAGATGCAGGGCATGAACGGATTCGCGTTCATCCGGCAGCCCGGCTACTTGTTCAATCACATCGACTTCAATACGAAACGGCCCGCTATGCAGGACGTCGCCGTCCGCCGCGCGTTACGTCTGGCGACCGATCGTACCGCGCTGATCAATAAAGTCGGACACGGCATCGGTATTCTGCAAGAGCAGCCCGCGCCGAACGTCGCTCCGTACTACGATCGTTCGATTCAGCAAGTGCCGTTCGACACGGCGCAGGCGAACAAACTCTTGGACGATGCCGGCTGGGTGCGCGGCGCCGACGGCGTGCGTTCGAAGAACGGCGTGAAGCTCGCGCTCGATTTTGTGACGAACTCCGGCAATCCGACGGGCGATCAGATCATCGAGATGCTGCGCGATATGTGGAAGAACATCGGCGTATCCATCAACGTGCGCCACTACGATTCGGCCCGTTTGTTCGATTCGTACCAGAATCACGGCACGCTCTTCAGCGGAAACTACGACGTGGCGTTCTTCGCCTGGGGCGTCGGCGCCAGCGGCGACTTCTCAGCGCTCTATGCGTGCGATCAACAGCCGCCGGACGGACAGAACATCCTGCATTGGTGCAATCCGCGCGCCGACAAAGCGATGCACGATCTGTACAACCACTACGATCAGGCGGATCGCAATAAAGACGACGCGGTCGTTTTTGAAGAGCTGAACAAAGACGTCCCGACGATCGTTGAGAACGGCCGCGAAGATATCTTTTTCTTCAACTCCGATCTACGCAACTTCCATCCCAACGCGGTTACGCCGTTCGACGATTTCATGAACGTCGATTTGCCGGGCTAAAAACAGCCCGACCAGAACGATGCAACCGGCCGGCGGGAGCGCGCGCAACGCGCTCCACGCCGGCTGTTGCATAAAGAGGCCCGTTGCATCTTGTTCGGCGCGCCACGCTTGCGCGGCCGTATCGAACGACGTTGCCGCCAGGGCGTGCATTGCATCCGGCCAGACGGGCAGCGGATGCCCCAGCGCCAGCGCGTATGCGCCCGCAAAGAAAGCGCCGAGGATTCCCGCTGCGTACAGCAGCTGACGACGCTCGACGTCGCTTCGAATCCACGCTGCCGCAAGCAAGAACGCCGCGCAGAGCAAAACCGACTGCAGCGTACCGTCGCTGCGCTGCGCGATGCCCAGCCAATCCACGCTGCACAGTCCGGCGCCGGCGGCTGCGAGCCACCATAGCCGTCGTTTGCACAAAAGCAGGGCCGCAACGGCCGGAACGAAGGCAACGATGAAGTCGTGTTCGTGAAAGAAGGGCATGCCGAACGGCAGCAGCGCGCAACCCGCGGCAAAGCGCGCGAAGGGCGCCTCCAGCCGCCGCATTGCGAGGAACCACGCGGCGAACGCTGCCAGCGCAGCGACGGCGCTCACGATGACGGCGGTTTGCGCAGACGCGCCCGCGCCGTAGGCAATTGCGTCGGGAGTAAACTGAATCGCCGAGAAGCGTTCGCTGAATCCGTGTTCGAGCAGCATGAACGCATATGGCGGCGTAAGCGCGAGTCCGAGCAGCAATGCGCCTACGATTGTCCAGATTGCAATCGCCCGCGGCGGACGGGAAAATAACACCAGCGCGAGATTCGGCTGAATCCAAGCGGCGACCGCAGCCGGCGGCCAAAGAAATGCGGCGGTCGCGGCTGCCATTGCCGGAAGGGCTAGCTGCCCGAGCGCAAGCGCACTCGTCAGCGGACCGAAGCCGATAGCCAGACACCCTGCGCAAAGAACGGTTGCGCCGTCGGGTGCGACTCCGCATAGACGGAATGCGCCGAGCGCCAAGACCGCAATGCAAGCCGCGAGCAGGATGCGCCAAAGAACATTCGCCGCGCCGAACGGCAGCAGTGCGATCGCACGAAACGCGGGCAGCACCGACGGCGGACTGACGAACGGCAATAGCGCGAACGGCTTGCCCGACGGATCGATCGGTTTCTCAAATCGCCAAATCGCCGTGCCGTAGGGATCGGCGCCGGCGTTTACCGCGCTGCCTGCGGCGTAGTACGCCTCAAAATCGCGCATCGGCGGTCCGGGCGTCGCATGCGGGCGGCAAAAAACAACCGCCGCAAGTGCGGCGGCGGTCGCGACGGCGAGCAGCAGATACCGCTTCACGCTTGCGTCGGTCCCGACGAATACAATGCGATGCGTCCTATCGAATGGCCGTGCGCTTTAACGTACGCGGCTCCGCCTGGGAATTTGGCTTCCAAAACGTGCGTATCGTCCATGCCGATGCGTATACCGCGCGGCACCAGCTCGAAACCGCCGAGGTCGATGGGCGAGAGCGCGGGCGCGTGCTGCGCTTCCGGGACGTAGAGTTCTACCGCTATGAGCGTCGTCTGTTTGTAAAAGGCGCTGAGAAAGCAGCGCGCGCCGTTTTCGCGGGTCGCATAGGTATGCCAGCCTCGCGCGGGATAAGCGAACGCCACACCCAGCACGCGTTCCACGTCCGGCCGCTGCGTAACGTTTACCTCGAACGATATACGCGCGCTCTTAAGCACCGCCGGCTCGTCAAACGTTTCGATATCGGGTTTTTTGCGGCGCTGCGCGCGGTGCATCTGCGCGAGCAGTTCTGCCGCGCGCAGCATCGCAAAATCCGGAGCGGGCTTGTCACCAGCCACGGTACGAACCGCTGCTGTATCCATTGTATCCGGGCACGGCGATATGCGAGATCGTCATTAAATAGACGAGCGCGATGAGGGTCAGGACGTACCACACCGCAACGCGTACGCGTCCGGCCGCCGTCATTGTTGCGTATCGCGGGTCGGCGTGGCCGCGGAAGCCCGCAATTGCGCTCGGAAGTGCGAACAGGCCGAACAAGATCACGAAAAATATGCCGATGTGCGCGATAAGGCTAACCGCAATAAACAAGGCAAAGCCGATCACCCACAATGCCGGTGAAAGTGCGCCCGCTACGCGGCCGCCGTCAAACGGCAGCACCGGCAGCATGTTGAACAAGTTGATGAAGGCGCCGAAATACGCTGCCACGGTCCACAACGGGTCGTGAAACTGCATTCCGAAATAGTAACAGATCGCCGAAACGCCCAAGCCCGTGAGCGGTCCTGCAAGCGCGATATAAGCGTCCGATTCCAAGGAATCCGGAACGCCGCCCATCGTGTAAGCGCCGATGCCCGGAAGAAACATGGGAAGGCGTGCGGGTAAGCCGTAATTGCGGATCGTCACGTAGTGCCCCATCTCGTGCGCTAGCAGCATGAGCACTAAGATCACGCCGACTTTCCAACCGTAAAAGAGCGCATAGAACCAGATCGAGATAAAGAACGATCCGCCGAAGAGAAAGATCTTCGGCAAGAAGAAGAGCCACTTCACGTTGAGGATGAGCAGCAGCAAGCCCTTGAACTTTGCGAGCAGCACCCCAAGGCCGACTAATCCGGCGCCGACGCTCTTCGCTGCGATTCCGCGCGCCTGCGACTGCTCGTCGCTGCCGGGCGGCAGATACTCGCCTGCGTGAACGTCGAACTGTTTGTCTTCGGGGCGCTCCGCCCAACCGGACGCGGGGCGGTCGTCTTCGGGTCGCATCGTTGCGGGGTATTCCATCGCGCGAGCGGAAGCGCCTAGGCGCGTGAATCGGATCGTCATTTTAGGCGGAGGCTTCGCCGGAATCGCCACAGCCGGCCGCCTCGAACAGCTGCTGCGAGCGGACGCCGCGGAGATCGTGCTGATCAGCCGCGAGAACTTTTCGCTGTTTACGCCGATGCTGCCGGAAGTGAGTTCGGGCGCATTGGACGTGCGTCACGTCGTCACGCCGATCCGCACGCAGCTGCGGCGAACGCGATTCGTGCTCGCCGACGTGGATAGCGTCGATCTGCCCGCAAAGCGCGTATCGTATACGCATACGCTCACCGGTCTTGCCGAAACGATCGAGTACGATCAACTCGTGATAACCGTCGGTGCGGGCACGTCGACGTTCGGCCTGCCTGGCGTTGCGGAACGCGTCTTCGCGCTGAAAACATTGGAAGACGCCGGCATCTTGCGCAACCGCTTGATGTGGCTGCTCGAGTTGGCGGACGCCACCGACGACGATTCCGAACGCGCCCGCCTTTTGACGGTAGCGGTCGTGGGCGGAGGTTTCACCGGCGTGGAGACGGCCGGCGAACTCGTCGAGCTCTTTCACAGTGTCACGCATTTCTTTCCGCGCGTACGCCGTGCGGACGTGCGTATCGTGCTTATCGAAGGCGGCAAATCGCTCTTGCCGGGCCTTCCCGCGCGTATGGGATCGTACTCGCACGAACATCTGCAAAAAAGCGGCGTGCGTGTGATTACGGGCGATGGTGTGGAACGTGCAGACGACGACGGCCTGCTGCTTCAAAGCGGAGAACGTATCGAAACGAGAACGATCGTGTGGAGCGCCGGCGTTAAACCGCGTCCCATCGCCGGTCTCGAAACGATCTGCACGGGCAAGGGCGGAACGATTCCGGTATCGCCGGAGCTGCGCGTCCCATCGCAAAGCGGCGTCTGGGCGTTGGGCGACTGCGCTGCCGTGCCCAACGATGCGGGCGGCTTGTATCCGCCGACTGCGCAGCACGCAATTCGCGAAGGCCCCGTTGCGGCGGAGAACATCGCGGCTGCGCTGCAGGGCAAACCACTCAAGCCGTTCCGCTACACCTCGCTCGGCATGATGGCATCGCTCGGCGCGCGCAAAGCGGTGGCGCAACTTCCGGGAAACCGCGTTCTCACCGGCTTTCTCGCATGGTTTCTCTGGCGATCGTATTACCTCTCACGGCTGCCCGGACTCGACCGCAAGCTGCGCGTCGCGTTCGACTGGACGCTCGAACTGCTTTTCCCGCGCGACATCTCCGAACTGCGTGTGTACAGCAGCCGCGCGCAATCGAGTGCTGCCGCCGATGCCGGCCTGACCCCTCGTGAAGAAAGTGTGTTAAAGTAGGCGTATGGAGTTCCGCGAACCGGTCGAGCAACTGATCCGCAATCCGCGCGAGTTCACGAAGAACTTGCGCTTCCCCGATCCGTCGCAGATTCGCATCTACGACGAAACGTTGCGCGACGGCGAACAGATGCCCGGCGTGTGTTTCACGCCCGAACAGAAATTCCAAATCGCCAAACGGCTCGCGGATATCGGCGTGCACATCATGAGCGTTGGGTTCCCGGCGGCGTCGGCGGGCGACCGGAAAACACTGCAGCTTGTGATGGAGGGCAAGCGCCGCGGCGAGATCGGCGACGTCGAGATCGTCGTCATGTGCCGCAGCAATCCGGGCGACATCGACATCACGGTCCGCACGCTCGAAGAAGTGGGCATCTCGCCTTCCGAAGTAACGTTCTTTATCTTTACGAGCGGCAGCGATCTCCACCTGAAGTACAAGATCGGCAAGACGCTGCTCAAGCGGGAAGGGCGGCCTGAGAGCGAGTGGCTCGATCTGCCGCTCGAATTTTACCGCGCCGCGAACATCAAGCTGCAGAACGAAGCGATTCAATACGCCCGTTCGCGCGGCGTAACGCGGATCGAGTTCGGCGCCGAAGACGGCAGCCGCGGTGACGTCGAGTACTTCATCCGCTATTTCAAAGAAGGCTTAGCGTCGGGCGGAGACCGCCCCGCATGGCCCGACACGGTTGGATGTCTTACGCCGGAAGCGGCACGCTGGTACTGCACGCGCATCGTCGAGGCGATGCCCGAAGGCTTGCCGATGGTGTGCCACTTCCATAACGACTACGGACTTGGAACGATCAATGCGATCACGGCGGTATCGTGCGGGTTCAAAGTCGTTTCGGTCACCGCGAACGGTTACGGCGAACGCGCCGGCAATGTGAAACTCCATGAGTTCGTCACGGCGCTCAACGTGCTGTACGGCGTTGAATTGCCCGGCTTCAAATACGGCAAACTGCGCGAGCTGGCGCGGTTCATGGAGCGCATGAGCGGTATACCGCTGCAGCAGCACGAGCCAATCGTCGGCGCGAAAGTGTTCGCGCACGAGTCCGGCATTCATACGCACGCCATGCTGATCGATCGCCGCATGTACGAAGCGGTGCCGGGAGACCTCGTCGGCGGGAAGATGGAGTGGGTGTTCGGCAAGCATTCCGGCGTCGCGCTCGTTGAAGATACGCTGCGCAAGCAGCAAGACAAACTGCATGCCGCGGGCATCGACTTGACGCCCGAACTCGCGCACCGCGTTTGCGATGAAATCAAACGATTGCGCGAAGAGCGCGCCGCGAGCAGCAAAAGCGAAGAGACCATCTCGATGTACGAGGACGCAATGCGTCAGCTCTCGATCAGCGAAGCCGAGGTGGCGGAGATCGCCATTGCCCTCGGCGCTGCGTCGCCGGTTTCGCCCTAGCCGATCGCATGGCTGAGTGGATCACCGCGATCGGCACGATCGGTACGTTCGTCGTGATTGCGGCGTCTGCGATAGCGGCGCTCCTGCAGCTTCGGCACATGCGAAGCGGCAACCAAATCGCAGCTTACAACGAGTGCCGCGAGACGATGGACGCTCCGGACTTTCGCACCGCTCTCGGCCTCATTAGATCGGATTTAACCGAGCGGCTTCGTGAGCCG
This sequence comes from Vulcanimicrobiaceae bacterium, assembly GCA_035701665.1. Taxonomy (GTDB): domain Bacteria; phylum Vulcanimicrobiota; class Vulcanimicrobiia; order Vulcanimicrobiales; family Vulcanimicrobiaceae; genus DASSRQ01. Next base: position 14,599 of record DASSRQ010000305.1, read on the forward strand.
GGCGTGGCGGACGAAATCATTCGGCAAAGTCTGCCGGGCGAATACGCATCGATCCGCCACGTTGCAAACTTATTTGAGAGCATGGGACTTTTCGTACGCATAGGCATGATGGACCGCAAAATAGCGTGCGAGCTGTGGTCGGGCATCGTTCTGGACGTATGGAACCGGTTACGTCCGCTGACGGCCGCAGCCCGGCGAAACGGCGGCGACGGCATATGGATCAACTTCGAATATATGGCCGCGCTTGCGTCGCAGTACATCGATTCAACTGAAGGAGAGAAGTATCCGGAGGGCGTTCCCCGGATGCCGCTGGATACTGTTTCGGATTAGACGTTCTCGGCGCTTGCCGCGCGTTATGCGGGAACAATAACCGAAGAAGATTCGCTCGTGCTGCCAGCGAGCAGCGCTTCGACCATTTGCTGCGGAACGATGCACCGGAAGTATACATTATCGAGATCACACCACTCTACCGGCAAGTCGCGAAGCCCGCTGTTCGCTTGGGCATTGGCTGTGTCGCTTAGTTGAACGAAGCCGAGATCTACGGCATATCGAGCAGGGCCTTCATAAACGACATGCCCATCCCAGCCGCACGTATAATGACCGGCGGTTGCGTTTTCGTTTAAGCGCCACGCCTGTTTCATCGCCGAAGGAATTCCTAGGATGGCGGCGATCGCAATTCCCGTCAGCAATCCGCCGATATGCCCTGCCGCCGAAATGGCCGGAATGCCGAAGGTAATCAGGAGATTGATCCCGAGCGACGTTGCCGATGCCACCAGCAACCGGCTTGCATAGTTCTTAAAGCCATTGCGACGCGCCGCATATGCAAAATACAGTGATGCTCCCATCAGGCCGTACAGCGCCGTGCTTGCGCCGACCGTTGATTCTTGATGCATTACGACTACGCCGGCGTTACCGCCGATGCCGCACAGGATGTAGAGCAGCAAAAAACGCCAGCGTCCGAGTATTGTTTCGAGTTCCGTACCAAGCCAGAACAACACCGTCATGTTCATGTAGATGTGCATGACATTGACGTGCAGGAACATGGCCGTGATCAGGCGCCACCACTCATGATTGACCGCGATAGGCGTATAGCCGGCGGAGCCCAATTTCTGCAAGATTTGATGATCGGAAGCCCACGCTGCTAGTGTCGCGGCAGCGCAAAGTCCAATGAGAACGTACGTAACCCAAGGGCGGCGTTTCGACATATCTCCAACGTCATAGGTAACACGTTCTTGAGGTACGATATCGGCGGTGTCGCCATCGCGTATCGCGGTGAATATGAGGTAACCCAATCCCGCAAGGAGCGCTACGTCCGCAGCCGCGCCGAGATAGTTGCGATGCGCAATCTGGTACCATCCCGATCCCACAACGACCGCTCCCCAGTAGAGCAGACCGAGAGCAATTCTTAGGCCACGCTTCAAGCCGGGTTGCCCGCTACCGCGCCCATACGGAACGCCGCGACGAATGCGCGGAAGACCGTCGGATAGTCGTCGTGGACAAAACGAACGCTGCGCGCGCCCGTGCGCATAAAACCGGGAATCAATTCGATGAAGTCCGCCTGCTCGACGCGCGAGAGATCGATCTCGAGTTCGATAGGCGCCTTGAAAACGTACGGCTTGGCCTTTCCGGCATTGCGAATCGCGCGCGCGGCACCTTCGCGGATGAGTTGCTGCGCGGCTTCCGGTGAAATTGAATCGGTCGCGTAGTTGCCGATGCTCTCTTTAACGATCACACCTTCGACCCACGGCATCTGCGACCGCACGCTCTCGACCGAAACGCGGTCGCCAGTTACGAGCAGCACCGGCACACCGTAAAAACCCGCCAGACCTGCGTTGATCGTCGCTTCGCTGCAGGTAACGCCGTTGATTCGCGCATTGTAGACCACGCTCGGCGTGTAGGTATGGGCAAGCGCGGCGTTCATGTCACCGATAGCGCCGTGGTAGCCGGTGAAGAACGCGCCGCCGTACGTTGCATTCATGCCGTGCACCATCGAGTGCGGCTTACGGTTCCCGAACATGATGCGCACGTCCGCCGGAAGTTCGTCGAGCAGCAAATTGCGCATCGGGCCGTGCGAGTCGTTGACGAGCATGCCCGTCGCGCCGGCCGACCGCGCGCCTTCGATTGCGGCGTTGACTTCGGCGGTCATGTGGCGCTGGTAGATAAAATATTCAGGCGTGTAACTGCGCGCGTCCACTTGCTCCCAGCTGCAGACGCCGGCCACGCCTTCCATATCGCACGAGATATAGATGTTCATGCGACGGGCGTTGCGGCGCTTGCCAGACGATATGCGGCGACGAACGCGCGGAAGACCATCGCATAATCTTGATGCTCGAATGTCAGCGTACGTCCGCCGGTCCGGATAAAGCCGGGCATCAGCTCGACGAAATCGGCTTGCTCGATGCGCGTCATCTCGAGTTCCATGGTCACCGGCGATTTGAAGGTGAATATCTCAGCCTTCGACGCATCGCGGATAGCTTGCGCAGCGCCTTCGCGGATCAGGTCCTGCGCGGCGCGCGGCGTCAGCGAATCGGTCGCGTAGTGCCCGATGCCTTCTTTGACGACGACCGTTGTGACCCACGGCATATGCTCGTTGATGTGCTTGCACACGACGGAGTCGCCCGTGAGCAGCAGCAGCGGAATGCCGTAGTAGCCGCACATCGCCGCGTTGAGCAGCGCTTCACTGCAGGCGAGGCCGTTCATGCGGACGTTGTACACCGAGTCTCCGGTATACGTGTGCGCGAGAACGCCGTTCTCCACACCGATTGCAGCATGATATCCGGTGAAGAAGGCGCCGCCGAATCCCGGCTGCAGGCCTTGCGTCATCGAGTTCGGCTTGCGAGAACCGCTGATGACGCGAACGTCCGACGGCAACTCGTCCCACAGGATGTTGCGCATATCCCAATGCGAGTCGTTGACGACCACGTCGTTTGCACCGGCCGAACGCGCACCGTCGATAGCGGCGCGAACTTCTTTCATCATGTACCGCCGGTAAACGGGGTACTCGTACCGGTTGGACGGATCGCACTGCATCCAGCTGCAGATCCCGGCCGTGCCCTCCATGTCGCACGAAACGTACAGACGCATTATTGACTCTCCGTTTGCGCCTGCTGCAAGCCTTCTTGCGCGGCGACGTTGTTTTTATTTGCGGCAAGCGCGCGCCGGTAGTACGGAACCGCTTGCGCAGCCTTCCCTGCTGCGAGATACATATCGCCCAGCTGCGTGAGCGCGACGTCGTCTTTCGGATTGCGCGCGACGCGCGCTTCGAGTTCTTGCAGTTGCATGCGCACGCCCGCCGGCGG
>DASSRQ010000306.1:0-6358 GCA_035701665.1 Vulcanimicrobiaceae bacterium
GCAAGGCACGCATAAAGTCGTTGTAGGGCAACGGATTCGGCGCGGCGATGTTCACGGCACCGCTCAGGTCATCGCGATCGATCAGCCAACGGACGGCGTTTACGAAATCGCGGTAATGCACCCACGACACGTACTGCTTGCCGCCCGCTGCGGCACCGCCCAATCCCCGCTTTACCAGGGTCAGGAGCGTGTCGAAAATACCGCCGGCAAATGGGTCCATGACCATCGCCGTTCGCATGAGCACCTTGCGCGTTGCCGGCGTCGCCGCACGTTCGCATTCGTCTTCCCACGAGCGCGCGACCTCGACGCTGAATCCCCATTTCTTGGGTGCGTCCGGCTCGTTCCCACCGATGATTCCGGTCGCTTCGTCGTTCGGCGCATCGAAGCGATGCGAATAGATCGTGGCGGTCGACGACTGCAGCCACACCTTCGGCGGCCTTTGCGCTTTAGCAAGAGCTTCGCCGAGGACGCGCGTCGAATCGATGCGCGAGGCCATAATCTCTTGCTTGTGTTTCTCGGTGTACCGGCAGTTCACGCTGCGCCCGGCAAGATTGATGAGAACGTCGGCGCCGTCAATCGCCTCTGCCCACGGGCCGAGCGAAACGCCGTCCCAACGCCGCGTCTGCCATTCGGCGGATCCCGCGGAGCGGGCTATGACGACGACTTCGTCGCCGCTTTTGAGAAATTCACGGGCCAAGATGGTTCCAAGTTGCCCGGAACCTCCGGCAATGACGATGCGCACGGGCAAGCGTATTCGGGCATCCGGCCATTCTCTCCGCCGGTGCCATACGTGGACGTCGCGCTACGCCATCGACCGAGACCCAAGGCGCCGTTTGAACAGCGCGTACAGCGCAGCAATCAAAGCCGTACCGAGCGCGATAGCCGGCAGAAAGACGACCAGCCACACCGCGAACGCCGCGAGCGAGATGCCCAATGCGAATAGCGAGTGCAGTGCATCGGTCCATGCCTGCTGCAGTTGCGAAGCCGCTCCGGGCTCGGCCGGCGCAGGCGCGGCTTCGAGTTCCATCGCGACGTCGATGGTTGCGTAGCTGACGCGTCCGCGCATCTCTTTCAGTTCGGATTCGAGCGTTTCGATCTGCTCGCGCACGTGCGAGAGTTGATCTTCCGCATTCAAAACCTGCGCGACGCTGCCCGACCGGTCCATTATGCCGCGAATATCTTCTTCGGTCCGGCGCAAGTTGCGCAAACGCGCGTCCGAGTCGGTAATATCGTTCGTCAAATCTTCCGCCGCAATGGATCGCTCGCGGACTTTACCAACGCCGCCGGCGCCGCTCATAGCGTCATCGAAGCTATCGGCAGGGACGCGAATCTGCATCTGGGCCGACGGCGTACTGCCGTCCGTGTTGCCCGCATCCATCGAAAGCACATCGCCGCCATAGCGCTGGGCCACATTCGTAACGGCGCGGATGGCGGAATCCAAGTTGCCGACGTAGAGCGATACTTTTCCGGTGCGCGCGATCTGCAAGGGCGTCTTTGCCCGCGGCTGCACGCGAAGCGCCGGCTGCGGCGCTACGATGCCGAGAGCACCCGGCGCAAGCACCATTTGTTTTGTAACGGCCACACGTTCGGCATCGCTCGTCGTGGCGTAACGCGGACGGATCGCGTTGCCGGCAAATGAAACGGCAAGCAATACAAGAATCAGGGCCGCCGCAATTGCGGCTGCCGGATGACGCAACCAACTTAGCATGCTCAGTAAACGCGCGAGCGTGCCGTGCGGTGACTTCTTAGCGCGACATGCGCACGCGATCGAGACCGAGCCATTCGGCCATGCGGCCGAGATCGTCACGTAATCGCGCAGATACGGTGCGTTTGTTCGCGGCCGGCTCGTAATGTACCGAATGCACGCGCAGCACGCGGGCCTCGCGGTCGGCCTTTAAATCCACGCGCGCGACGAGTTGACCGTCGAGCAGATACGGCAAGACATAATATCCGTGAACGCGTTTGTGTGCCGGCGTATAGATCTCGATGCGGTAATGAAAGTCGAACAAGCGGTGCGCACGCTCGCGGTTCCAAACCATCGGATCGAAGGGCGAGAGGAGCGCCGAGCGCGACGCACTTGCGCGCGGTATTCGCACCGCGCGGTGCAGGTATGCCTGCTGCTTCCACCCGTCCACACGAACCGGCTGCAGCGTTCCGCGCTCCGTCAGCCGCTCGACCGCGCTGCGCGTTTGCGCAACCGGCATGCGAAAGTAATCGCGCAGATCCGCTTCGGTCGCGACGCCGTATGCGGCGGCGGCGCGTTCGACGAGCGTTTCAAACTGGTCGTCTTCTTCGAGATGCTGCTGCGAGATCGATGGCGGAAGCGCGCGCGACGTCAAGTCGTAGATGCGTTCGAAACTCGTGCGCCGGCCGATCGGCGTGAGTTCGCCGCACCAAAAAAGAAACTCGACCGCGCGCTTCGTATCGGTCCAGCCCCACCACTTTTCGCGATTGCGCGCGTCCTCGAACTGCGATGCGCTCAGCGGCCCTTCTTCTTCGAACCGTTTGCGCACGGCCGCCACGAGCTTCGGTACGTCGCGCCCGACGCGCGCAACGTTCTGCCAGACGCCCTTCCCGGTGCGCGACCGCTCCATCCGCCAGCGCATCGCCGGAAAGAGTTCGAGCGGCAAGTATGACGCCTCATGCCCCCAATACTCGAAGAAACGGCGCGGCTTACCATACACGATCCGGTCGAGCAGCGCGCGGTCGTAGGCGCCCAGGCGCGAGTAGAGGGGCAGATACTGCGCGCGCACGAGCACGTTCACGGAATCTATCTGCAATGCGCCCAAACGCTGCAGCATAGCGCGCATCGTGCGCGCCGTCGCAACGCCCTCCGGCCCGGCGGAGAGCCCCTGGGCCTGAACCGCGATGCGCCGCGCCTCGGCCTTGGACAGATTCGGGCGCCTCATATTCTAACTAAATCCTTAGTTGACACGGGAACCTTTTCCGGCGATACTAGACCTATAAAATTAGTTCTAACGGAGGCCGCCCATGAAACTGTCCACGGTTCCCACGAAGCCCGTCCGATCGGTCGAGCCGACGACCACGCTGCCCATGGTCCGCGAAACCGCCACGTTTTTTGCCGGCTGGGGTCCGCGAATCTAATCCGAACGACGCGCTGCAGCGTTTCTAGGGCATGAGACTTCTTCATCTCACCCTGATGGCTGCGCTGCAGCACGTGGTTTTCGCCGGCGGTTGTTTCTGGGGCATGCAGGCCGTGTTCAACGAGCTGCGCGGCGTCCATGCCGTTGCCGGATACAGCGGCGGCACAGCTGCAACCGCACATTACGAAACAGTCAGTACGGGTGAAACCGGTCACGCCGAATCCGTCGACGTTACCTACGATCCGTCAAAGATTACGTTCCATCAGCTGCTCGACGTGTATTTTCTCGTCGCACACGATCCAACGGAGCTGAACCGTCAAGGTCCCGACGAGGGCCCGCAATACCGCTCGGAGATCTTCTACACGTCGTCGCAACAGCGCGACGAGGCGCAGCGCGAGATCGACTCGCTGCAGCAGCGGCATGTCTTTTCATCGCCCATCGTGACAAAGCTTGCGCCGTTCACGGCATTCTATCGTGCCGAAGAGTATCATCAGGATTACGTGGCGCACAATCCGTGGGAGCCGTACGTCGTTTTCAACGACAAACCGAAACTCGCGCACTTACGGCGCGCGTTCCCACAACTGCTGGCGAAGCGCTAAACGAGCGTTACCGAACGAGGATCCGCGCGGCCTACGATTTGGCCGCGCTCGGTCTTAACGACGACGTACGCGATGTCCGGACCGGACGGACACATCTTTGCCGCCCACGTGCTGCGCGCCGCGGCGAGCACTTCTTGCTTCTGCGCATTCGGCAGGCTGCTCCAGACACACGAATCCATCACGAGCAGCAGCTCTTTGTGCTCGACGTTCATCGCGCCGACGCACACCGAACGCACGAGTCCCTGCGGACCGTACTGAATCTCGAGACCTTCTACGGTGTGAGACTGCGGGCGCACGATACTCACTGCGCCGGTAACAACGGGCACGGTCTGTTTGCGCGCTTCCGCCAGCACTTCGACGTGACCGCGCGACTCGCGGCGGTGCGCCGAGATCTCGAACACAATAAACGCGACAAGACCGGCGGCACACGCGCCGGCGACGAACCACAAGAGGACGAGAGAGGGCGCCACGGTTCGTTCGTACCCGCGGGCGGGCCATTTCTACGTAGTCGAGGGTCCTATTTCGTTAGGACCCAGGGCAAGGCAAGCGGCGATAGTCTCATCTAAAAATGCCGCTTGCTGCGAGAGGATATCCTCTGTTTCTTCGAAGCGCGGATGACGACGGCCGTTCAACTTCCGCAGTCCCGCCAGCGCGTCGCGCGCCGCGGCCCGCGGATCGCGCGCGAACTCCGGATCGACGAACGCACGCGGCGGCAACGCCTCGAGGCCCGCGCAGACCGCGTTCACCGCTTCGGCGCCGGTATACGCATCGCTGTGCCCGAGCAGCCATCGTGCGAGGATCGCGCTGACCGTAACGGGGCGGGCGGCTTTCAGCTCGTCGACCACACGCGCCCGGTCGCGCAGCGGAACGATTTGATACATCTGCGAGAATTTGCCGGTTCGCAGCGGATCGTAGCTGATGGCGCATAGGTAGATCTCTTGCGCGTGCGGTTCGAGGCGATCCCAAATGCCCCGGAACGGCCGCATCTTGCCGTCCGACGTGTACTCGCCCTCCGGAGTCACGTACATGGTCGCCCCGCGCTGCATAGCACGCTCGATGCGCTGCAGATCCGCCTCGACGCCCGCGCGCATCTCGTCGAACACTTCTTTGCGGTACGCAGTCTGCAGATCGGTTAATCGCGCACTGATACTTTGCGCTTTCGCAAAGTAGGGACGCGTAAAGAGTTGCGCGCTCGAGATACCGGTTAATCCGTTGGTCTCTAAAAATGCCGGCTTGAAGATTGCATCCAACGGCAGCACGCCGTGACGGCGCTGCAGCGCGAAGGTCCAGCGCGCGACGGAACGTGTCTGCAGTTCGTTTTCGAGCGGCAGCATGCCGAGCGCGTCGAACATCCACCCGAGATTCGCACTGCTCAGCACCCCCGCAAGCCACGGGACGCGCAGCGCCATAAATCCGGGCTCGTACATCAGGCGTGCGGAAACCGAGAGCACCGGATTCTCCGGCGCGCTTGTGAGGATGAAGTTTGCGAACGGCTCCATCAAATCGAGATCGATTTGGTGATTCGAGATTACCAGCGCGGGCGGGCGTTTGCGCGGGAGCGCTCCCCATCCGCGGACGCGGTTCTGCAGATGCGTGAACGCCCAGACGCTCGCGGCGGACGCGACGCGAATCGGGAATCCCCACCACGGCAGCAGCGGTTTGCGCCCGACCGCAAGTACGGTAACGGAGCCGAGTGCAAAACAGCCGGCCGCCGCGAAGAACAGCGTTTGGTAACCGGGTTCGGTGTTGTTGAAACGCGCCAAAACGAATCCGCCGGCGAGCGGGGCGATCACTTGCGGTAAGTTTTGCGCGATGCCCCAGATGCCGAGATCGCGCGCGACGTCGCGCATCTTCGGTACGGAATCGATGGCCAGTGCCCAGCCCGTGGACATGATGCCCCCGAAGCCAATGCCGAACAGCACCGAAAAACCGTACATCCAATGCTCGTTCGGAAAGAGCGCAAACCCGGCCGCCGCGAGGGTCATCGGTACGCCGCAAAGCGCGACGATCAGTTTGCGCTCGACGCGATCCGAGAGCCAGCCTAAGTAGATCCCGGAGATGATGGCGCCCCCGAGCGAGGCAAAGCCCACGTACGCTGTGCCCGTCGATGCATTCGTGACGTGCAGAATATCGCGAAAGAAATACAGCACGAACGTCATCAGCAGCGCCAGGCCGAACGCTAGAAAAAAGCGCGCGAGAAACACGATCGAAAAATCGTGCCAATCGCTGACGTGCGCGCGTTCCTCGGCCGTTTGATTCGGCAGCGCTTTCTCGGGCTGGCCCAGCAGCGCCGCAGCGAATACGCCGAGCGCGATGGCCACCGCAATAAAGGTCGTCGCAACCGTCGTCCAGCCGGAAACCGCAAACCCTAAAATGACGCCGACAAGCGTTGCAACGTTACGGATGCCGGAGGCGAGCCCCCACTGCTCTTGCGGCACGACGTCGGGGATCATCGCCTGAAACGCCGCGAGACTAATGTTCGCGCCGAACGTAGCGACGAGGACGAATAGGATGAATGCGGCGAGCGTGTGCACGTTCGCGACAACGACGAGCGCCGCCATATCGACGGCGACTCCCGTCCAAATGACCGCGCGGCGCGGGACGCCCGCGCGCCGCAGTTTATCCGAAACGGCGCCTGCAATGGGCGGCACGATC
>DASSRQ010000307.1:0-11985 GCA_035701665.1 Vulcanimicrobiaceae bacterium
CGCCGCAATTCCGCCCGCAAGAACCAGAACGGTCGCGCCGTACGCGGCAATCGCCCATGAGGGACGGTAAAAGCCGTACCAGCCGAGCAGCAGGATGAAAAGCGAGGGAACTGCGAGCGCAGCCAGGCTGAACGCAGGCCATGCGTTGCCTTTAAAGGTTGCCGGAACAGGCGATGCGCGGCCCAGGCGGAAACGGTGCGACTTCAGATCCTGCGCAATCTCGCGCACGATCTCGACGTTCGTCTGCTCGCCGGACATCTTGTTGTACGAGTGCAGAAACGGACGCAGGTACACGACGCGCACGTTACGTTCGCGCACGCCGAGCTCGAAGCGCGCGACGATGCCGGGAACGTTCATCTTATCGAGTTCGAGTTTGCTGATCGATTGCACGCGCACGATACGGCCCGGGATCAGTTTCGCGAGCTGATCGTAGCCTTTCTGCGTTTGACTCGCGTCGTACGTTTCGATCATGCCGAAGTTCGGATAGGTGTGCGCGCGGAACGCAGCAGCCGCGTCGTCCACGTGATCCGGAAAGCCAAGAACCTGATTGCGCAGTCCGAAGAAGATCGCGGTGGAGAGCCATTTGCCCGCGCCGACGTCGTCGAACATCTGCGAGAACTGCCCGCCCTTCAGACGTTCATCGTTCTGAAACCGCGGCTCGATGAAAAAGCCGAGTTTGCGCGCCATCGTCACTTGATCGGCTGGAATGCCGAGGCCGATGCTGTTGAAGTAATCGACTTGCGTACCGACCGAAAGAATGTACGGCATCTGCGCGTGCAGCACGTGAATGCTCGAGCGTTCGAAGTGCAGCGGCAATTGCTGCTTGTACCGGTCGAAGCTCGCCTTATCGTAGGCGATGATGAATACTTCGTTCGCTTTGACGTTGCCCGAACGCACCAAACCGGCAAGCGTGGGATTCGATACGGGCGCGAGCCGCGCGCTCGCCAGCAGCGACGTTCCGGAGATCGCATAACCGTAACGCGAACTCGATCCGGTTAACGAACCGCCCAATTCTTCCGACAGCGCGAGCGAGGTTAGTCCGGCACGGCGCATGGTCTGCAGCAGCACGGGAACGTTGTAGTCGTACGATCGCGCAAACCCAAGCAGTTCGTTGTAGTCCATGGCGATCTCGACGCGGTTCGTTCCGCGTTCGACTTTATAGCGGGTACCCGCCACAAACAACGACGCCAGCAGCGCAAGAAAAAGCACGATCGCCGCAAAGCGCGTGCGCGAGTCGATCCGGTTCACGGTCGGGCGGATTCGCTTAAAAAACAGGAAGGCCCGCCAAAGGCGAGCCTCCTGCCGTCGCGTATGCGGTTGCCCGCATACCGGGTGTGGGCGACGCTTTTTAAGATGACAACCGCGCGTGCCCACTAAGCACGCGGCTGTGGGGAGCGGATTAGGCGCTTATGGCCCCGACTCCCTTCGGTACTGCACGAGACTCTATGATTATTTACAATATTGCTTCATTTGTCCAGCGGGGCGCCCGTTTGTCCAGGAACGAGCCGATGCCCTCGCCGGCCTCCGCCGCGGCGGCGTTTATCGCCATCATCTCCTTGGCGAAGGCATAGGCGTCGCCCTGAGGCATCTCGATTTGGCGGTAGAACGCCCGCTTGCCGAAGGCGATCACGCTGCGGCTGGCCCGGCCGAGGGACTGCGCGAAAGCCAGCGTCTCCGCTTCCAGGCGGCCGGCCGGCACGACCCGGTTGACCAGGCCCCACTGGGCGGCGGTCGCGGCATCGACGAAATCGCCGGTCAGCAGCATCTCCATGGCCCGCTTACGGCCGATTGCCCGCGTCAGCGCCACCATGGGCGTCGTGCAGAACAGGCCGATGCGGACTCCGGGGGTCGCGAAACGCGCGGTGTCGGCCGCGACCGCTAAATCGCACGTCGCGACGAGCTGGCAACCGGCAGCGGTAGCGATTGTCGCGACCTGGGCGATGACGGGCTGCGGAATGCGCTGGATGGTCTCCATTAAAGAGACGCAGGCGTCGAAGATCTCACGGTACGCGGCTTCGTCGCGGCAGTGCAGCTCGCTCAAATCGTGGCCGGCGCTAAACGCCGGGCCGTCTCCGCGCAAAATCGCGGCGTAGGCAGTGCCTTCCGCTTCCACCGTTTCGAAAGCGCTTTGAAGCGCGCGCATCATCTCGAGCGAGAGCGCGTTGCGCTTCTCCGCACGCTGCATGGTGATGACGGCAATCTGCCGATCGTCCAAGTAATCAAGACGAACGAACATAGTATCTTCCGTTTGCAGAGGGGCCGGCAGGCCGGGGGCCCCACGCGCTCTGCGTGTGGGGGGCGTGTAGCGCGCAGCGCGGATACGCCTGTTAAAAGAAAGTGGTGGGCGATGACGGGCTCGAACCGCCGACATCCTCCTTGTAAGGGAGGCGCTCTCCCAGCTGAGCTAATCGCCCGTGGCGCACATGAATGTGGGACGCCCGGCTAGTTTGCCCGGCGCCCCACGTTTCGCCTTCAATATCCGGCGCAGGCCTGCGTTACGGTCGCGCTTGTGCGATCTTCTTCTGGAGAATGTTCAGGGCGGCCGCGAGCTGCGCGTCGTGGTCCGCGTCGCCGAATCGCGCATCTTTGTTTTCCGGCACGTTATAGTCCGGCCGGATGCCTTTCAAGTTGATGTCGCGGTTTTTCGGCGTGAGGTAGTGCGCGGTCGTAATTTTGATCGCCGCGCCGTCGGGAAGTTCCGTCAACGCCTGCATAACGCCCTTGCCGTAGGTACGCTCGCCCACGAGCACGGCAAGCCCGTTATCTTGCAGGGCACCGGCCGTGATTTCGGACGCCGATGCGGTGCCGGCGTTGACGAGCAGCACCATCGGTTTCGGCGGCAGGGGGCGTCCTTGCGCGGGAACCGGGATGTTATCCGTGTCGCGCTGCTCGATCGTCAACAGCGTGTCGTCGGCCGAGACGAATTTGGAACTGATGTCGACGGCAGACTGCACGTAGCCGCCGCCGTCGTTGCGCAGGTCGACCACGTAAGCTTGCACGTCGCTGCGCTGCGCGCGCTCGAGCGCAATGGAAAATTCGTGCGGCGTTTCGCGTCCGAACGCCATGATCCAAATATATGCGACGTGGTTCGGAAGCATCTTGAAGATGACCGTCGGCGGCTGCACTTCGCTGCGCACGATGTCGAGCGTCGCAAGGCGTTTGCCGTCGCGAACCGGTTCGATGTGCACCGCTGTGCCGCTCTTGCCGCGCAGCAATTTCGAAGCCTCGTCCTGCGAGAATCCGCGCGTCGGCGTTCCGTCGATCGCGGCGAACAGATCGCCGGATTGCAGTCCCGCACGATCCGCCGGCGTGCCCGGCACGACGTAATACGCGCGGATCATTTTCGAAACCGGATCCGGCTCGACCAGCACGCCGATGCCCGAGATCTTCTCCGGGTCCAACGCTTGATTGAAACGGCGGTATTCGTCCGGCGTAAAAAACGCGGTGTATGGATCGCGCAGCGAACGCGCCATTGCGTCGATCGCATCGTAGGTTAAATCGGAGCCAGCTTCGTGCGTTGCCTGCTGTACGCGCGAGATCGCCTCGGCGATCGCCACGACGTTCGCATCGGCGTTTCCGCTATCGCGCAGATTCGGCAGCGTCACACGTACGCCGTGTTTGTGCGCGTCGTCCGAAAGTGTATCGCGCACGCCGTCCATCATGCGCTGCGCATCGACGCGCGCATAATACGTATTTGAAAGCAGTTGATAGCTTTCGCGCAGGTCTTCGGCCGGTTGACCGCCCGGCGCTGCGCCGAGCGAGAGGACCAATGAGGAAATGACCGCGAGCGAAACGGCAAAACGAGGCACGTGCATATGCTTTAGTATCGGCCGGACGGCGCTGTTTCCTACAAAGCGTCCAGGCTCTAGGCGCGTGTTCCGAGCGCCGCGGTGCGGAAGAATAGTAAAACCTTTACTCACCTTTCCTACCAAGCAATGACTGATAAATCGACCATTGTCGTCCTAAGCGGAGCATATGACGTGAGCCGCCGGGACGAACTCGACCACGTTCTCGACCGGTACGGCGACGCAGATCAGCTCGTATTCGACCTGAGCGCCGTCGACTCAATAGATACGGCGGCTCTCCGGTCGCTCGTTCGCTTTCAGGCCGCCAGGCGTGAGGCGGGCAAGGCGCCGATGGTGCTGGCGAGCGCATCTTCGTACGTTCGCGGCATGCTGGCCCTGACGAAGCTTAACGATACGTTCGAACTCCGCGAGTAAAAAGGGCGCCAGCCTGCTGGACAACGCGGCCCCTTGGTGTTATATTCACCTAAAATCTTAGGTGATACCCGGAGGCAGCCGTGCCCAGAGCAAAATCCGAGGGTCTGACCGAGGTCGAGCAGCGCGTTATGGAGGTTCTCTGGACGCGCGGCGACGGCACGGTTAGCGAGGTCTTAAACGCCGTCGATTCGCCGAAGCCGCTCGCGTTCAACACGGTGCAGACGATGCTGCGCATTCTTGAACAAAAGGGCTACTTGCGCCACACTGAAGAGGGGCGCGCGTTCCGCTATTTTCCGCTCGTCGATCGCGCGCAAGCCTCGCGGTCGGCCGTCCAATCGGTGGTACGCCGTTTCTTTGGTTCGCCCGGCAAACTCGCGCTGAATCTGCTTCAGAGCGAACAACTGACGCCCGACGAGTTAGCGCATATCCGGCGGCTCATCCAAACGGCGGAGGGTAAACGATGAACGCGGCATCCGTACTCACGGCACTCTTCAACGGCGCATGGCAAGGCGCGCTTCTTTGCGGCGCAGCCTATATCGCGTTCCGGTTCGTGCGCACGCTCAACGCCACCACGATGTTTACCGTCTGGAGCGTTCTGCTCGGCATCTGTCTCGCACTGCCCATTGCGAATGCGATGTTTGCCGCGCGTCCTTACGTGCGCACGACTATGCCGGCGCAGCGGACCGTCTATACGCCGGTTCACCGTTCTGCACTGCGCGAACGGACGGCGGTGCTGCAAGAACTCACGCCGGTTAAAGAAGAGCCGGTGCCTGTCTATACGCCCTCGCTCCGCGACCGGCTCGTTGACCTTGCGACGGCCCTTATGCAGCGCGCGAATCTGCTCTTGCTGCTGCTCGGCGCGATTGCAGTCATCCGGCTAGCCCTGCTCGGCCGTGAAGTCATTGCAATGTTTGTTGCACGCCGCAGAGCACGCCGCATTACCGCGCCGGTCGACGCGCAGCTTTCGATCCAGCGTTCGTATGCGTTCGCCGCTTCGGATTCGCTGACGTCGCCTTGCGTGCTCGGATTTTCGCCGGCGCTGATCGTGCTTCCCGAACAGATCCTCGGCGCGCCGGAACGCGAGCTGCTCAGCATCGTGCTGCACGAAGCCGAACACGTGCGCCGCTACGACGACGTGCAGAATCTGATGCACCGCATCGTATCGGCAATCGCTTTCTTCTGCCCCGGCGTACGCATCGCGCTGCGCGAACTGGCGCTCTACCGCGAACAGATCTGCGACGATGCTGCCGTAAACGGTGTCGGCGATCCCGTCGCATACGCGATGACGCTTACCGGCATGGCGCAGTGGGCGCAAGGCCGCGGCGTTCCGGTTCCCAGTTTCGTCTTTAAGCGCAAACAGTTGCTGCACCGTTTGGACACCCTGCTGGATCGCGCAGTCAACCACTCATTGCGGACGAACCGCAAGTTCGCCGGAACTGCAGCACTCGTTCTCATCGTCGCTGCTGCAATCGTTCTGCGCGTGCAGGTGCCCGTGATCGCGCAGGTTATCGTAGAGCCGAAAGTTGCCGCTGCGCCCGTACACCCCGCGGCTGCCGTGGCCGCGGCACCCGCAGCGAAAGTGCAGCCGCGCATAGCGGCCAAGCCTGCTGCGCTCGCGAAGCCGGCAAAGGCTGCAAAGCCTGCCGCCGCAGGTAAACCGGCGGCAAAGCCGCTGCCGGCATCGCATCAGCTTCGCAAGATCGAGCGGATTAAAACGCACGAAGAGCACCTTCTGCAACTGCATCAGCGCACCGCGGTGCGAACCCAAACGCGCACGTCGACGCGAACCGCAACCGCGTTCGCCGCAGTCATGCCGGTCTCTCCGTCCCAAATGGTCGCATCGGTAGCGTCGTCCTCGACCGCTAAAGATTACGCAACGAGTTATGCCACGACCGCTCCGCCCGCACCGCGCGCGTGGCACGACGTGGGAGCCGATGCACTGCTTTCGGCGCTGGAAGCGGCCGGTATGCGTAACCTTTCGGTCGACCAGCTCATCGCGCTGCACGATCACGGCGTGCGGGCACAGCTGATTACCGAAGCGCACGCGTTCTTCGGATCGACGCTCACCGCGGGTTGCTTGGTCGGCTTGACCGATCACGGTATCTCGGCGCTGTATCTGCAGTCGCTTCGAGCGGCCGGCATTAGCGGTATCTCGACCGAGGACGTTATCCGCCTTCGCGACCACGGCGTCGAAGCGCCGTTCATTCTGCGCGTGCGCGCTTACAACGCTCGCGCAAGTATCGACGACATCATCCGTCTACACGACTCGGGCTTCTAGAGCAAAGGACTTCTCATGCGAAAACCATTGGTTCTCTGCGCTTTACTCTTAATTTCTTCGTTGGCGCCGGCCGCCGCTTCACCGCAAACCTACACCGGTTCGTGGTTCGCACGGCCGGACGGCTCGCAAGTCGAACTGCAGATTCGTTATAGTTATCGCGACGGCGACGACAGCGAGAACTGGAGCGAGTCGCGGGACTATAATTACTCCGATCTGCGCGGCATCTCGAGCTCGGACTTCAACTCGGGCGGCGAACACAAAACGTTTTCGCTCGTAACGGATCCGGGCGAGTTCCGGGCCGACGGCTGGTTTGCGGGCGGCCACGGATCGGGCGGATGGACGTTCGTGCCGTCGAGCTCGTTTCGCAGCGAGATGCAGCGGCGCGGCGTCGGCGGCATCGGCGATGCGGACTTGTTTCATCTGGCGATGAGCAATTTTAAACTCGCAACGATCGACCAGCTCCGGTCCGCCGGATTCACGAACATCAATGCATCCGATCTCGTGCGCATGGGCGAGCACGGCGTCTCTGCCGACTACATCGCCGGCATGCGCAACGTCAGCTTCAATCCAAAGACGATCGACGGTCTCATCCGCATGCGCGACCACGGCGTGACCGTGCGCTTCGTACAGGACCTCAGCCGCTCCGGCTTCCATCCGGACATGGACGAAGTGGCTCGCCTGCGCGACCATGGCGTGAGCAGCGACTACGTACAAGATCTCGATCGGTTGGGCTATCATCCGTCTATCGACGATCTCGTTCGCCTGCGCGACCATGGTGTGACAGCGGCGTTCATCGAGCGCATGCGCGCTCACGGATACACGCACCTGAGCGCCGACGATCTCATCCGCCTGCGCGATCATGGGTTTTAACGCATGAAGCGCTTTTTTTTGTTCGTTATACCTATACTTTTAGGTCTATCTCCGCTGACGGCGCGCGCGGTCGACAACGCGCCGTTTTCTATGACGGCCGCCGCCGCGCAGCATCCGCCGAAACTCGATGGCACGATCGACGACCCGGAATGGAAAGATGCCGCGCACGTGCAGCTGCAATGGGACCTCGCGTTCCAACGTCCGGCCGAAGAAGCCACCGACGCATACTTGCTCGTCGATGCCAGGTACGTCTACGTTGCGTTTGTCGCGCATCAAAAAGAGCCGGTCGTCGCAACGCAGCACACGAACGATCAACCGCTGCCGAACGACGACGTCGTGCGCGTCTATCTCTGGCCGGCGGGCGACAGCGGCAACGAATACGGGTTCGTCAGCAATCCCATCGGCACGCGTTATGAATTCTCGAGCGAAAACACGGCTTTTGCCCCGAGTTGGGACTCGGTAGCAAAGCGCACGGCAGACGGCTACGTCGTTACCGAACGCATTCCGATCGGCGTCATGCGGGGAGACGGCCGCACAACGTGGCGTCTGCAGTTCGACCGGCGCATCCGCAGCAGCAATCAAGTCGTCGAGTGGGCGCATAATAGTGCGCAGGGGAACACCGACTCGAACATCTACGCCGGCTATCTGGGCGGCATGCAGATCGCCTCGCATGCGGCGCGCACGAAGCCGCGTATTGCCGTTTACGGGCTCGGACAAGCCGCGACGCCTTTCTCGGGCGGCTCGACGTCACGCGCCGGGTTGGATCTGGCATTGCCGATCACGCAAACATCGTCGTTTGTCGCGACGTTTCATCCCGATTATTCTAACGTCGAGTTGGATCAGCAGAGCATCTCCCCCACGGCGTTTCCGCGCCGCTTCTCGGAAGTGCGGCCGTTCTTCACGCAGGGACAAAACTTTTACAACAACTTCAACTGCAACGACTGCATCGACATCCAGTCGCTGTATACGCCGAACATTCCGTCGCCGCGCGATGGGTATGCCGTCGAAGGCAAACAAGGAAACCTGACGTTCGGGTCCTTCGACGCCGTAGGAACACAGCGTAACGACGATGCGCAGTCGGCGTACTGGCATTCGTCCGATCATCGTCTTCAGGCGCTGTATCAGCGCGTGGGCGTCGACACGCCGGCCGTTCACGACACGAGCGAACTGTGGCAAGCCGTCTACGGAAACGTTCATAACTTCAACGCGTACGCAACGGTCGGCCACGACCGCGGGACGCAAGTTACCGATCCCGGTCTCGGGGGCTATGACGAATACGGCGTCAACTTTTATACGCCGAAGTCCGGCCTCTTTGCCGCCTATCACGACGTCGGTTCGCAGTGGGCGCCCGTCGACGGCTTCAATCAAATCAACGACGTTCACGGGCCGACCGTCTACGTGTATAAAGAACTGGACAACGCGCCGAAGGACTTCCTGCAAAGCGTCATCATCTCGCAAGATTTCGGCCGGATGCATGACAGTTCGGGCGTGATGAACTATGCGTATAACAGTACGTACATCACGTTTGCCACGCGCAACCATCTGTTCTTCGGCGTTCAATCCGGGCAATCGTATCTGCGTTTCCCGGGCCAATCCGGCGGGATGACGGATCAGAACGGCGTGCAATTAACGTATGGGTTCAATACCGCGACGCCAAGCGGCGTGACATACAACGTCGGGCGCTTCGGCGCAGGCTATCTGCACAGCTTAGACTTGAATGCAGCCGTTAAGTTCATGCGCCTGGGCACCTTTAGCGCCGAAGCGTATCAGACGGACGATTTGCAAGACGACGGCCTGCGACTGCAGCAGTGGCTCGAACGCGTGAGCGTGGGCTATCAAATCGGGCCCGGTCAGTCGCTCGCGCTCGGCTGGCGAAAAATCATCGGTACCGGCCCGACGTTCTTCGATCCGCCGCACTACATCGCCGGCACGAATCTTTCGTTGGCCTATTACCGCCGCTGGAGCGGCAACGAGCTGTATCTGGCGTACGGCAATCCCAACCGCTTGAGCACGCAGCACGACGTCATCCTGAAATTGATCCGCTACATCGGGGCAGAGAAAGGCACGTAAACCTTACGGCGACCAGGCCGACATCGTCGTACCGAGACTGCCGACGTACAACTTTCCGTTGACGACGACCGGTCCGACGATGCCCGGCCCGCCGAGGGTAGCCGTCCACAGCTGTGCGCCTGTCGCCGCGTTGAACGCATACGTCTTCGACGTTCCGTAGTCGCTGATGTAGAGCACGCCGTTTGCGATACTAATCGGCGAGCGCGGTGTATCGTTGGTCGTTTGCACCGCGCCGTCCGCACCGAACTGCGCGGACCACACCGGTGTGGTATTTAACGTGCATGAGGAGTTGATCGAGAAAGCAGCGACGCCGGGTTTATAGATGCCGAAGGTCGACGGCAGGCCGACATACACGTAATTCGTTACCGGATCGTACGCGGGAACGCCGACGAAGTCGCCGTTATCGGTCGAAATCGACATCTGCACTTGCTGCGCCGGGCCGCTGGCGATCGATGCGCGGCTGTAGAGATCGAAGTTTCCCGATTTATTGACGGCCGCAAGCAATCCCGGACATCCCGGCGGCTGGAACAGCAGGGGCGTTGCCCCGAAATCGTTGTCGGGACCTCCGGGCGGATTTGCGGGGAAGTTGCTGGCCAGCACGCTGGTCAGATCCGCCGAAAGCGCCACGATGTTTTCGGCATAGAAGGCGTTCTGCGCGGCGCCGCCCGTCGTATCGGCGTTGCCCGTCGCGATGTAAACGTTATTGGTCGCCGGATCGACGGACGCACCGCCAAAGCCCCAGATGCCTCCGCCGCTGGTTCCTTGCGTCGGATAAAACGTATTGACTACAGCAGCCGTCTGGGTGTTAATCGCGGCAATGCGGCCGTACCACGGCGAGATGTCGCACGTCGACGAACTTTCCGCATAGAGCAGATGATTTGCCCCATTATACGTTAGACCGGCGTAGATGAAATCGGCGCCTGTGAGGGTACCGATGGCCACGGGCCACCCGGATTGTTCCGCACCGGTGCCGAGATCGAGCGCATGGACCTTCATGGCGCCGTCGCCGACGTAGATGCGGTTCGTTGTGCGATCGATCGCCGGCGCGCCGTTGACGCCGAACGAATAGCTCGACGAACCGCACATGTACGACTGCGTGCCGAGCTGCTTCGACCAGATGACGGCGCCCGTCGATGCATTGTACGCATAAAACATGCCGTTGCCGAGACCGGCATAAAGAATATCCGCCGTGCCGCCGGCGATTGCTACTGCGCTTGCCGCGGCCGGTTCGCCAATCTCTCCGCCGTTCGATGCCGTCCAGATCGAATGCAGGGTCGCAAAACTGCCGGTTCCTAATGTTTTTTCGTTCGGATTGTAGCCGGTGCGCTGGAGATCGTAGCCCATTGTCGCCCAATCGGTTCCGGGCGCCGGAGTCGGCGTCGGCGCCGGCGTCGGCGGAGGCGTGGCGTTTCCATTTGTCCCCGCCGTATAGTGCGCTTGCACTTGCGCCGCGCTCAACGTCTTACCGGGATAAACGGCAACTTCGTCGACCGTACCGGTAAATGCCGGATCGGAGTACGCGGCATCGTCCCCGATCGTCAACCCGTAGTTGGGCAGGTAATTGGTGATCGTACCGGCTTTCGTACTGCTTGCGACTTGCACGCCGTTCACGTACAGGCGGCCGACACTTCCATCGAACGTCGACGCTGCGTAATACGACGTATTTGTTTGCAATGGTGTCGGATCCGCGATCTCCAGAACGCCGCTGCTCAGATAGAACTGCGCAACGAGCTGACTGCCCGCACGGAAGAACAGATCGTACGGCGCGTACAGCGAGTCGCTGCCGTAGGCGACGACGACCGCATACGTCGCGGGGGGCGAGGTGAATCGCAGCCACGCCTCGAGCGAGACGTTTGAAGCGGGCTGCAGCGAGGCGTTAGCTGGAACATTGACGGTTCCGGCGCCGCTGCGCGTACCGGAAAACGACATTGCGCTATCGGCGTACGTGGGGACGAGTCCGGCGGCGCCTTTGGTAACGCCTGTGCCGATACTGCCGTTGAGACCGTGTCCCGAGGCGTCGGCCGCAGTACTGCCGCTGTCGTCGAGATGGTAATACGCGCCCGGCGAATCGCTGATAATCGTTTGCGCATAAACGCCGTTCGGGATCGGCGTTGGCGTCGGAGACGGCTTCGGAGTGGGTGTCGGCGCCGGCGACGGCGTGGGCGTCGGCGGCGAACTCGGCGTCGGCGTCACGGCGACGGAGCTAACTCCGGCTTGGTAATGAGCGCTAACCTGCGCGGCGGTCAACACCTTGTTGTATATTGCCACTTCGTCGACCGTTCCGGCGAACGACGGATCGCTGAAGGCCGCATCGTCGCCGATCGTTAGGCCGTAATTCGGCAGATAATTCGCGATCGTTCCGGTCTTCGCGAGCGACGCCGCTTGCGCGCCGTTTACATACAGCCGTCCGGTGGATCCGTCGAACGTGGAAACGATGTGATAGACCGTATTCGCCTTCAGCGCGGGGCCCGGAACTTCCAAAACGCCGCTGCTAAGGTAAAACTGCGCTACCAGTTGATTTCCCGCGCGGAAAAAGAGATCGTACGG
>DASSRQ010000308.1:0-16114 GCA_035701665.1 Vulcanimicrobiaceae bacterium
CAAAACCATAGAACAACGATCGCAGCAAGTAATCGAGGCACGACAACTCCTCGTGAACGGCAGTGTAGAGCCTCAACGTCGCAACGAACACTTTGGATTTAGCGCGTAAAAAAGAATGTACGTCCAGGACAACGGTACAACCAAAACGCCGCGCCGCACGTTGTCATACGTTGCGCTTCGGGAGGCGACGCCCGCGAGCGAATGAGCGCCTGAACTCTAATGGTTTAGAGTTCTTTCATCACTTTGCGATAGGCTCGCCTGATGCGAGTACTTGGCCGGCTAGAAACGCCTCGGACGGTGGTCCACGAACCCGCGGGCACGCGCCTGGCTGCGGTCGTTCTTACCGTGCTCGCCGCTGCCGCCTTCGCCGCCTTTTTGGCAATCACGCTCGCCCGAATGGCGGCGTCTATCGATCAAATGCGCGCGGGGCTGAATGAGACGAACGCGCAGCTACGCATCACGAACGCACGCTTGAACACCACGACGACGTTATTGCGCGGAACGCGCGCAAGCATCGGCAGGACGAACGTCATGTTGGCGCAGACCTCGAATCGCCTACTGGGAATGAATACGCTGCTGACCGGAACGAACGGCAAACTCGACGGGATGTCGCAAGACCTGCGGCTCACCGTGGACGGCTTGCGTCTCACTAACGGCCGCCTCGATAAAACGAACGCGACGTTATCGCAGATGAAAGCGCAGATCGATGCCATGACGCGCAAGATCACGCACGCGAAACTGCTGTTTTAGCCCTATGGATGCGCTTGCTGCAGATCCGGATGCTGCAGTTCGAACTGCAATCTCGGGCTGATCCACGTATAGCCGTCCGCAAGCGTATACGCGTCGACCGTGCATCCGAGGCCGCCTCGTATACCGTTCTCCGTCAGCACGTAGCCGACGTGCATATCGACTTCGGGCGGATCGAGATCGTGATGGATCTTGAGTTTAGGCCGGAACGATCCGACATCCATGACCGGAAACGACGACATACCCGTATCGATTCGAAACCGGATGTGCGTCACGGGCTGCGCATTCAGATTCTCGAAATCCACGTGCAGTTTTGCCGGTATACCGCTTCTTGAGTTGTACTCCAAACTGCAGTCGTCGATCTTGAGCAGATCGGCGCCCGTGGGTGCAGGCGATGCGCTTGCGGCCGGTGCCGCTGCACTTGGTGCAGGTGAAGGAGCCGCTGCATAAACCGGAAGCATCGAAGCCAATGCAAATGCAGCGCCGAGAATGAGCGTACGCATGCACCTCGTTTCGATGCGGCATGCGTCGCACCCCAGCGCATGCTTGCCGGACGTTTGGCCAATGGGTACAACGGACTAATATGGCAATAAGGCAATCGGGCGCGCAGCGGGCCGTCAGTCCGAAGGTTGGGAGCGCAGCAAACGCTGTCAAATTTTCAGTGAACGTTTCGGGAGATATCGGCGCCGAACTCAAGCGGGCCGCGTTCGAACATCAAGTCAGCGACAGTTCCATCATCGAGATCGCCTTGCGGCAACTCTTCGGGCGCGTCTCTAAAGAACGCCTAGGAACGTTCTTGCGCCAGAACGGGGCGTGCCTGCGCCGGCGCTCGTAATGCCTGGTTTAGCAGAAAAGCGGGTATAAGGTGCCTCTGGGGGGTTACCTATGACCACGCTCGAGCATCCGGTTTTCGCTCTAACCGGCACGCTGCATTGCTCTCTTTCGCGGCGGCGCATTCTGCGCGGCTGCGTCCTGACGTTTCAACCGGCGTTCCGTATCCTCAAAGGTAAACGGATTGCGCCGCGCCTGCGGGCTTTCAAGCATTGCTCGTTGAGCCGCTTGCTTGCTTACCAGTGGCACGTCTGCCGCACGGCCAGCTCTTGGAGCCGGGCCTAGCAGTAGGCAACCAAGCCCGACCCGCTAGGACGAACGCTCCAGCCGTGTTAGGATGCGGTGAACGTGCCCGGCCTTCGCAGGCCGGGTACATGCTGTTTTAGAAAAGGGCGTTTGTACATGAGGAAGCTTTCCGGGCTTTTCCTAGTTCTTGGCTTGCTGTATGGGTGCAGCGACGCCAGCGTATTGCCCTACGCCCCGACTTCGCTCGCGCCTACCCAAATCCAGAGCCTCGTGACCGACGCCTCCGCGCGTAACGACGTGGCTCCGGCGCTCGTCAACGCTATTCTGATGGCGGAATCCGCCGGCAATCCCGGTGCGGTGAGCAGCGCGGGCGCGCAAGGCCTCATGCAGATCATGCCCGAGACCGCCGCGGCGTGCGGTGTGAGCAACGCGTTCGATCCGTCCGAGAACGTCGACTGCGGCACGCGTTACCTGCACACCCTGCTGGCGCGCTACAACAATAATGTCGAACTCGCGGTCGCGGCGTATAACGCCGGACCCGGTGCCGTGGATGCCTATCGCGGCGTCCCGCCGTACGCCGAGACCCGCGCGTATGTAACGCGCGTGCTTTCCGCGTACCGCAACTACTAGACCAAGGGCCGTCCGCGTTGGCGACGATCTCCGGAGCGCGCAGCACGCCTGCCGGAATGTTCCGCCCGCGATTGCCGATCATCGACGGCTATCTCTTAAGTGAGTTCATCCTGCCGTTCGTCGGCGCGTTCGCGATCATGTACGTCTTTTGGGCGTTCAACATTTTCTTTCTCGCGCTCAAGTACATCGCGCAGGCCAACGCGCCCGTCTTTCTCGTGCTGCGGTTCGTCGTGTTCCGTATGCCGCAAGCCATCCCGTTTGCGTTTCCTTTTGCGACGCTCGCCGCAATCATGCTCGGCGTCGGACGCTTACAGGGCGACAACGAGATCAACGCGATCCGCACGAACGGCGTATCGCTGTGGCGTTTATGCGTAACACCGCTGGTCTTCGGTCTGTGTATGTTCTTGATCTCGTGGGCGATGAACGAATATGTCGCGCCGAGGTCGGTCGACATGTCCACGCGCACGTTCTATCAGATCGTGTACCACACGGCCTCGCTGCCGATCGAGCCGCAGTTCTTCCGGAAAGATCCGGATACCGGAAACACGTTTTACATTAACCAGGTGCTGCCCGACGGCCACACCATGCAGGGCGTGCAAATCTACAAACCCGGCCGCAGCGGTCCGTGGAACGAAACGATTCAGGCGCAGACGGCGCGCGTCGACGGCGCGACGCTCGTCTTGACGGACGCGATTCTTACGTTCTACAACGCGAAAGGCTACGAAACGTCGCAAACCACGACGCCGGAGTTTCGCATCGGTTTGCCGCTGGGCGAGAGCGCGATGCAGTTCATGACGAACGAAAACGCCGATGCGTGGACGATGAACTCGAGCGACTTGACGACGCGCGTCAAAGCGCTTAAAGCACAGGGCATCGGCGGCGATGCGCTCGGCAATCTGGAGATCAACCTCGCAAATAAGCTCGCGTTTCCGTTCGCCTCGTTCGTCAGCGTGCTCATCGCGCTGCCGCTGGCCTTCCGGTTCGGCAAAAAGGGGCGCGGCGTTGGAATGGGTATGACCGTTCTTGCGTTCATCGTGTATTACGTGATGACCGAAGCTGCGGCGGCATTCGGCGGAACGGGCCGGATCAATCCGTACCTTGCAGCGTGGCTGCCGAACATTCTCTTCGGAGGTGCCGGCCTTTTATTGTTGTGGAGAGAGGACCGCTGAAACAACGCGCGCTCGCATGCCTGCTGACGTTCGCCGGCAGCATGTGCATGACGCTGGCCCTGTTTGCGTCTGCCGGAAGTTCTTCAAAAGCCGCGACGTCGTTTGACGATGCGGCTTCGGTGCGCGCTCTGGCGCTCATCAACGGCCAAGGGTGCAGTCTGTCTTCTGTCCCGGTGCCGGCGAATGAGGTCGCCCAAGCCACGCCGTTGCCCTCGCCCGCGGGTTCCGCATCGCCTTCACCTTCGCCCTCGGCCTCGCCGACGGTCCCCCCGGGCCAGCCCGGCGGCCCGCTCTACGCCACGCCGTATCCCTCGGGCTCGCCCGAAGTAACGCCGTTCCCGGTTCCGACGCCCACGCCGGTCGAGTCCGGCAGCCCCGGGCCGGTCTTCTTGCAGCGCAACGGCGCCCCGCCGTCCATTGCGCCGCACGAACAAGGCACGGCGCAGCCCTCGCCCAGTCCGAGCGCCGCTCCGACCTTGCGGCCCGGCTACGTAGCCGTTCTTGCAGATAAAGTGACGGGCAGCACCAAGCCTGGCGTCCCGGGCGATGCGACCGGAAACGTGCACGTGTTTTATCGCGACGAAACGCTGGTCGGCGACCGCGCGCACTACGACGGCATCCGCACGATTACGATGACGGGCAATCCGTACATCATCAACAATACGAAGAACTCGATTTTGTACGCCGACAAAATCACGTTCGACACGATCGCGCAGAAGGCGACGCTGGAAAACGGCCGCGGCGAAAGCTCGCAAGGCGTCGAGCGCGGACTCGTCTATTACGGCGCCCACGACTTTGTCGCGGATCAGCACGGTGTCTCCCACGGCAACAACGCCACGATGACCACGTGCGAGCGGCCCCGCGCCGGCTATCACGTCACCGGAAAAACGATCGACGTCTATCCGGGCGATAAGATCGTCATCACGCGCGCCATTCTGTGGCTCGGCGGCGCGGCAGTCTTTCTGATCCCGAAACTCGTGATTCCGCTGCGGACCGTGAACGACGAACGGCAGAAACCGCAGTTCTTTCCGGAAGTGGGCTACAACTCGTACCAGGGCTATTACGTCAAAGCGCGGCTGAGCTTCGGTTTTACGCAGTATTACTACGGCTACTACACCGTCGAGTTTTACACCAAGCAAGGCCTGACGCTCGGCTATAACGGCCAGATCAACAAGAAGAACGGACGCCGCCAAACCGGCATCAACTTCATGCGCGTTCAAGACCGCATCGCGCAGCAAACCAAGTACAACATCGGGCTGAACGATACCGAGAACTTCTCGCAGACGCTGCGTGCGATTCTGCAGTACACGTATCAGAGCGCGTTCGGACCGTATACGCAGTTCCCGCCCTCGCAAGGCTTGAACGCAACGCTGACGCACACGCAAGCGCGCGAGTCGCAGACCTACACGTTCACAAAACAGTCGACGGGCACGCAGCAGTCATCGCGCGGCTTCGGCTTTACCGATACGCGCCAGTTCACGCAGACGCTGCAAAACAGTTTCTCGGCAAACCTCAACCGCTCGGACAGCAGTTACGGCGAGTTCACCTCAACCTCGACCGGAAAAGTGACCGACCTCGTGCACTGGCTTTCCAAGGGCGTCGACTATCAACTCGACTTCGACAAGTCCTATACGAAGACGCCAACCGGGATCAACAAAGAGCCCGAGGTGACGATCCGGCCGAACATGCCGTTCTTCTCGCACTTCATGGTGCCGGTAGCACCGACGCTGACGATCGGCGAGTACAACGAGCCTTCAACGCCGGAAACGACCGAACGCGCCGATCTCGCGCTCAATATGGGTCCGCTCAACTACCACTTTCTGAACAACGATTTCAGCGCGAGCATGACGGTGAATCAGTTCCAGTACGGTACGGGCGATCTCAAAGCCAGCGTACAGCAGAACATGTCGCTGACCTCGCGCATCAGCGACCACATCAACAACATCATCGGATACAACGAGAGCAACTACAACGGTCCGGGAGTCGTGCCGTTCGAGACGCTCGACTTGCAAACCGGGCAGAACACGAAAAACGCCACCGACACGCTGCGGTTTTTCAACGGCGACATCTACAATCTGAGCCTCTCGTTCAACACGCTGTTCAACCGCACGGCACAGCCGGTGCAGTATACGTTTACGCTGCGCCCGACGTACAAAACGTACTTAAACCTGCAGGGCTCGTTCAATCCGGGACCGGGCAACGGGTTTTATCAGACTGCAACGCAACTCGCATTCCCGCTCGGCATCGGCGGGTACGTGCAGTTTTCCGGCAACGTCGATTGGAAGACGAAAGGCCGCATCAACAACAAAACGATCTACTACAGCCGCATCATCGGCGACTGCTACGAGATCCAATTGACCTACAATCAGGACTCCAAGCAGGTCAACGCGCTGCTGAACTTGCTGGCATTCCCGTCTCGCGGCGTCGGGTTCGGTCTGAACACCAACACCTCGATCATTCCGTCGAGCTTTAACGGAACGGGCTTCTAAAAACCGCTACGGCACGTCGCACGGCGGGTGGCCGCAGTTGCACGTGTCCTGTTCGATGCCGCCCGTTTCGCCGGCATTCTTGCAAAAATCGCTGCAGTACGTCTCCGTCTGCATCGGCGACATCACGGTGCATTGACACGGGTCGTGGGCGCACTCGATCGATTGTTCCATGCGGGGCTCTTACCCGTTCGGAGCGAGGGCTACGGGTTGTTGCTGACCTCGCCGTTCGTCAGCTGCGCCGCCGGGTTCGGCGCTTGCATCCACGCAGGCGGCGTCAGGCCGAACCACGGTACGGAAAAGGACGTCGTCGGATCGAGGCCGGGCGCCCCGCTCGGGAACTGAAACGTTTGATCGCCGCCGGGGCTTTGATACCCGTTGCCCGGAGCGAACTCCAACTGCCCCGTCGTTTCGCCGTTGGGGCCGGTTTGCGGCGTAGAAACGAGCCAATTCACGTACCATGTGCCGGCGGGCCCGTTGGGAGGCGGCGGCGTCGCGCCCGTTACGACGCCGTTGAAGATGCGGCGGAAGAACGTAACGCAGAACTGCGTGCCCGAGCTGTTGCAGTTCGGATTGACGTTGATGTCGTGCGGATACGCTATCGAGTCCTCGACAATGCGCGGGACTTTCTGCGACACGTTTCCGTTTTGCGTGCTGATAAATTGAATGAGCGTCGCTTTGACGCTGCTGGACGCATTCTGCTGCGAGAGCACCAGCTCGAAATCCCAGTTCCGCCAATTCTGCGTCTGGTTGCCGTAGTATGCATACGGTTCGCAGTTCTGCGGCGAGTCGGTGCACGTCAGATTGAAAGGAAGGACATAGTAATTATTCACGAAGTCAAGCTGGCCTTGAGCCGTTGCTTTGATCTGCATCTGACCTGCCAGCAACCCGTTCGCGCCGGTGCCCGCCCGGTCGGGCGTTACCTGGCGTCCGCACGACGCTAAGATGACCGCCGCCGCGAGTACTGCCATCAGATTTCGAACCATTGCTTCCTCCGTCCGTGCAGCCGAACTGCTCGCGAGCCTCTTCGGCGCGCTTGCGCTTGCGTTTGCATTACCCAAAGCCGGCCAGGCATGGCTTGCGCCCCTAGGGGCGGCGGCCCTGTTCTGGTCGTGGCAACGCCTGTCCTACAAACGCGCGTTCTTCACCGGTTGGTTCGCCGGCATCGTGTATTTCTGCGTAAGCTACGCCTGGTTCACCTACACGGTCGGCAGCTTCGTCGGCATCTTCGCGTTTGCCATCGTCGTCATTCCCGCAGTGGTGCATGCTCTCACCTTTGCGGGCACGGCGCTTGCTTTGCGTTTCGCTTCGCGATACGCGCCCGCTTGGCTCGTGCCGCTTGCATTCGCCGCCGCGTTCGCCGTGTTCGAGTGGTGGCGCTCCGTCGGCGTGGTGGGCATCCCGTTCGCGCAGGTCGGATATTCGCAGACGTCCACTCTGCTCGGCGTCTTTGCAGCCTACATAGGCGCGGTCGGCGTAACGTTCGTAGTGATGGCGATCGGCGGCTATATCGCGCTGGCGATCTCGCAGCGCGGCGTCAGTGTGCTCGCGCCCGTAGCGGCGGTATTCGCCGTTGCATGGGGCTTGTGCTATTGGTTCTGGCCAGCGCGCCACGCGCCCGCACCCACGATGCGCGTCGCGATCGTGCAAGGCAATATTCCGCAATCGCTCAAAACGGCGAACCTCGATCTGTCGGTGCAGCGTTACACGCAGATGACGCTGCAGCTCAAAGCGCTGCGGCCGGCGCTCATCGTGTGGCCGGAGACGGTGATTCTGACCGAGCTCAACGAGTCGCCGATCTACTTCGACTTCCAAGCCGGCACGGCGCAGCAGCGTCAGAAGATGCAGCGATTGATCGCCGAGGACCGATCGCTGATCGGTCAGTTCGGGCGCCTCGCGGCGCAAACCGGATCGACGCTTGCCGTCGGCAGTCAAGATCGTCACTTCGGACCCGAAGGCAATAAGAGCTACAACGCGCTCTATATCTATTCGCCCGCCGGCGTGTTGAGCAGCATCTACGATAAGCGCCAACTCGTGCCGTTCGCCGAGTCGCTCCCCTCGCCGGCGATCTTCTCGCACTTGCCGTACGCAGACCTGATCGGACGCTTCGGACACGGAACCGACGACGCCGTCATCAGTGCCGGATCGATGCGGTTCGCGCCGCTCATCTGTTGGGAGTCCGCGTTTTCGGATATCGTGCACCGGCAGTTGATGCGCGGCGCGCAGTTTCTCGTGATTCCTACGGACGACGCGTGGTTCGGTCCGTCGTCCGGAACGTATCAGCACGCGCAGATCGCGCAGATGCGCGCGATCGAGTCTGGCGAATGGGTCGTGCAGGCTGCCGCAACCGGCATCAGCGGCATCATCTCTCCGGCGGGACGCTGGACGGAACGGCTCGATCTCGATAAACAAGGCGATCTCGCCGGCAACGTCGGTTTACCGGCCGGATCGGTCTTTGCGCGCATCGGTCCTGCGCCGGTGTGTTGGGCATTGGTTCTCATCTACGGTGCGATCGTGCTCGGCGGATATTTGCGCACGCGTAAGGTGCAGCCGTGACAAAGCGCTTTCCGCTGCGGCCCGTGCTGCTCGCAGTGGGCGCACTGCTTTTGATATGGGTCATCGTCGAAATCGTACTCGCGGGCAACGAACCCGCACCGCCGCCGGCCGGCGGACAACCGATCACGACGAAAAACGGCAAAGTCACGGGCAACCGCATCAGCACGCGATCGTGGACGTTCGACTATCAAAGCGCGCAGATGTCGGCCGACGGCATCAACGCGAGTATCAACGGCGTTCGCAACGGCGTGATCTATAAAAACGGCAAAC
This sequence comes from Vulcanimicrobiaceae bacterium, assembly GCA_035701665.1. Lineage (GTDB taxonomy): Bacteria > Vulcanimicrobiota > Vulcanimicrobiia > Vulcanimicrobiales > Vulcanimicrobiaceae > DASSRQ01. The sequence goes on from DASSRQ010000308.1 coordinate 8,936, forward strand.
CGTATTTAAAGCTCGCCGCGAAACAAGTTTCGGTGAACACGCAGACGTTCGACTTCACCGCTATCGGTACCGTGCACATCGAAACGATATCGGCCGCCGACGGCACCTCGCGAACGTTCGAGACCGATCTCGTTCAGTGGACGAACGCAACGAAGATGCTCGTGCTAAGTCATCCGAGCGTCATCCGCACGGGCGATCAGACGATGCGCGTTTCGAATATCACGGTCGACTTCAATAAAGACGAAGTGCACATGGGCCGCATCGAAGGTTCGCTGCAGGCGCCGCAACCGTGAAATACGCAGCGCTCCTCGCGCTTTCGGCTTTAGCGGCTTGCTCGGCCGGCGTTCCCGCGAAGCCCCAGCCTTCGCCTTCTCCCGGATTGCTGATAGAAAAACGCGGCGTCGTTATGACGCCGGGCCAAGCCCGTTCGAACATAGCGTTCGCCCCGGTCGTGCCGCCCGGACACGTCATCGCCACGGCGGTTATACCGCCCCTGGGTGCCGTGCGGAACCGTTCGACGAACGGATTGGCAATGGAATATAAACACGGCAACGCCGGCCTGCTGCTCTCGCAGTGGCCGCGCGCGGGCTTTTCGATATCAGCGGGTGGTTCCGACGTCACCCACCGTCCGTGCGCCCCCATCGTCCTCAGCGCGCCTGCGGGCAGCAGCTATTTGTGGACGAATCGCAGCGGACTGGTGTTGACGTTGCAGCCTGACGGGGCTGTCCCCGGCCCGCTGGTTGCGAGCGAAGTGCGACGGCTTCTCGCAGTCTCGCGGTGTACGAAGACTAGGACTCTTCGGTCTTCTCGCCTTCGTTTGCCGCTAACTGTGCTTTAGCGTCGGCAATCAGTTTCTTGACTTTCTGACCGCCCTTGTGTCCGATCTCCTCGTAGAAATCGGCACCATACTTTTCTTTTACGACTTTGCCGCCTTTTTGGCCGATCGATTCATAGAATTCGACACCGTGCCGCTGGCGCGTTGCTTGCCCGCCCTTGCGGCCGATCTCTTCGTAGAACCCCGACCCGTACCGGTCACGAACCGTGTTGCCGCCCTTCTTGCCGGCCTCACGCACGGACATCTCGCCACCCGGCTCCTTGTCTTGCGGTTCGCCTTTGGTGGGTTTTGCCATTAGGATAGACCCCGGAGACTTTCTAGAGAATGGAAATTAAGGTTACGGCGCCTTGCGTTTCAGCTTTTGGCCGCCTTTTTGACCAATGACCTCGTAGAAGGAAGGGCCATACTTTTCTTTGGTCGCTTCCCCACCTTTGCGGCCGATGGCCTCATAGAACTCGGTCCCGTATTTGGCTTTGACTCGTTCGCCGCCGCGCTTGCCTGCTTCGCGGACGGTCATGCCCCCGCCGGGGCTCTGCGTTTCGTCTTGCATTGCCATACCTGGTTTTGCACCTCGAAGTGAGAAGGATTCCCCGAGTAAATACCCACTCGACCGCCTGTTAAACGACACAGCGCACAGGACTATTGCTTGATGATTCCGACGATTCTGCGTGGCGCGACAATTGTGGACGGCTCGGGGAGGATGCCCTTCACAACCGACGTTGCACTTGTTGACGATCGAATTGCATTGATAGCAGACCTTTCCCAACGAGATGCCGTCCGCAACATTAATTGCGCGGGGAAGATCCTTGCGCCGGGTTTTATCGACGTTCATTCGCATAGCGATGAGTTGTGGCTCGCGTTGCCGCGCTGCGATGGAAAAATCGCGCAGGGCGTTACCACCGAGATCGGCGGGAACTGCGGCATGTCGGTCGCGCCGCTCGCGGGACCTGGACTAGAGCGCGTGCGCCGATCGGCCAAACATCTCAAAGTCGACGTGCAATGGCGCAACTTGGACGAGTTTTTCTCCCTGATCGAAGAGAGCGGTACCGCACTTAATGTCGCGACGCTCGTGGGTTTGGGCACGACGCGGCAAACCGTCAGCGGCGATTCCGAACGGCGTCTGAACGCAGACGAGCTGCGCGCACAAGCCGATGCCGTGCGGACGGCATGCGAACACGGTGCAGTGGGTGTTTCCAGCGGGCTCATCTATCCGCCCTCGATGTACGCCCATCGCGACGAACTCGTTGCGATGGCACAGGCGGCGCGCGAGGCCGGCTCGGCGCTGTATGCATCGCACGTTCGCGACGAAGCGGATCGCGTGGTCGAAGCGATTGCCGAATGTTTGGATATCGGCGAGCGCGCCGGCGTCACCGTCCAGTGTTCGCACCACAAAGCATCGGGCAAAAAGAATTGGGGCAAGGTTCATCAGACGCTCGAGCTGATCGACGACGCCCGCGGGCGCGGCGTCGATGCGTTCTGCGATGTGTATCCGTACACGGCGAGTTGGACGGATCTTTCGACGATTCTCCCGGATTCCGCGCACTACGGCGGTACCGCCGACACGATCGCTCGCCTGAGCGATCCGGAACAGCGCGCAGCCATTGCGCTTTACTTGCAACTGCACCAGGCCGAGAATTGGCACGATATCATGATCACGGAGGTCGGCAGCGAGAAGAACCGCGAGCTCGCCGGTATGCGCATGGACGAGATCGCACGCATGTGGTTTCTGCCGCCGGCGCACGCGGCGATCCGGCTGCTCGTTGAAGAGCGGCTCGAGGTCGGCGCCATCTTTTTCAAAATGAACGAGGACGACGTTGCGACGGTGCTTTCTGCCGGATTCTGCTGCGTCGGCAGCGACGCGTCGTCGCGGGCGCTAAGCGGTGTGACGGCGCGCGGCGTGCCGCATCCGCGAACCTACGGCACGTTTCCACGCGTGTTTGGGCGGTTTGTGCGCCAGCGTAAGACGCTCGATCTGGTCGAGGCGGTCCGGCGGATGACGTCGCTGCCTGCCGACATCTTCAACCTGCGCGACCGCGGCCGCATCGAAGTGGGACGCTATGCCGATTTGGTGCTGTTCGACCAAGACACTATCGTGGATAAGGCAACCTACGAAGATCCGTTCCACTTCCCGGCGGGCATCTCGCACGTATTCGTCAACGGAAGACCGGTCATCGCCGACGGCGAATTTACCCGCGAACTCCCCGGACGCGTTTTACGGAACGGAGGTCGTTAGTGATCCACGCCTTGGTTTTGGCGGCTTTGAGCTCGTGCGGCGACGCGGGGGGCCGCCTCGCACAGGCGAGCGCGTTACTCGACCGCGCTGATGCGTTGATCTCCGCTCGTGCCCCGGGCGCGGCCGATCCGTATCATCAAGCGACGGCAATTTTGAACGGCCTCAGCGCGTCTACACTTGGTTCGTGCGATTCAAAACATTACCGGTTGTCGTATCTGGTTGCTTCGTATCGCGACCTTATCGTTGGCGTAGAAGTTCGAGATCTACAGCCAATGGAAGCATTTGATAAAGCGGCGGCGCTGCGGCATAACATCGAGCCTGCCACGGACACCGTCTGGGACCACGACAATCTCGCTCTTCGTGCCGACGAGCTTTTCTACGCGACTCGCGCGCCCATCGCTGACAAACTTGACGCGATGCACCATCCGACCTCCACAAATTGCGATCCGGCAGCCTTGGATGTGGAAGCGAACGAGACCGTATCTCCGGACTTTCCGCTGGCAGCAGAAGGCGTCTTATCCGCCCCGGTTACGGTTACCGTGAAAGTTAGCGTAAACGCCGACGGAAAACCGATAGCGACAACTGTTAAAGCGTCGTCCGGTATTCAAGTACTAGACGCGGCTGCATCGGCAGCTGCATCCAACTCCACGTTTTTTCCGGCCGTAAGAGGCTGCGTTCGGGTCCCATCAACGTATTTGTTTACCGTTACCTACGATCCGAACCCATAAGGGCTGCATCGCTGATGACACTCGAACCGCTTCTTTTGTGGATCGCCGCCGGCGCTTTGAGCGCTGCGCTAATGCTTGCCGTTTGTTTCGCGGGAACGCGGCTCGTCGAACTCTATTTAAAGCGTGCTAGTGCGCGCGTGCAAGCCGAAGAACAATCCGTCGTGCGTTTCGTGGCACGTTTTCTTCCGCAAGTTCTTGCGATCGCCGTGGTTCCATGGATTGTCGGGCTCGCGCCTAAGCATTCCGTACAAACAACGGCTTTTATCTTCAGCTACGCCGCCGTCGTACTATGCTACTTTATCGGCGATCGCATGTACGCAAAGAAACCCACGGCAGCGTAGATGGCTCTGTCCTTAGCCTCGCTGCTCTCCGAGAGCGCGCGGTTTTATCCGCAGCGAACCGCGACAGTATTGGGCGAGGCAAAGACAACGTATGCATCCTTGTGGGCCCAAGCGCGCAATGTGGCTGCAGCGTTGCGCGAACGCGGAATTCAAGCAGGCGATCGCGTCGCGCTGCTGATGCCGAACTGCGACGATTTTCCGCGCGCGTACTATGCGATTCTCGCGTTAGGCGCGGTTGTCGTTCCGGTGCATGCACTGTTAACGCCGGCTGAAATCGCCTACGTTCTCGAAGACAGTGAAGCCAAACTGCTCATCGGTCATCCGGTATTAGCGGCCGGCCGCGAGGGAGCCGCCCTGCGCGGGATTCCCTACGCCGAAGCATCGGATCTCGCCGGCGACGGCTCCGCTATCACCGTCGTTGACCGTGATGCGGACGACGACGCCGTCATTCTGTACACGAGCGGAACGACCGGAAAGCCGAAAGGCGCGGTGCTCAGCAATCTCAATATGGTGATGAACGCCACGGTTTCCGCGCGCGACCTGCTGTTTTTGACGCCGGAGTCCGTGCTGCTCTGCGCGCTGCCGCTGTTTCACTCGTTCGGACAGAGTGTCGTTATGAACGCTGCCTTTCGTGCAGGCGCATCGGTCGTGCTGATGCCGCGCTTCGACGGAGCCGCGGCGCTCGATCTCATGATTCGCGAAAGCGTCACGATTTTCGAGGGCGTTCCGACGATGTACGTCGCGCTGCTCGAAGCGGCCAAGAACGACGCTCGCCGGCCGCCGCTCAAACATATGATGTCGGGCGGAGCGCCGCTGCCGATGGCGCTGCTGGAGCAGGTCGAGGCAACGTTCGGCGTAGCCGTTGAGGAAGGCTACGGCTTATCGGAGACCTCGCCGGTCGCAACGTTCAACCAGCGTATCATCGGAACGAAGGCCGGAACGGTCGGAACGCCGGTTTGGGGCGTCGACGTACAGATTGCGAATGCCGACATCGACGACCGCATCGAACTCTTGCCGCCGGGAGAGCGGGGCGAGATCGTCATCCGCGGTCACAATGTGTTTTCACGGTATTTGAACAAGCCCGAAGCGACCGCGGCAGCAAAAATCGACGGATGGTTCCGCAGCGGCGATATCGGCACGGTCGATGAGGACGGATTCATTGCGATCCTCGACCGGAAGAAAGATATGATCTTGCGCGGCGGCTTCAACGTCTATCCGCGTGAAGTGGAAGAGGCGCTGCTGCGCCATCCGGCCGTTGCGCAAGCGCAAGTCATCGGCATTCCGCATGAAGTGCACGGCGAAGAAGTAATGGCCGTGATCGTCCTCGCGGAAGACGCGCGTGAAACGACGAAAGCCGAACAGATCGTCGAATGGGCGCGAGACAACATGGCGCGCCACAAATATCCGCGTGAAGTTGCATTCGTCGAATCGTATCCGCTGGGGCCGAGCGGTAAGGTTCTCAAGCGCGAACTCGTCTCGCGGTTTATGCGCTGACTTCCGCAGGCCCACGGGTGCAAGTGAAATCATTCGTTGTGAATGCTTTGTGCAGCATTGTGCTGCGCGATCGGCTCCTCACCGGCATTGGCATTCTCAGAGCACTCAACTGCGCTCGCCGCCGAATCACCAGCGCCGCGTTGACGTCAGCATGGCAGCAAAAGCCGCACCGAACGCAAGCAAAACGCCTTCTTCGGCGGTTTTCCTTCGCGACGTGCCCGCATCGCGAGCACTCTTGCGAAGAAAAGCGTGCGTCAATCAGCACCACTCGCCGAGCAGCCTCTTCCGCTTTCTCGGCGATCAACCGGTGAAGTTGACCCAATCCTGCATCGAGCACCTTGCGGTTCAAAGCGGCCTTTGCGGCAACGTTCCGTCCAGGCTCCTCGATGCTCCCCTTAGCGCTGGACGTCATGGCACGCAGCCGCAAACGCTCTAAAGCTATGATGCCCGCACTGTCAACGATGCTGCGCGCAACCTTATGCAGATAGTCGCGCCGACGGTTCGCCTCGCGCTCCTTGGCGCGGGCGAACTGAAGCGCAGCCGCCTTTCGCCGCGGATCGTGACGATTGCGAACACGGCCTGCCGCGTCCCGGTCGCTTAGTTCCTCCAAACGGCGTTGGTGGCGCGCAATGCGGTGCCGGTTGCGCTCGCCGAAGGCCTTGTTACCGATCAGCAAGCCGTCGGAGGTTGCAGCCAAGACGTGCGCGCCGCGGTCGATACCGATAACGTGGCGACTTTGCGGTAAAGGATTAACGTCGCGCTGGCATTCGAAGCAGGCATACCAACGCCCATTTTTACGCACGAGCCATGCGCGGCCGAATACGGGAACCGCGCGGCCCTTTCGTAAACGGATCGCGCCAACCCCGGGGACAGTGATTTTCGACTGAGATGTATTGAACTTAAGGGCACGCGCGCCATGTGAGAATTCAAGTTGTGCCCAACGACCGGCAGACTTATAGCGTGGATACCCCGGTGTTTGCGAAGTGGCAACTCGGCGAAAGAACGCAGCAAATGCAAGTTCCAGTCGGTGAAGAACGGCGTCCTCACATTCGCGATACACGGCCCGAAGACGCGAATCGATACGATGCGCCGGCGTGCGAAGAATGGTAAGCTCCCGATACTGCTGTCTCATGCCTACGCGAACACCTCGTCGTCGATACGCCTCCCTGCGCTCTTCGAGCAATGCGTTGTAGAGTTCGCGCGTAACGTCAAGCATGAACTGTAGTCGTCCGCGCTGGCGATTCGTGGGATACAGTCGTACGTGTTCAACCCGCTTCACGACTATAGGGTTCGACATACCGGTGACATACGTGTGGCACTGTTTATGCGCGCACGAATTCGCTTTACGCTAGTATAAGCCGTAGGCAAGCACGTTTAACTAGTCTCGCTACAGCGGTATACTAACCCCGCTAGTGAAATCAAAGGAGAAGTCCATTGGCGTAGCTTAGCCGGGGCCGGATTTATCCGGCCCCAACTCTTTTTTTGTCTAGTTCCAAACAGAGCTGCTGCGCCTGCGCACGCAGATGCGACAGATCGCCGTCGTTTTCT
>DASSRQ010000309.1:0-6072 GCA_035701665.1 Vulcanimicrobiaceae bacterium
CGCTAACGCACGGTGTCGTCGAAACGCCGACGTTCATGCCGGTTGGAACAGCAGCGACCGTCAAAGGCCTAACGCCGGACGAAGTGCGATCGGCACACTCGCAGATTTTGCTCGCCAACACGTATCATCTGTGGCTGCGTCCCGGTTTGGATCTGCTGCGCGATGCCGGCGGTTTGCATCAATTCATGCAGTGGGACGGCCCGATTCTTACCGACAGCGGCGGTTTCCAAGTTTTTAGTCTGGAGTCGCTGCGCAAATTGACCGATGAAGGCGTGACGTTCGCCTCGCACCTGGACGGAAGCCGGCATCACTTCACGCCGGAGAATGTGCTCGCGTTTCAAGAAACGATCGGCGTCGACATCGCGATGCAGCTCGACGTCTGCGTAAAACTGCCGGCGAGCGCGCAAGAGATCGACGAGTCGGTGCGGCTGTCGACACTCTGGGCACGGCGCAGCGCGCAAGCGCGTTCGAGCGACAAGACGGCGCTCTTCGCAATCGTGCAAGGCGGTTTGGATCGCGATGCACGCGCCCGCAGCGCGGAAGCGATCGCGGAACTCGACTTGCCGGGATACGCTATCGGAGGACTCTCCGTCGGAGAAACGCGCGAAGAGATGTACGAGTTTGCGCGGTATACCGCGGCGCTTTTACCGCAAGACAAACCGCGCTACCTCATGGGCGTCGGAACCGTGCGCGATATCGTTATGGCCGTCGACTGCGGTATCGATATGTTCGACTGCGTCTACCCCACGCGGTGCGGCCGCAACGGGCGCGCCATGACGCGGCGCGGCGAGTTCGCGATTCGTAACGCAGCTTACACACGTGACTTTAGTCCCGTCGATCCCGAGTGCTCGTGTTACGTTTGCACCACGTTCACGCGGGCATATCTGGCACACCTATTCCGTTCGAACGAGATGCTCGGGCCCCGTTTGCTTTCTTACCATAATGTTTACGTGTTGAATGACCTTATGCGCCAAGCACGCGGCGCAATCGAGCAGGGGACGTGGGAGAGCTTTCGCAATAGCGTCCTACAGTGATCCGGTTATTTGTCGCCGGCTATCCGCGCGACGTCGCCAAGGAAGATTTACTTAGAATCTTCCGTCAGTTCGGCACATCCGACGACGGGATTAGTTTCCCGCGCGATCGCCGCAGCCGCCGCAAAAAAGGCTACGCGTACGTCAACGTCACCGACGAAGGCGCAGCCGATGCGGCTATTGCCGCTTTTAACGGTTTCGAGATCGACGGCAAAGCGCTGACGGTCATCCGCGCCGCGGATCGTCCGCCTAAGCCGCCCCGCCGCCGGCGATAATCTGCGCGCACGACGCGCACAGTTCCGGATGTTCGTGATTGCTGCCCAGCGGAAGATACTTCCAGCAGCGTTTGCATTTTTCGCCCTCGGCCGGGAATAGGCGCAAACGCGGGCTTCCCGCGGTTACATCGCGGTTCGGCTCGATCGTGAGATTCGAAACGACGAGCGCTTCCCGCAGCCCCTCGGCATGCTCGTTCCAAAAAGCCGCATCTTCCGATGCAACTTCAAGCGCGCCCCACAGTTCGAAGTCCCGCTCGCCTTCGCGCTTCGAGACGGTTGCGCGCAGCGTACGCAGTTGCCCCCAGAGATGTTCCATCGAACTCTGCGTCTGCGATCCTTGGAACAGATCGAGGTCGAATACGCTCTCGCGGCCGCTGCGCAGCGCTTCGGGGACGTGCTGCCATGCCTCTTCGGCGGTAAACGAAAGCACCGGCGCGATCGACGCCGCGAACTGCGTGAGAATGTGCAGAATGGCACTCTGCGCGCTGCGCCTTCCGGGCGACTGCGCGCCGCTCGAGTACAAGCGATCTTTGAGCGCATCGAGATAGAAACTCGAAAGATCGTCGCTTTCGAAACGCAAGATCTCGAGGTACGCATCGTGCAAGCGGAAGTCGACGAGCAACTCACGCATACGCTTCGCCCAGCGATCGGCAACATCGCATGCGAGCCCGTCGAACCACGTCATTTGCTCGCGCGGCACGACGTCGGCCGGTGTAAGATCTTCGAGATTGCTGAGCATGAACCGCAGACGGTTGCGGATGTTGCGGTAGACCCGGCTGACTTGGTCCACGACGTTCGGTCCAAAACGCACGTCGTCGACGAATTCGGTGGATGCAACCCAAAGGCGCAGTACGTCCGCGCCCCACTTGTTCATTGCTTCGTCCGCGTCGATGCCGGTGCCGAGCGATTTGCTCATCGCGCGGCCCTGCTCGTCGTTCACCCATCCCGGCTTCACGACATGTTTGTACGGTGCGCGCCCGCGAACGGCGGTTGCAAGCACGATCGAACTGCGGAACCAGCCGCGGTACTGATCGGCGCCTTCGACGACCAGATCGGACGGCCAGGGCAGATCGCTCGTACCGAGCACCGCCAGATTCGTTACACCCGATTCAAACCAGATGTCGACGATGTTCTTCTCTTTTTCGAACGCTGTCCCGCCGCACTTCGGACACGCCATGCCCTCGGGCAAGAACGACTCGACCGGATCGCTCCACCATGCGTTCGCGCTTGCATCGCGGAACCGCGCTGCCGCTTTTCGCGCGACGCGCTCGTCCAGAATGGATTCGTTGCACTGCGTACAGATAACCGCCGGAATCGGCGTGCCCCACGTACGCTGGCGCGAGATGCACCATTCGGGATGGTTTTCGAGCATCTGTGCGATGCGCTGCTCGCCCCATTCGGGGGTCCATTTTACGCCGTGAATGTTCTCGATCGTGCGCGCGCGCAGGTCGTTGCGATCCATCGAGATGAACCACTGCGCCGTCGCCCGGAAGATCACGGGATTGTGGCAGCGCCAGCAGTGCGGATAGCTGTGCGTATACTCGTACGCGTCCCACAATGCGCCGCTCTCGCGAAGATCTTCGACGATCTTCGGATTGGCTTTCCAAATGTGCATGCCGGCGTACGGGCCTGCATCTTGCGTGAAGATGCCGCGCGCATCGACCGGATTGAGAATCGGCAAACCAAACTTCACGCCGGTGTCGAAGTCGTCGGCACCGTGGCCGGGCGCGGTATGCACCGCACCGGTACCGGTTTCCAATTCGACATAATCGGCCGTAACGATCGCAGAGTCACGATCCAGAAACGGATGGCGCACTGCAAGGCCGCTGAGCTCTTCGCCCTGCGCGGTTGCTAGGCGACGCATGCTGCCGAAATGCTCGCCCATGACGTGCGGCGCGCGTTCGGTCGCGACGATCAGAAGCTCTCTGCCGTGTTCGTACAGGCCGTATTCGGCGTCGGGCTTGAGCGCGATCGCGACGTTCGCGGGAAGCGTCCACGGCGTGGTGGTCCAGATGATGACGCTGAGCCTCGACGGGCTCGGCTGTCCTTCGACAGGCTCAGGATGACAATGGAAAGCGTCCAGCAATGCGGTGCGCTGCCCCTCGTCCGCCGTAAACCGAACGAAAATCGAAGGCGAAACCTTGTCTTTGTATTCGATCTCGGCTTCGGCGAGCGCGGTTTCGTCGTGGATGCACCACAACGTCGAACGCAGGCCCTTGTACAGTTGGTCGTTCTTCGCCAGCTCCGCAAGCGTTTCGACGATCGCCGCTTCGAACGACGGATCGATCGTGCGGTACGGATGCTCCCAATCGCCGAAGTTGCCCATGCGCGTGCGCGATTCGCGCTGACGGTCGAGCCAATGGATCGCGCGCAGGCGGCACTGCTCGCGCAGTTCCAACGGATCGATCGCATGGAAATCTTTGATCTTTAAATGCTTGAGCGTGTCGAGTTCGATCGGCAGGCCGTGCATGTCCCAGCCCGGTTTGAAGTTCGCGAACTTGCCGTCCATCAGCGCGATCTTGTTGAACACGTCCTTGAGGACCATGTTCAGGAAGTGGCCCATGTGCAGATTGCCGTTGGCGTACGGCGGCCCGTCGTGCAAGACGAAGGGGCCCGCGGCGCGGTTGCGCTCCAGGCGTTTTTCGTACGTGCGCTGCTCGCGCCACCAGGCGACGCGCGCCGGTTCGCGTTTGGGCAGATCCGCCTTCATCGGGAAGGCGGTCGCGGGCAAATTTAACGTCTCGCGGTAATCGCGCTGCTGCGTTTCACTCATGGGTTGGAGTCGGCTTCGCGAACAAGGCTGTCCAAGACCTCGAAGTTTCGCTCGGCAAGCGAGCGCAGACGCCCGCCTGCATCGGTAAGTTGCGACGAAACCGTATCCCGCTCGTTCCAGATACGGTCGACCAAGGCATCGATAGCCGCATCGTCCGGGCGCGGCTGCGGCGGGTCGAGCGAAAAGAGCGGCGGCAGCGGGTACCCGAGGTCGTCGCAGAGCGCACCGACCTTCGGGTCGTACGGAATCGCCAAGAACGGCACGGCGTAGCGGGCGGCGATAATCAGCGCGTGCAGCCGCATCCCGACGACCACTCGCGCGCGTTTGATAATGCTCGCGGCGCGCGGCAGCGGGCACTCGGGCAGCAGCATCGGCGCGGTCTTACATTTACGGATGACTTGCGTCGAGACTTCGGCATCGGGAGGGCCGCCCAGCGGTAAGAACGCGACGCGCGCACCGTGCACTTGCGCGAACCGGTCGGCCGCGCGCGCGAGCACGTCGATGCGTTCTTTCAATCCTTGCGCTTTCCGCACGCTGAAAATCACGAGCGGATCGCTTTGCGGGCCGATGCCCTCGGCATCGAGCGACGAATCGTCTTCTTCCAAATCGTACAGGAACACGGGGTCGGCCGTGCGGTCGACCTTCACATCGGGAAGCAGCGATGAAAGCAGCTGCTGCGATCGCGCGTCACGCACCGTCGCGGCGTCGACGCCCTTACACCATTCTTTAACGATCTTGCGTCCCCAAAAGTCGAGCGGGCCGATCGATTGCGCGAAGATCATCGACTTGCGGTTCGCCTTCGACGTCGTTCGCAAGATGCCGGCGTAGTAGATGAGACTGCGCAAGCTCGTTGCGTTCTGCAGTAGGCCGCCGCCTCCGGACAGCACGATGTCCGCACGATCGATAGCCGAGCGCACCGCGCGCGCATCCCAGCGCGGCGTCGCGTCGACGCGCAGTTCGTGCGAGGTCTTTTCCGGCGCTGCCGACAGTACGTCGATCTCGGCGTACGGATAGCGCGTTTTGAGTTGCGAGACGATCACCTCGAGCAGCGCTTCGTCACCGAGATTGCCGAACCCGTAGTACCCGGAGAGCAAAAATCGCACTAGCGCCGCAGGCGCCGGTACACGGCGATAACGATGGCTCCGATGACGATACCGAGCACGAGCCCGTTGCCGACGCGCCAAAGCGAGATCGTCAGCGGGGTGTGCAGATGCGAGAACGTATCGATGATGTCGCCGATGCCGATGCCCGCTGCGATAGCGAGCAGAATGCCGCAAGCGCGCCGGTCGGCCGCGCGCAGCGCCGGGATCAGCATCATGATCGGAAACCCGATGACGAACTCTTTGAAGCGCGGCCGCACGCTCAGCAGCACCGTCAAATGATGGCGCAGCGAGAGTTCGAAATCCGACGGCGCGATGTCGCTCGTGTTGCCGCTGCGCGCGAGCAGCAAGCCGCCCGCACCGATAACGACGCACGCGATGAGCAGCTGATAGATGCGGATCGGCGCAGACCACGTCTCGCGCGGATTATCGATGCCCGAGTTGAAGCGATCGGTAAAGAGATACAACGCCAGCGCGATGACCGGCGGCAGGGCGATCACGAGCTTGACCGCACGCAGCGACTGCACTTCTTCCATCAGCAGCGGCATGCTGGCGATACCGACGAGAACGAGCGCGCCGCAGAGCGCAATGGCGGTGGCTAGCAGCGTCCACTTAATGCTCTCGAACACTTGCTGCCAGTAGCCGCGTTTCGGATCGACGTAGAACGCGGGGCCGAGCGCGGTAAACGCGGCCGCCGCAAACACGAGCGCTCCACAAACCGCGAGAACCGACCGCGCGAGCTCGGCGTGATGCGCCGCAATTCCGCCCGCAAGAACCAGAACGGTCGCGCCGTACGCGGCAATCGCCCATGAGGGACGGTAAAAGCCGTACCAGCCGAGCAGCAGGATGAAAAGCGAGGGAACTGCGAGCGCAGCCAGGCTGAACGCAGGCCA
>DASSRQ010000310.1:0-4284 GCA_035701665.1 Vulcanimicrobiaceae bacterium
GGGCAGCTCTACCGGCGCCAGGACGAGATAGGCACGCCTTACTGCGTAACCTTCGACTTCGACTCGCTGGAAGACAAGGCCGTAACCGTGCGCGAGCGCGACTCGATGCGCCAAGACCGCATCGCCATCGATCAAATATACGACTTCCTGAGAGGACGGGTGACCCCCTAAACGCCGCCGAAAGGTCTTACCAAGCAGGCACCACGCCGCAGCCGCGATTTGGGTATATATAGCGCCTACTCGTTGTTTGCTACGGAGTGTAAGCATGCTTAAGGCGCGCGTTATCGTAGACGAAGTTTCTGCTACGCCCGAGAAAGCCGTCTGGTTCTTCGAAGAGGGCAACGGCAAAATGAAGGAGCTGCTCGGCGGTAAAGGCGCGGGCCTTGCCGAGATGACGCGCGCCGGCCTGCCGGTGCCTCCCGGCTTCACGATCACGACCGACACCTGCCTCAAGTACTATGCGCTCGGACGCAAGAACCCGCCCGGCCTTTCCGACAGCGTGAACGAGGCGATGAACGAGCTCGAGCGCCGGACCGGCAAGGGCTTCGGCGATGCGCAAAATCCGCTGCTCGTTTCCGTGCGCAGCGGCGCGCGCGTCTCGATGCCGGGCATGATGGACACGATCCTCAACCTCGGGCTGAACGATAAAACCGTTCTCGGCCTTTCCGAACTCACAGGCAACGAACGCTTCGCGTGGGATGCCTACCGCCGCTTCATCATGATGTTCTCAAACGTCGTGCTCGGCGTGGAAAAAGATCTGTTCGAAGCGCGCATCGAGGAGGCGAAAAAACGGCTTGGCGTCCATCAGGATCCCGAGATCCCCGCCGCGTCGTGGCGCGAACTGTGCGCCGACTTCAAAACCATCGTGCAAGAACACGCCGGACGCGATTTTCCGCAAGACGTTCACGAGCAACTCGACCTCGCGATCAAAGCCGTGTTCGATTCGTGGAACTCCAAACGCGCGATCGATTACCGCCGCTACAACAAGTTCCCCGACGATTGGGGCACGGCCGTGAGCGTCGTATCGATGGTCTTCGGCAACATGGGCGACGACTCGGGAACGGGCGTAGCCTTTACGCGCGACCCGAACACGGGTGAACGAAAACTCTTCGGCGAGTATCTGCGCAACGCGCAGGGTGAAGACGTCGTTGCAGGCATTCGCACCCCGGAACAGATCGCCGATCTGCAGCGCACGCAGCCCGAGGTCTACAAACAGTTCCTGGAGATTGCGGAGAAGCTGGAGCGGCACTACCGCGAGATGCAGGACCTCGAGTTTACCGTGGAACGCGGCAAGCTCTATATGCTGCAGACGCGGACGGGCAAGCGCAGCGCGGAGGCGGCGGTCAAGATCGCTCTGGACCTCGTGAACGAAGGCCTCATCACGAAAGACGAGGCGCTGCTGCGTGTGGATGCAGCTTCGCTGGATCAGCTGTTCCATGCGCGCATCGATGCAACGCAAGAGTATGAGGTTGCGTGCAAAGGGCTGAACGCGTCGCCGGGCGCCGCGTCCGGAGCCGCAGTTTTCGACGCCGACAGCGCTGAGAAGCGGGGCAATGCCGGTGAAGCCGTCGTGCTCGTGCGCGTGGAGACGACGCCCGACGACGTGCACGGCATGATCGCCGCGCGCGGCGTGCTGACCGCAAAGGGCGGCGCAACGTCCCACGCTGCCGTCGTGGCGCGCGGCATGGGCAAACCGTGCGTGGCCGGCTGCGAAGCGCTGGAGATCGATAAAGCCAAACGCACCGCGCGCATCGGAGAGTTCACGTTCAAAGAAGGCGACAAGATTACGATCGACGGTACGACGGGCGCCGTCATCATCGGCGAACTCAGTTTGATCGATCCGCCCTCGACACTGCCGGACTGGCTGGCTACATTCTTATCGTGGGCCGACGAGAAACGCCGGCTCGGCGTTTGGGCGAATGCCGACACGCCGCAGGACGCCCGGAAGGCGCGCGAACTCGGCGCGACCGGCATCGGCCTGTGCCGCACCGAGCACATGTTCATGCAGCAAGAGCGTTTGCCGATCGTTCAGGAGATGATCATGTCCGGAACGCCCGAAGCGCGTTCCGAAGCACTTGAAAAACTGCTGCCGTTTCAGCGCGACGACTTCACCGGCATCCTCGAGGCGATGCAGGGGTATCCGGTTACGATCCGCCTGCTGGATCCGCCGCTGCACGAGTTTTTACCGTCCATGGAGACGCTGCTCGTCGAGACGACGGAACTGCGTCTTACCGAAGGCGAGCAGTCGAATGCGTATCGCGAGAAATGCGAGATGCTCAAGCGCGTGCAGCAACTGCACGAGCAGAACCCGATGTTGGGCCTGCGCATGTGCCGTCTTGGCATCCTGTATCCGGAGATCTACGCGATGCAGGTACGCGCGATCTTCGAAGCGGCATGCGCGCTAAAAAAACAGGGCGTGGACGTGCGGCCTGAAGTGATGATTCCGGGCGTCGGCTCCAAAGAAGAGATGGCGTTTACCGCACAAGCAGCCCGGGAGATCGCCGATACGGTTATCGCGCAAACCGGCGTCGCGGTCGATTACCATATCGGCACGATGATCGAACTCCCGCGTGCCTGCATGGTCGCGGGCGATCTCGTGAGCGCGGGCGCCGAATTCTTTTCGTTCGGCACCAACGATCTCACGCAGACGACGTACGGGTACAGCCGCGACGACGCGGAAGCCAGTTTCATTCCCCGCTATCTGGAGGAGAAGATCCTCAAAGACGATCCGTTCCAGGTACTCGATCGTACGGGGGTCGGCGGATTGATGCAGATCGCGGTCAACGCCGGTCGCGAGGTGAAGAACGACCTGAAGATTGGGATCTGCGGCGAACACGGCGGCGAGCCTTCCAGCGTAGCGTTCTGCCACGCGCTCGGACTCAACTACGTATCGTGTTCGCCGTACCGCGTGCCGATCGCGCGCCTCGCGGCCGCTCAGGCAGCGTTAAGCAAGAATTAGAACGTAAGATCCGCGGAACAAGGCCGTTCCGCTGCGGCGTTTCTTCGCTAGATTCCTCATTTCGAATCGATGCAAAGGAGCTTCGCATGATCAAGAACTGGAAAGCCGCTCTGGCGGCGGCCGCTCTGTCTCTCACGATGTTCGGCGCAGGAGCCGCGTTCACGTCGCAGGCAAACGCGCAGACGGTCAACCCGATGCGCGGCGAGTACGGCAGCGCCCGCAATATCCTGGGCGTACGCCGCCGTCTGGAAAGCTTAATCGATCAGCTGCAGCGCGACAACCACGACTACGACGGCCATCGCGTCGCAGCGATCAACGATATGTCGCAGGCTCGCGCTCAGCTCGACGCTGCGATCAATTGGGACGCTACGCACCGGCACTAGCTAAGATCTGGGAGACGACGACGGTTTTCGCATTCGCGTAATCGTTGACGTCGTTCCAGTCGCGTCTGGCCAGCTCGCGCTTCACGCGCTCGTACGTCTCGCGGTCCGGGGCGTGCGAGCGCAGCCGGTCGCGGAATGCCAGATGGCGCTCGATCTCCGGCGAGCCGGCCGGCCACAGATGAACGTGGACGTCGGCCGCAGCAGTGCGGTACATGCGGTGCTCGGGCTCCTCGACTCGCAGCGTATATCCCGCACGGCCGAGCGCATCCCGGGTCTCGTCGTCCAGCGGATCGTCGACCGCGACCAAGATGTCGACGATCGGCTTGGCGGCGAGCCCGGGCACCGAGGTCGAACCGATATGTTCTATCCGGCGAACCTTGCCGCCGAGCGCGCCGACGATGCGCCGGCGTTCCACCTCGAAACGCATGCGCCACTCGGGGTTGTGTTCGGCTAAGACGACTTTGCGCTTCTCGCGGCCGCCGACGAAGAGCGGCCATCCGCCGGCCGGCGTGCCGATGAACCAAAAGCCCAACCGGTCGTCGCCGTCGCCATCGTTGAAGTGTGCGCGGTGCACGTACAACTGCTGAACGAACCGTCGCCGGAGCGCCAGAAGCATCGCCGAGGACGTATGCAAATCGCTGCGTTCTTCGCGCCACCCGTCAGGGACGTCGCCCGGACGCTCCCAACCGTAATCGTCGATCGCGATCAAACCGTCGGGCCGCATGGTGCGTACGACCTTATCCAATAAGGTGTCCATATCGTGCGCGTGATGCAAAACGAGCTGCATGACGACGGCATCGAAGTAGTGGTCGGGTGCATCGAAGGATTCAAATTGCACGCGCAGCGCATCGAGCGCCTCCGGTGCTTTCGGATCGACGGCTACGACAAAGTGCCCGCGTTCGCGCAAGATCGTGGTGAGCTCGCCCGTGCCGCATCCGATCT
>DASSRQ010000311.1:0-10183 GCA_035701665.1 Vulcanimicrobiaceae bacterium
TTACGCTCCCTCGTCGGACACTTAACCCGTGCTTTAATAAGGGGCCGTTTTCTTAATCTAAGTTATCTATTTAATCAGCGGCAGTACGGCGCTGGGCGTCAACGGATAGAAGGTCATGATTAAGGTCAGCAGCGCGCAGACCGTAATGCTGACGTAGGCCAATGGCATAGCCGGCGCGGTCGCCGGCGGCGCCGGATGCGAGGGTGCCGGCCGCTCGTACATGGCCCGTACGACCTTGAAGTAGGCGTACAGCGAGATCGCCGTTCCCGCGATGAGGAACGCACCCAGCCAAGCATACCCGGCGGTCACATTGGTCGAGAGAATGAGGATCTTCCCGAGGAAGCCGGCCGTGGGCGGAAAGCCCGCGAGCGCCAGCAGAAAGAACGTCATCGCGGCAGCGAGCCAGGGGCGCCGGTACGCGAGCCCGCGGTACGAAGTCAAGTGCGTGCCTTCTTCGCCGTCCGCGCTGGCGACGGCCGCGATGGCGAACGCGCCCATGTTCATGAACGTGTAAGCGGCCAAATAGTAGATGGCATACCGTACGCCCAGGGCCGTGCCGCCGGCGAGCGCCGCGACGATGTACGCCGCCTGTGCGATACCGGAGTAAGCCAGCAAGCGTTTGAGATCGGTTTGCGCGAGCATCGCGGCGTTGCCGCCGATCATCGAGATGGCCGCGATGATGTAGATCGGCAGCAGCAGTTTGTCCGCCGAGCCGCCCGCGTACGCGGCAAAGATGAATCGCGCGAGCACCGCCAGCGTGCCTGCTTTGGTCACGACGCTCATGTACGCGGTAACCGGAAGCGGCGCGCCTTCGTACACGTCGGGCGACCAGATGTGGAACGGCATCAAACTCAGCTTGAACGCGATGCCGATCAGAAAGAGCCCTGCGCCCAGCCAGTACAACGGATCGTGCGCTAACGCGGGCGAGGCCAATGCACCGAGCGTTATGCTTCCCGACGCGCCGAAGAGCAGCGCCATACCGAACAGCAGAAAACCCGACGCCGTCGACGAGAGGATCAGGTACTTCAGACCCGACTCGCGCGACGATGCGCGATCGCCCAGCGCGCACAAGCAGTACAGCGCGAGCGAGAGCAGTTCGAGACCCAAGAAGATCGTCATCAGGTTCGCAGCGCCGGCCATGAGCATCGCGCCCGTGGTTGCCCAGAGCAGCAGCGCGACCGTTCCGCCCATCCGCTGCGGGTTACGGTTCGTACGAACGATCGCAAGCGAGACGATCGCGGCGATCACGATCACTTCTTGCATGACCGTTGCGAAGCCGCCGAGCATGAAACCGCCGAAAAAGGCGTTGTGCGTCGTACCGAACGGAACGGCGCGCGCGGCATAGATACCCGCCGCTGCCAGACCGATGATGCCGATGCCGGTCGAGATGCTGCCGTTCGGTTTACGCGTGAGCAGATCGGCGAGCAGCACGAGTACCGCGACGCCGCCGACGATAAACAACGGAACGACGGCGGTCCAATCGATCGCGCCGAAGGGATTTACGAGCGGTGCCGCGTTCATCGCAGGCCTCCAATAAACGTGGCGATGCTGGCCGTCAGCGAGTGCGGGTCGATACCGAGCAGCACCAGCGCCAAAAGCAGCGGTGCAACCGCTAAGCCTTCCACGAGCGTCAAGTCGCGGCGCTCGGGCAGGTCCTGCGCCGGCGGTCCGTTGATGATATCTTGCAGCAAGCGCAGCATATACGCCGATGCGAGCACGATCGGTACCAGCGCGATCATGGCGGGCCAGAACAAGCCGTTGCGAAGCACGCCCGCAAGAATGACGAGTTCACCCGCAAATCCCGCGAGACCGGGAAGGCCGAGCGCGGCGAGCGCCGCGATCGTAAACGCGCCTGCCAGTTTCGGATTCCATGCGCCCAAACCGCCGAGACGTTTGAGCGAACGCGTGCCTTCGCGTTCTTCGATGTAGCCCAGTATAAGGAAGAGTGCTGCGCTGAAGAGACCGTGCGCAACGATATAGATCAATGCGCCTTCGTACGCGACATGACTGCCGCTGAACAGCGCGAGCACGATCAAGCCTAAATGAGACAGCGACGAGTACGCGACGACGCGCTTTGCATCGGGCTGCGTGAGGGCGGCAAACGCGCCGTACAGCAGCGATGCGAGGCTCAGCGCGATGAACACCCACTTGTACTCCATCATCGACGCGTTCAAGAACGGCAGGCCGATGACGAG
The DNA here is from genome assembly GCA_035701665.1 of Vulcanimicrobiaceae bacterium. GTDB lineage: Bacteria > Vulcanimicrobiota > Vulcanimicrobiia > Vulcanimicrobiales > Vulcanimicrobiaceae > DASSRQ01. The sequence goes on from DASSRQ010000311.1 coordinate 2,196, forward strand.
AAACCCGTACAGGCCGGCTTTCGACTGAACGGCGCTGACGACGGAGACCATGGCCGGCGGCGTGTCGGCATACGTTGCCGGCATCCACGTGTGCAGCGGAAACAGCGGCGTCTTCACCGCGAACGCAAACGCAAACCCGGCGAAGATCCAGCCGGCCCACCCGCCGATCAGCGAATGCGCGGGGCCGCCGATGACGTCGGTGCTTCCGAAGATAATGCCGAACGCGGCGGTCGCCAAGAGCAGCGTCAATCCGCCGGAGAAGTTATAGATCAGGTAACGCCACGCCGTTTCGCGATGACCGCCCCAGCCCACGAGCGCGAAGAACGGCGGGATCAGCATCAGATCCCAGAACAGCGCGAACGCGAGCAAGTCGCGCGCGCAGAACACGCCCATCATCGTGCCTTCGAGCAGCAGCAGCAGCGCGATCATCGTGCGCGATTCGCGACTGTTCGTCGCAAGGATCGCGCAGAACGTGCAGAGCGCAAGCAGCAGCACGAGCCAAAGCGAGATGCCGCTCCAATCGAAATGGAACGCCGCCGTGAACGGACGCGAAAGCCAGCGCGCGGTGAACGCGCCGCCCGCCGGCGCGAACGCCGGCAGTAAGAACGTAATCGCCGCGACGATGCAGCCGACGGTGCGGCTAAATTTGCGGTCCGACGCAGGCAGCAAGAACAGCAGTCCGCCCGCGATTATCGGCAGCAGTATCAGCGTCAAGACCATTAGCGCGCGGCTCCTTCCAGCGCGTAGTACACCGCAAAGGCCGCAGCGCCGAAGACGACGATGAGCGCGTATCCGCGCAGCAATCCCGTCTGCAGGCTGCGTCCGAACGTGCCGACCGCGCGGCTCGCGATAACGAGCTCGCGCACCGCACCGTCGATCAGATGCGGATCGATCGTCCGCGAGAAGAATTGGCCGATCGCAATTGCCGGCTTAACGAACAGCAGTCCGATAAGTTCGTTGAAGTAATACAGATTGACCAGAATCGCCGGCAACTTTTCCGTCTCGCTCTTCAGCCGCGCCGGAGCGTTCGCGAGCGCGGTGCTCGATCCGTAGCGCGTATACGCGATCAGCGCGCCGATCAGGAACATCGCGACGGCGATAATGCTCGTCACGAGCTCCGATACCGACGGCGCCGGCAATGTTTCGTGCGGGAACGAGTTCGCGAAGAATCTCGCCCACGGCGAGCCGGTGCCCATCATGATCCAGCCTGCACCGACGGCAAACACGCCGAGGATGGCGACCGGTGCGGCCATCAGCCAAGACGGAGCGTGTTCGTTACTGCCATGCGGCTCTTGCTGCGTATCGTGCAGTTGCCGCGGCACGCCGACCGACTCCGGCGGCAACTCGCCGCGGTACGTTCCAAAGAACGTCACAAAGAACAGACGGAACATGTAGTACGCGGTGATGCCCGCGGTGAGCAGACCGACGGCCCACATCCACGTATAGCCGTGCTCGAGCGCTCCGTAGATCACTTGATCTTTACTGAAGAATCCCGAGAAGAACGGAAAGCCGCTGATGGCCAGCACCGACGCGCCCATCGCATAGAACGCGACCGGCGTACGTTTCTGCATGCCGCCCATCAAGCGGATGTCCTGTTCGTCGTGCAGCTCGTGAATGATGATGCCCGAACCGAGGAACAAACACGCTTTGAAGAACGCGTGCGTGAAAAAGTGCGCAACGCCCGCGCTGTATGCGGTGACCCCGACGCCCATGATCATGTAGCCGATCTGCGACATGGTCGAATAGGCGAGGATGCGTTTGATGTCCCACTGTGCGACGCCGAGAATCGCGCCGGCAAGCGCGGTCAAACAGCCGACGGTGCCGACGAGCGTCTGCGCATCGTGCGAAGCGCTCCAGAGCGGCGCGCACCGCGCGACTAAATAAACGCCGGCGGTGACCATCGTTGCGGCGTGGATGAGCGCGGAGACGGGCGTCGGACCTTCCATTGCGTCCGCAAGCCACGTGTGCAGCGGCAGCTGCGCCGACTTCGCCGCGGCGCCGATGAAGAGGAACAGGCACGTCCAGAACAGCCACGGATCGAGCGCGTGCACGTTGGCGAACACGTCGCCGAAACTCAGGCTGCCGATCTTCCAGAAGATCAGGAAGATGCCGAACATGATGCCGACGTCGCCGACGACGTTGATGACGAACGCTTTGCGCGCCGCCGCCACGGCCGTCGGTTTGAAGAACCAGAAGCCGATCAGGAAGTACGAAGCAAGGCCGACCAGTCCCCAGCCCACGAGCAGTCCGGCAAAGTTGTCGGAGAGCACGAGCGTGAGCATCGCGAACACGAAGAAGTTGAGATAGGCGAAAAATCGCGCGATCGCTTTATCGGTCCACATGTATCCGATCGAGTACACGTGGATCAAGAATCCGACGCCGGTGATAATCAGCGCCCAAATCAAGCTGAGCGGATCGAGCAGCAAGCCGAAATCGAAGCCGGGCAGCCACGATCCGAGCGGCTGCTGCGCACCGAGATGGCCGCCCGCGTTCTGCATGGCGGCGCCCCACGATGCGAGCGTCGCCAAGAACGCGAGACCGATCGCTGCGCTCCCGACCATTCCCGCCTGGCGCTTGAGCTGCGGCCCGAAAGCCCACGCAATAACCGCGCCGGCCAGCGGAAGCAGCCAGATGGCGAGTATCAGCGGATAACTTCCTGTTACACCCATCTGGTGCGTCACGTTCGGTATCATCCTTTAAGTAAAGCCACTTCGTCGACGTCTACGTTTTGCGCGTTGCGGAAAACGATCACCACGATGGCAAGGCCGATGGCGGCCTCGGCAGCGGCGACGGTAATCACGAGAAACGCAAAGATGTGCCCGGCGTTGTTGAGCCACGCACGCGAGAACGCGAGGAAGAGCAGGTTGGCCGCGTTCCACATTAGTTCGATGCTCATGAGCATGATGAGCGGATTGCGGCGCAGCAGCACACCGGCGATGCCGATGCAGAAAATGACGAGCGAGAGCCCGATGTAGTTGCCGATGGCAACGGGAAGCAGATCGGCGTGCGGCATTAGTGACGGCCCTCGCGGATGACGGCTTCACGCATCTCTTGGTCCACGATGCGCTGACGTTTGCGCACCGGAACGTACGGCGTGGCATCGCCGGCGAGCAGAATCACGCCGATGACCGCGACCATGAGAATGAACGCCGTTATCTCGAACGGCAGCAGGTCCACGGTGAACAGCGCGCGCCCGAAGTCCGCGACGGATCCGAAGGCGTTCGCGGCACCGACCGGCGGAACGGCGGCCTTGCTCGCAGCCGGAACGGCTGCGTGAAACTTTCCGGCAGCGAAGACCAAGAATCCGAGCAGCACGGCAAGCGCGCCGGCGGCGGGATACGCAATCTTCGGCAGACGGTTCGGGCCTTCACTGAACGCCGCGACACCGCTGGAGAGCAGCGCGATGACGAACAGGAACAGCATCAGAATCGCGCCGCTGTACACGATGATTTGGATAACGCCCAAAAACTCGGCGGAGAGCGAGAAGTACAGAATCGCAAGCGCCGCAAAGTGCGCGAGCAGTCCGACGACGCTGTACACCGGCTTCGCAGCGGTCACGACGAAGATCGCGCTCAGAATCAAGACGATCGCCATGGCGTAGAACAGGATCATAGTTCGGTCAGACCCTTCTTCTGCGTTTTGAGCACTTGGCCGCGCCACGTCGCGTCGTAGCCTTGCTCCCACTCCGTCGTCGACTTGCGTTCGGCGACGCGTCCGAGATCGGCGGGAATGCCGTTCGGACGATCGTCCGGCGGCGCACCCACACCGGCTTCCGGCGGAACGAGCAGGCGATCTTTTCCGTAAATGAGCGATCCGCGGCGATACTCCGACATCTCGAAGCGCGGCGTCAGCACGATAGCATCCGTGGGACACGCTTCTTCGCACATGCCGCAGAAGATGCAGCGCAGTTCGTCGATCTCGTACAGCGCGGCGTGACGTTCGCCCGGCGAGCGGCGGTTGTCCGGCGTGTTTTCGGCGCCGATAACCGTGATCGCGTTCGCGGGGCAAACGCTCGAACAGAGTTCGCAGCCGATGCAGCGCTCTTTGCCGTCGTTGTAGCGGCGCAGTTCGTGCAGGCCGTGAAAGCGCGGCGCATGTTTCTTCTTCTCCGACGGATACTCGATCGTCGGTTTCTTGCGGAACATGTGCTTGAACGTGACGGCGAGGCCCGCAGCCAACGCGCCGACGTTGAAAAGATTCTTGCGTCCGTCGCGATCGCTCATGCGCGCACCGCCACGAGAACTGCCGTGAAGACGAGGTTGGCCGTCGCGACCGGTAACAGCACTTTCCAGCCGAACGCCATCAGACGGTCGTAGCGGAAACGCGGGAACGTCGAGCGCAGCCAGATATACATGAACATGAAGATCGCGACTTTCAGGATGAACCAGATGATGCCGGGCACCATCGTCAGATGGAACGGCGCATTCCAGCCGCCGAGAAACAGCAGCGTGGCAATACACGAAACGGTGAGCATGTTGATGTACTCGGCGATGAAGAACAGGCCGAAGCGCAAGCCCGAGTACTCGGTGTTGAAGCCGCCGACGAGTTCGGCATCGGCCTCGACGAGATCGAACGGAGCGCGGTTCGTTTCGGCAATCGCCGTGATGATGTAGATAAGGAAGCCGACGATCTGCGGCCCGATGTACCACCAGTGTCCCTGCGCGCGCACGATGCCCGAGAGCGAGGTCGTCCCGGCGAGAATCAGGACGCCGATGATCGACATCGACATCGAGAGTTCGTAGCTGATCATCTGCGCTGTCGCGCGGACGCTGCCGAGCAGCGGATATTTCGAACCGGAAGCCCAGCCGCCAAGCGAGATGCCGTAGATACCGACCGACGTCAGCGCAAGGATGAACAAAATGCCCGCGTTCACGTCGCTGATCGCCCAGATACTTCCGGGCTGCGGCTCGGAGAACGGAATGACGGCGTACACCGAAAATGCGGTGACCAGCGAGATGAACGGCGCCAGGCGGTAAATCAGCGGGTCTGCGGTGTTCGGCGTCAGATCTTCTTTGAGAATCAGCTTGACGGCGTCGACGGCAGGCTGCAGCAGTCCCCACGGACCGACGCGGTTCGGCCCCGGACGCAGCTGCATCCAGCCCATGACTTTACGTTCGGCGAGCATGGCGTACGCAAACGTCGTAACGACGACGAGCAGCAGCACGGCGCACTTGATCAGTACGACCCACCAGATGCTCGCAGCGGGCGTTAATACGTTCATCAAACGGTCTCCGGAACGAGCTGGCTGCTGCGCACGTTGGTTGCGCTCAAGATGCTGCCGTCGGCAAAGCAGTTCGCCGGATCGTCCGGCAAACCGCAGAGCAGCGCGACGGAACCTTTCGGCATGCGCGGACGCACTTCGACGAGCAGATCGTGCATGACGGTTTTGCCGTCGCTGAGATCGACGTAGTCGCCGGTCTTCACGCCGAGCGCTTGCGCGTCTTCGGCCGAGAACGCTGCCTGCGGCAGTGGGCGAAGCGTATCGATACGATCGTCATGCGCGCTCGTTCCGCCGCCGGCAAAGATATCGCTTTGGAAGCGCGCCCGCAGTCCGTCGCCCGTCGCTTGCGGCAGCGCAGTGCGCGCAAACCGCTGATCGCCGAGCGTGAAATCGCCGTGCGCTTTCGCGGTGTTCTGAACGACCGCTTCGTGCACGCCTTCATGCGTGGGCACGTCGACCTTCAACGCTTCGGCAAGACGCGCGATCATCTCGAGATCGCTGAGCGGCCCTTCGGGCGCGTTCAATCCGCGCGCCGCGTTTACTGCTAATAGATCGCCGCCGAGGTTGATCGTCGTCCCGGACTTTTCGAACGGTCCGAGTGCGGGCAGCACCAGCGTTGCCAGCTGGGCGGTTTCGGTCATGAACAACTCGCTGACCGCAATAAAGGGAACTTTGCCGAGCGCCTCGCGCACGAACGCACCGTCCGGATAATGCAATGCGGGATTCGCACCGAAGATCGAGAGCGCTGCGAAAGAACCGTCCGCCGCAGCCGCAAGCATTGCGCTGGTGTCGAGCGCGTCCGCCGCCGGCAGCATGCCCATCGCTTCCGCGCCGCGCGCATTCGGCTGTTCGCCCGGAATGTACGTCATCACGGTCGCGCTTTGCGGCAGCGCTTGCATCAGCGCTCCCGCTGCAGCGAGATCCACGCCGTCCCAGATTACTGCAATGCGCTGCGCGCCATCGGGAATCGCAGCGACGGCTTCTCGAACGCCTGCAACGTCGGTTGAGGGAATCGGCGCCGGATAACGGCGCTCGAACGAACCGATGCGCACGAGCTTCGCGCCTTTTTGGAACGCCGCTTTGCGCACGCGCAGATCGAACACCGGCGCAAGCTGCGCGGGCGACTCGCCGACGATGAAGATGACGTTCGCCGTCTCGAGATCGGCGATCGAAGCGCTGCCTTTTCCGGGCGTCGCCTGCAGTTGCCGTCCGGCACGCCAATCGAGATTCTGCACGCCGGCCTTACGGAACACGGATTGCAGCAGATACGCTTCTTCGTTCGTGAGGCGTCCGCCGCCGATAACGCCCGCGGTTTTCGGATTCGCCGCTACGGCAGCGGAAATCGCATCGGCCCAGATCGAGATCGCGTCGTCCCAACCGATCTGGATCCACTCGCCGTTCTGCTTGTAGAGCGGCTGCGTGATACGATCGGCACTTTCGTAAAAGCCGAGATTGTACCGGCCGCGGTCGCACAGCCACGTATCGGAGATCGCATCGTCGGCCTCGACCGACATCGTGCGCATCACTTTGCCGACGCGCGCATCCACGTGCATCTGACAGCCGACGGAACACTGCGTGCAGCTCGTGGTCGTGCGGGCAAGGTCCCACGGACGCGATTTGAAGCGGTACGTCTTCGACGTCAACGCGCCGACCGGGCACAGTTCGGTGACGTTTCCGGTGAAGTTGTGACGGTACGGCTCGCCCGTCGCGGTCGCGATAATGTTGCGAACGCCGCGATCTTTCAGGACGAGCTCGCGCTCGCCGACGATGATGTCGTCGAACCGCACGCAGCGCTGGCAGACGACGCAGCGCTCTTCATCGAGCACGATCGTCGGGCCGAGATCGACCGCTTTGGGTTTCGGCACTTTCGGATCGACGCTGCGCGAGTAATCCTGACCGTACGCCATCGCGTAGTCTTGCAGATCGCACTCGCCGCCCTTATCGCAGATGGGGCAATCCAGCGGGTGATTTTTCAAATACAGTTCGAGCACCGCGCGGCGGCCGTCCGAGGCCTTATCGCTCTGCGTGCGCACGACCATGCCGTCCGCGACAGGCGTGTTGCACCCGATCTGCAGTTTCGGCATCCCTTCGACTTCAACCAAACAGATGCGGCACAGACCCGCCGGGCCCATCTTGCTGTGATAGCAGTAGACCGGGATCTCGCTTTTGATCTGTTTGGCGGCTTCGACCAGCAGCGTGCCCTTGGGCACCTGCACGGGCGTGCCGTCGATGGTTACGGTTACGAGATTATCTTGTGTATCAGCCATTAACGCGTGCAATCCTGAGTGATATCTTTTGCGGTCCCGGAACCATTTGGATGGATGGTCCATCGCATCGTGTTCGGCCCCGTTCGCTTAACCGAAACTTTCGCGCCATTATCCGTGCGCGTACCGGAAAACGTGTCGCCGTTCCAGCCGCTGACCTGTTTAGTGGCGAGGCCGTATTGCGTAAATTGAAACGCAACGAGCCCGCCTAGTCGAGGCTCGTAACCCCACAACTGAACCGTGTCCCACTCGGGCGAACCTTTTACATCGCTTTGTTCTACGAGCCATCTACCGCCGGCAATAAAGTTGTAGCGCAACCGCATAGCCGAAGTATTCGGATCTCCGCCATGCGTGACGCATCTCCACGTCCCCGTTAAATAAGAAAGACGCTTCATCGCGTTCATAGCGTTCTGCCCGCGCAGATCGCTTGATGCCCAAGCCGGTGAAATGACGGCTCCGATGCACAGCACCGCAAGTAACGCGCTCGACGTTTGCCTCATCAA
>DASSRQ010000312.1:0-2983 GCA_035701665.1 Vulcanimicrobiaceae bacterium
CCGCGCCACCCCATTGCGCTGCGGGCGTACGTGCGCTTGAACTCGCCGCTCCGTAAGTTCAGTAGCCGCTGCAGATCGGGTGCGGCTAGCGCCGCGGACGCCGGTTCGTCGGCGGGCGACCCAAAAACCGTCGCGCGTTCGTTCGGAGGGCAGACATCTTGGCAGATATCGCAGCCCCAGACCCACGTGCCGATCAGCGGTCGCATCTCCTGCGGAATGCCGTCCGTGCGCTGCGTAAGATCGCTGATGCAGCGCGAGGCATCCATCGTATAGTCGCCGCGCAGTGCGCCCGTCGGGCATGCGGGGACGCATCGCGCGCACGATCCGCACGTTTTTTTAAGCGCAGGATCCGGCGGCAGCGCAAGCGTCGTGACGATCTCTCCGAGAAACACGAACGAGCCGGCAGGCGGCGCGATCAAGTTCGTGTGTTTTCCGACCCAGCCGATCCCCGCGCGTGCCGCAAACGCGCGCTCCGCAAGCGGACGCGTGTCGCACGCAACCGCGCTGACCGGTTCGCCGGCACGTTCGTCGAGTTCGCTTGCAAGCGTGCGCAGCAGCCGCTGCATGCGCGAATGGTAGTCGTTCGACCACGCGTAGTTCGAAACGCGTCCTTGCATCGGACCGCGCACCGGCTGCTCCGTGCGGTAGGGAACGGCGATGGAGATGATGGAGCGCGCCTCCCGCAAAATCGATGCCGGATCCGCTGCACGCCGCGCGTAATCGCTATCGTACCCCCACGTCCGCAGGTCGCCGCGTTCGAATGCGGCGTTGAACTGCTCTTCATCGCGATCGCTACGTTCCGCTTGCGCGACGCGCGCGGCACTCGCGCCGAGGGCGACGGCACGCTCGCAGATAGCGCGCTTGATCGCGAGCAGTTCAGATGGTTGCCAGCGGTCCATCTTCCACGGGAAACGCTTCGTCGATGGCGTCTATGTCGGCTTGTTCGAGATCCCAGCCTGCGGCGCCGGCGTTCTCGCGCGCGTGTTCGCTGCGCGACGCTTTCGGAATCGTGTAGACGTGGGGCATACGCGTTAGAAAGTTCAAAACGATCTGCCGCACCGTTTTGCCGTACTTCGCCGCGATCTGTTCCAGCACGGCGCCGCCCCGGCTCGACGGCCGCGGAAACCGGCTGCGGCCGAACGGCGTGTACCCCACGACCGCAATGCCGTTCGAAGTGCAATAGGGAATGAGCCGCGTTTCGATGCCGCGCTCGCGCAGGTGGTACAGCACTTGATTGCACGCGAGCGGTACGTTCTGTAAATATGACTGCGCTTCGCGCACGTCGTCCAAATCGAAGTTGCTCACGCCGATTGCGCGCGCTTTTCCGTCGCGAACCAGCTGCTCGAGCGCACGCATGGTGTCTTTAAGCGGAAAGCGGCTCGGCCAATGCAGCAGATACAGATCGAGATAGTCCATTCGCAGCCGCTTGAGGGACCGTTCGCAGGCAGCGATCGTTCCGTCGTACGTCGCGTTCCCCGGCAGCACTTTGCTCGTCACGAACAGCGAATCGCGCGGAATGCCCGAGACGGCTTCGCCGACGATCTCCTCGGCGCGGCCGTTCCCATACATCTCCGCGGTGTCGATGTGGGTCATGCCCAGTGCGATTCCGGTCCGCAGCGCATCGATCGCTTCTTGCATACGCGCGCCCGATTCGGGCACGTCCCACGTGCCTTGCCCGATGCGCGGCAGCGTCAGCACGAGGCGTCCTTCGCCGAGAGCACCGGCGGCCCGGCGATCGGCCAGTCGATGCCGATGCGCGGATCGTTCCACCGGACGGCGCGCTCGAACTGCGGGTCGTACAGAGCAGACTGCTTGTACGATACGATTGCGCGATCGCTCAGCACGTAAAATCCGTGGGCGAAACCCGCCGGCACGTATAACTGCCGGTGATTTTCGCCGGAGAGCGTGTATGCATCCCATTGCAGATAGGTTGCAGAGTCTTCGCGCATGTCGACGACGGCGTCGAAGATCTCGCCGTACAGACATTGCACGAGCTTGGCCATGCGCAGGTCGTAGTGCAATCCGCGCAGCACGCCGCGGCTCGAGATCGAAACGTTGTCCTGCACGAACGTTTCCGTTATGCCGGCACCGGCGTACTTTTGCTGCGAATACGTTTCTTTGAAGTAGCCGCGATCGTCCGGAAACACGTCCGGCTCGACGACGATCGGCCCATCGAGCTTCGATTTAGAAAAATGCAAAGCTCTCGTCCTTTGCGGCGTAGGCCAACAGGCCGCCCCGCAGATGCCGCACGCGCAGGCCCGCGTCCTGCAGTAATCCGGCAGCCCATAGCGATTTTGCGCCGACCCGGCACGCGACGACGTACGTTCGCGTGGAATCCAATTCGTGCAGCCGCGCTGCAAGTTGCGAGGCCGGAATCTGCACCGCACCGTCGACCGAACCAAGAACGGCTTCATGCGGCTCGCGCACGTCGAGCAGCACGCTGCTGCGCAGCGCATCGTCAAGTCCGTCGGCATCTATCTCGTCGAACGTCCGGGGCGGCGCCTCTTCCACTTCTTCACTGACATCGGCGATCGAAGGATGGCCGCCGCACAGCGCGCACTGCGGATCGCGCTCGAATTGCACGTCGCGCAGGTGTGCGCCGAGCGCGTCGACCAGCAAGACGCGTCCCGACAGCGGTTCGCCAATCTTCAGCAGTACTTTGAGCGCCTCGTTCGCCTGCAGTGCGCCGACGATGCCGGCAAGGACGCCGAGGACGCCGCCTTCCGCGCACGTCGGAACCGTGCCGGGTGCGGGAGCTTGCGGAAAGAGACAACGGTAGCACGGACCGCCGTTCAAACCGAAGACGCTGACTTGTCCGTCGAACCGGAAGATCGAACCGTAGACGTCGGGTTTGCCTTCGAGGATGCACGCATCGTTGATGAGATACCGCGTCTCGAACCGGTCGGTACAGTCGACAACGACGTCGTACAATTTAACGAGATCGCGCGCGTTCGACGTATCGAACCGGACCGGTATCGGATCC
>DASSRQ010000313.1:0-2012 GCA_035701665.1 Vulcanimicrobiaceae bacterium
TTTGCCGAAACCTATATCGTGCAGAAGATCTTCCTGCGGGTGAATCTGGCCGGCACCTTGACGCTGCTGCCGCTCGCCGCGGCGTTTTTGGCGTTCGGCGACTACGGTCCGGGTCTCGTCAACCTTGCATACGCCGTCATCTCGGCGGGATTTTACTTGTGGCTGCGGCGCACCGGACGCGGGCTGGAAGCCGTGGTAAACGCGCAGCTGCTGCTCGTGCAGATCGTGTGCGCGGCCACGACCTTCATGCTTGGCGGCTTTGCCGCATCCGGCTACGGGTTCGTCTGGGCGCTGCTCAGTCCGATGGCGGCAGTCGTCTTTACGCAGGCGCGCCGCGTATGGCTCTGGTTCGTGCTATTCTTGCTGTTGCTGACGGCGCTGTTCGTCTTTCAATACGTTCCGGATCGTCCGATGCCGCATCTCATGTGGATGGGGCTCTCGCTCGCAAATCTCGGCGGCGCATCGGCGCTCATTTTGCTAATGTTGTATTCGGCGACGATGCAGCTGCGCAGCGAACAAAAACGCTCCGAAGATCTGCTGCTGAACGTTTTGCCGAAAGATGTTGCGGAGATTTTGAAAGACCGGCCGCGCGTGGTGGCAGACCACTTTCCGCAAGCATCGATTCTCTTCGCGGATATCGCGGACTTCACGCCGCTCTCGGCGCAGCTGCAGCCCGCCGAAGTCGTCGCGCTGTTGGATGAAGTGTTTTCCGCGTTCGATGCGCTTGCCGAACGATACGGCGTCGAAAAGATCAAAACGATCGGCGACTGCTACATGATCGCATCCGGCGTGCCGGTGCCGCGCGACGATCACGCGCAGGTATTGGTCAACCTTGCGCTCGAGATGCAAGCGCTTACGGCCGCTCGCACCTTCGGCGGGCGCCGGATCGCGCTGCGGATTGGAATTAACTCAGGCCCGGTGGTAGCCGGCGTGATCGGCCGTAAGAAGTTTATCTACGATCTGTGGGGCGACGCGGTGAATCTCGCAAGCCGCATGGAGTCGCACGGCGCGCAAGGCGCCGTGCAGATTGCCGAACAGACATACCGGCTTGTGGCAGACGCATTCGAGTGCAGGAGCATCGGAACGATCGATGTCAAAGGCTGCGGGCCGACGCCGGCATGGCGCGTTACGGCTGCTCGTGCAGCCATGACTCCGCTTGCAGCGGGAAGCGGTTCGTAAGCGGAATGTGCGGGACGCTTCTGGCGTAACTGTCGGGATGTTTGCTCGACCATTGGCGCGAGAGTACGGTCAAAAACTCGAAGTCTTCGTACATGCCTTGGCTGCCGGAATACTCGCGCAGCAACGCGATCCATCCCTCGAGCCGTTCCCACTGATTGACGACGACCCACCAGTAATTCTGAAGAAACAGCGCCTCGGGAACGATCTTGTTGCGGACCATTCCGCCGATCAACTCAAAACTGTTGCCTAAAAGGATCGCGCTTTCGTTGAATTCGGCATACTCGTTCGGCATGCCGTCTATCGGCAGTTTTTTCGTGGAGCGGAACAAGTACCGGCGAAACTCCGAATCGTCCAGCAGGCGCGCGAGCCCGCCCGAACGCAGCAGCGAATTTGCAGTGCGGTGTGCGTCGTCCTCGAGCATGCTGCGAAACGTCAGCTGCGACTCTATCGCGTTGCTTGTCCGCATATGGCGCAACTGAAATACGGCAGCAACCGCGGTCGCTGCAATAACGACCGCGGTAATGATCGAAGAGATCGCCGTTACCCATTCGGCGGACACGGGGTTATCGCTTAAAGCGCTCTTCTACGTTCTGGACGCCGCTTTCCACGGCCGTTTCGGTGCGGCGAACCGCGTTCATAATCCATTGAATGATCGCGATCACCCCGACGATGGCCAGGATGAAGACGATGAAGAAGAACCACAGGGCCGCGTGGGCGAGGTGTACCAAGGTTTGTTCCATGATCTCCCCTTACAGTGCGGTTATTGCGGCGAGACTGTAATGTCGCCGCTTATCGTTGAAAGATTCATGGAAGCGCTGCCGCTTCCTAGGCGC
>DASSRQ010000314.1:0-2511 GCA_035701665.1 Vulcanimicrobiaceae bacterium
GGCAGCCGGTTCGCTGTACGCCGTCCGTGCAGACGGCAGCGGCCAGACGCGCATCGCTTCGAGCGCCGGACACGACGTGCTCGGTGCTGCGGTGTCACCTGATGCAAGATTCGTTGCCGTGCGAATTCAGCCGGCGAACGACGGGCAGCTGCCGCCGTCCGACCTCTACATTTATAAAACGAGCGGCGGCGGCGGAAAACGCATCACGCACTCGGGACGGCACGACACCGAACCGGCTTGGTCGCCGGACGGCAAACGCATCGCCTACATCTCGATTCCGGCAAACACCTCGGGCGAATACGAACTGCACGTCGTAAATACCGACGGCAACGCAAACACGATTCTCGCGCACGGCGTTACGCGCATGCTGAATCCGGATTGGACGCCGGACGGAACACAGATCGCCGTGGGATCGCGCAACGGTTTGGCGGATGAGATCGAACTCGTGCCGGTAAACGGCGGCGCGCCGCAATGGATCGAAGCAACGATCAACGGTTCCGCACCGGCGTACGCTGCGGGCGGTACACTTGCATTTGAACTCGGAGCCGATATCGTCGCGCTGCCTGCCGGCGCGCACACGCCGCACACGTTGGTAAAAAATGCATCGTCGCCGGCGTTTACGCCGGACGGCAAACACCTCGTGTTCGTTCAAGCAGCGGACGGCGAGATGCAGGTCTTCTACGCCAACGCCGACGGAACGAATGCCGTGAACGTTTCGGGCCTAACCGGCCTGAGCGCCGACGGCGATCCGCAGGCGGCGAACTCGCTCGTGTTCTTTACGGCCGCGGGTCACGAGCAAGCGATGCAAACCGGAATCGGTAAAGCCTACGGCCTCGACGCCGCTATCGTGTCGAGCGCGATTCTCATGGGCGTGCTTCTGCTGTTCGTACGGCGTTGGCGCACGCCGGCGGGCGCGATGACAGTGCTGATCGGCGTGTACGGACTTGCGATGAACACGCAGTCGGATCTGTACTTTCTGTTGCCGGCGGCTATCATTACCGGCGCGCTTGCCGATGCCTATCTGCTGCTTTTGAAAGAGCGCGCCCGCGCAGGCGTGCCGTTTTACCTATTCAGCTTCGCCGTTCCGGCCGTACTGTTCGCGCTGTACGAGTACAGCGTTTCCATAACGAGCGGATTCGGATGGCCGTTCGATTTGACGAGCGGTTCGCCGTTCATCGCAGGCTTTGCGGGATTGCTGATTGCGTTCTGCTACGATCCGCCGCTTAATGTCGAAGCATCGAGCAGCGCGCCGGGGCACGCCGGAACGTCGTTGCCGGAGCAGACCCGGGAATCAACTCGAACTTATGATCTCGCGGACCTGCGCGAGTATTTCGGAACTGCCGTATCCGCGCGCAAGCAGCGATCCGACGGCTCGTTCCAACGCGTCTTTGAGCAGGTTTGAGCGCACGCGTTTATCGGCGCTCGGCAGTTGTTCGGCGATCTTCGTTCCGCGACGGCCGTCGCTGAGGATCCAGCCCTCGGCCGCGAGATTGGCGTAGGCACGCGCGACCGTGTTCGGTGCGACGTTCAGATCGCCGGCGAGTTGACGTACCGTAGGCAGAAGCGCGCCCGGTGCAAGATCGCCTCGCTGAATCGCTGCGCGGATCTGCTCCTCGATCTGCTGGTAGGGCGCAATCTCCGTCTGCGGATCGACCGCGATAAGCGGCGCGGTCACTGTTGGGCGAAACTGACTTTTGCGACCATTCTGCGCCCGACCCACACTGCAAAGGCAAAGAACGGTATCAGCGTTACAAAATACGCGATCCATACAGCGGGAAACCGGTCGTCCAAACTTTGCGAAGCGAACACGAACGGCTGCACGATGCCCATGACGAAGACGCCTGCACTGCGATGGAACCGAAGGCGCTGGTCGAGCGCGGTCTCAACCGGCACGTCCACACCCTGCAGAATGGCGGGCAGCGACGTCAGCCGCCACGCCGCGAAAACGGTCACGGCCGTCGAGGCAAAGACGACGAGCGCCGAAACCCGCAGGTGCGGCATTGCCGCAAGTAACAGACAACAGACCGCGCTCACGCCCGCTGCTAAAAACGCCCACACCGGGATCACGCTCGCCGGGGTGCGCGCATTCAGTACGGCTATGCGCGTGGGCTGGCTGTTTCGCAGTTGCAGGTACAACGCCGTCATCGTCAACGCCAAGCCCAGGCAAAAAATCGCATAGAGCAAGCCGGTGGATACATGCGTCACGGCCGTGATTGCGGACATAACGAAGCAGAACGCGGCCGCTCCGTACCCGGTGGCATTGGAGATGTGTTCGACGGCGCGCCGGCGCTCGACCGCTGCATCTACGCGCGGCCGGTCGGCGCCGTCGCGTAAGCGCAACACGCGGCACGACGTGCGCATCATGCAGTCGGGGCGCAGCAGCAAGTAAACTCCAAAGCCGGCAAAGAAAGCTGTCCAAAACCAATGGAGGATGGCGAGTCCCGTTTGTTCAGTCATTGTATTAGGATGGTAATACAAATCGCAATATTGTGTCAATGGGCTAATACAAAC
>DASSRQ010000315.1:0-42709 GCA_035701665.1 Vulcanimicrobiaceae bacterium
TACGGCGTGCCGACCCAAACGCCGGTCGCGTCGCCTGCGAACTGATTCAGATAGCCGCTGACGAACCCAAGTCCGCCGTTGCTATTGATGTCCGAGTTCTGCTTCAGATACTGCATCGAGTTGTCGTACAGAATCTGAACGTCGTCACGGCCGCCATCCATCTTATGCGGAATCGCAAAGTGGAAGTTCATGACCGTATTGCGCTCTTCTTGATACGAAGAGTAGCCGGCACCGAAAACGCCGTACCCGTAACAGGTGCCGCCCATCGGTCCAAGGTTCGTGGTCGAATATCCGTTTGCAATTCCACCGTTCGCGCCGCCATTTTGACAAGCCGGGAACGGACCGTTCAGGTAGTTACCCGGGGAAGCGCCGCCGTCGGGGCACTGGTTTTGCGGACCATTGAAGCAATAAAGGCCGCCAAGGATCGGGGCCGCAACCGCCGGCCCCGTGAAGCCGTATTGGCTAAAGCCGGTCCGATCGATGTTATTGCCCTGATTCTGGTTCCAGAACGGATAGGACTGATTGTAGCCGTTCAAACCGACATAGTACGAGAAGGTACGGCCCGGGTTCGCACCGCCCGCTTCCGCGACGAGTTCGTGGAAGAAGTACGGCGCCGAGAGGCCACCCTTGAGCATGCCGGATCCCGGATACGTTCCGGTCTTGATGACCTGGTTGATGAAGCCGCCGAGCGTTGCGGACGAAGCACCGGACGGAGAACCGCCGGTGTAGACCTGAAGCTCTTGCTGGCCGAGGTTCGAGAGCGAGTTCGCCTGATAGTTATCGAAGGCGCGGTTGACGGGGACGCCGTCAAACTCGTATCCGATTTGGCTATAGGCCGAACCGCGGATGTAGAATACTTGGCCCCAGCCGTAGTTGCCGATCGACGAGGTAACGCCGGGCTGCTGGTAGATGGCCGAGTATGCCGAGTTGAGGTTGTTACCACCGCCCGAAGCGGCAACGACTGCTTGCGTAGCAGCGTTGACCGAGTAGACGTCGGACGTCGTACCGGACTTGACGAGGTTATTCGCCGAGTTGGAACGGACGCTGACGATCGTCTTAAGCGACTTCGGCAGGGTGATGGCCAACGTTTGGACCTGGTCTGCGAAGACCGTTACGCCCGGAAGGGACTGGTCCTGATAGTCGGTCTTAGTGACCGAGACCGTATACGAGTCCGGTGCGAGAGCGAGAAACGAGAAGTTTCCGCCCGCGTCCGTCGTCGTGGACGTGGTCTCTGAGGGCGAGCTGACGGTGACTTTTGCACCGCTGACAGCTGCGCCATCCGTGCCGTGTACGGAGCCGGAGATACCGCCCGTCGTGCCTGCCAGTGCCCATGTTCCCTGAGCAAGCAACGCTACGAGTAGTAACACCGCTACGAACGCATGCCGGATTCTCATTCTTGGCATGGGTCCTCCTTTAGAGGTGACACCAAAGTGGATAAACGGCCGAAAGGCGTGCACGGTCAGGCCGCGCACACACTCCGACCTAAGTCCCACGCTTCTTTTCACGGAATCTTAATCCTCTGGGTCCAGCCTGAGAAACCGCCCAAAGTCGGAATGCCGGACGTCTGGCAGTGTTCCGCGCGCGCTTCCGTCAGGTGCGCTACGCACACCGAAGATTGAAAACTTTTTTATGTATGCGCGGCGACGCTGCGTATCAGTTTTAAATAAAAAAGAAGGCTCGCATATAGCGAGCCTTCTTCTCTTCTACTCAGAGAGCGTTAGAGTTTGATCTTCGCCTCGAGGTAGAAGTTGAACGGATTGAGCGTCGAGTTTCCATCGACGTTCACGCCGCCGAGTGCGGCACCATACGGATACTTCAGGAACGGCTGCGCCGACGCAGGGAACTGCGTGTTCGCGGTCGTCCAGTTGTATACGTTGCCCATCGGTGAGAAGTCACCGGCGTTGTTGATGATGCCGTAGGCGCAAACGTTCGAATCGTTATACGTCCACGCTTGCTTCGTTCCGCCGAAGCAGCGGTTGATAAGGTTTGCAAACGTACCGACGAGCGTTACTTTCGGAGAAACGTCGTAGCTGATCTGCAAGTTCATCAAGAACTGCGACGGGTTCACGAACGATCCCGGAAGATCGAACGTGTGCGTATAGGTATTCGGAACTACGATCGTGCCGTTACACGACATCGCTTCGTACGAACCGCCGCCTGCGGCGCCGTACGGATAGCGCGGGTCGTTTGAGGCAACGGACGGCGAGAGGGCATTGCAGCCAGCAAGTCCTGCCGTTAGATTGCCTGCCGGATCCACGCCCGCGTTCGTTTCCGGCGATCCGTAGCGGTTGCCGGCCAGAAGTTGGAAGCTCGGCGTGATCGCCAGCTTGTCATGCTTCCAGTTCAGGACCAGCGTCGCCGAATACGGATACTCGAACGAGTCGGCCGATCCGCCGATGCCGCCGGGGAAGATATCGTACACGGGATAGTTCGCCGTGCTGGAAAGCAGCGGCTGAACCGGAGCGTTCCAATACGGGTTTGCAACGTCGCCCGCCGCGCATGCGGCATCCGGTGCGCCGCCCGTGGTATAGCACGCAGCGGCTACGCCGAGCTGCGAACCGCCGGCGCAGCGAGCGTCGCCCGCATGCGTCGAGCAGAAGCTCGTGTACGAGTTGTAGTTGACGATGTCCGAGTTGATCTGCGAGGTGATGTTCAGTCCGTTCGCCAGGTTACCGTAGTTGATGTAACTGTTGGTATAGGTGAACGCGAGCTGGGCTGCGAGTCCGTTGGCCGCAAAGTTACCCTTGCTGAGCGCGAGCTCGACGCCTTCGCTCGTCTGACTGCCGACGTTCAGACCGGAGATGAAGCCCGTTTGCTGATCCAAGAAGAAGTTCTGGATCTGGTCTTTCGTCTTGCGGTAGAACGGCGTGATCTTGAAAGAAAGATCCGTTCCTTTGAACTGATGCTCGAACGAGAAGTCGAAGTTATTCGACGTGGGCGGACGCACCGCGTGTCCCGGCGTGTTAAAGCCGTACTGATAGAAGTGCGTTCCCAGGAAGTAGCCGAGGTTCTCCTGCAGCACGTTGTACTGTTCGTACGCCGTGTTCGGGGGCTCCACGTACTCGCCGGCGCTGAAGCGCAAGACGGTAAGCGGATCGACCGTATACGTGCCGGACAGACGCGGCTGCAGTTTGTTGTAGCTTTCGACTTGACCCGATGCGTTGACCATCAGCGGGAAGTTGCCGGTGCCCAGGGCGCTGAAGCCCGCCGGACACGCAACCTGCGCCATTGTCTGTCCGGTCCCCGGCGCGAGGCCGAGACCCGATTTGTCGACCGGTTTGCCGTTCGAGTTGTTGATACAGAAGTTCGTGTTGAACGCATTGAACCAGAACTGACGGGCCGGATCGTTCGGGTTCGTGTTCGATCCGTCGAACTCGAAGCGGTCGTCGCGCAGACCGATGTTGAACAGCCACTTGGATCCGGGCCGCCACTGATCGGAGAGCGAGATCGACGAGAACTTCGGAACGACTTGGTTGTACGTCGCGTACAGGCCGTTTTCGGCGACGAGGTACTTACACGGGCCCGTGCCGCACGTAAGGCCGGAGTAATCCGTCAGCGAGTTGCCGGCGGTGCCTTTGTTGAGTTTGCCCCACGTTGCGAAGGCCGGGCTCGGGTTGCACGACGTTGCCGCCGCTTGGCCGCCGACCGGCGCCGATGCGTTGTAACACGTACCGTTGTACGGGTTGTTTCCATCGACTAGGACAAACGCGCGTCCACGGGATCCGCTGTACGCGTTGAGGATCTGCGTGTTGTTATCGCGGATCGAGTTAGCCGTCGTGTAGTTCGCCTGAACTTGAAGCAGATGCGCCGCGCTGACCTGATCCGCGATTTGGATCGAGGCGCCGCGCGTGTGCGAGCTCAGTTCGTAATCCGGCGAAACGGCGCACGTGCCGTAGTTGAACAGGATGTTGTACGCGCAGTTGGGTCCGTTCTGCAGCCAATCCGAGTAATACGTATAGCCGTAGAGACGAACGTACGCGTTGGATCCGATGTTCTTCTGGTACTGCGCTTTGATAATCTCCTGATCGTTCCAGATGGTATCGCGCTGGTTCGGATCCAGGAAGATGCCCGGGGGCTGATTCGTCGGCAGATTTGCTTGACGGTTGCCCGGCGAGTTCGGATACAGGTACGGAACCACGCAGTTCGGCGTGGTCGTGTTCAGCAGCGTTCCGGTCGCACAGTTCGACTGATAGTTGTCGAGCCAGTACGGGAGCGGATTGCCGGCGCCTTGCGGGTTGTTGTACACGCCTGCGCCGCCTGCATCGTTGAGCGACGAATAGAACACGTTGTGGAGCATTGCGCTGTTCCACAGCAGTTGGATGTCGTCGCGGCCGCTGTCGTATTTATGCGGCAGACCGAAGTGGAAGTTCATTACGACGTCGCGGTCTGCAACGCTCGCAACCGAACCGTAGTTGAACGGCAGTTGTTGATAGCCGCCCGGTCCGACCGCGAAGTTCTCGGGCGAACCGCCGGCGCCGGTGTTGTTGTAGCAGAAGCTGTAAGCCCAGTTCGTCGGATCGGCGGGGTTACAGTTGCCGCTCGGCGGTGCGAGTTCCAGCAACGGCGCGCCCAGATACGTGTACTTCGCCGCATTGTTTTGATCGACGTAGCGGTAGTCTTGGTTGTAACCGCCCAGGCCGGCATAATACGAGAAGTTCCGGTTCGGCGATGCGCCGCCGGCTTCGGCCATGAGATGATGGTAGAACACCGGCGTGCCGGCGCCGAGCGACAAGCTCGCAAAGCCCGGATACGTTCCGGTCTTGATGACTTGGTTGATGTAACCGGCAAGGCCCTGACCTTCAGAGTTGGCCGGCGTAGCGCCGGTGTAGACCTGAAGTTCGGCATTGCCCAGCGACGAAAGCGCGCCCGACGGATAGTTGTCGAACGACCGGTTCACCGGAACGCCGTCGAATTCGTAGCCGACTTGATCGTAGTCGCCGCCGCGAATATGCACGGTTTGGAAGTAACCGGTTTGGTTCAGCGGCATGATCGCGCCCGGAACGGATGCGACTGCCGAGTACGCGCTGTTTAAGCTGCCGCCGCCGCCGAGTGCGTTGATCTTTTCCATCGAACTCGAGCTGACGGAGTAGACGTCCGCGGTCGTACCGGACTTAACCAAATTTCCGGTTCCGACTGTGCGAACGTTGGCGATCGTCTTGAGCGCCTTGTGTGCCGTGATTGCGACGGATTGCACCGTATCCGCAAACACGACGACGCCCGAAACCGACGCATCATCGTAGCCGGTCTTCGACGCGGTTACGGTGTACGTATCGGGTGCGAGCGAGAGGAATGTGAAATGTCCGGATGCGTCGGTCGTGGCAGACGCTGTTTGCGACGGCGACTTCGCCGTCACCAACTCACCGCTAATCGGTGCGCTGGTTTCAGTGTCTACTACTGTTCCGCTAAGTCCGCCCGTAGTGCCGGCCAGTGCCCATGTTCCCTGTCCGAGCAGCGATACGGAGAGGAGTAGCGCTCCCAACACATGCCCGAATCTCAACGATTTTGGCATTGTGCCTCCAATAGCTTGAGGTAATAGGCCCGCACAGCGGGCCTATACTATCAAGCGTTCGTCGCTCGAAAAAGTGACTCCCTTTCGGCAGAAATGCCGAAAATATTAGCTCTGGTTACCGAGCGCTTGCCGACAAGCGTTCGGTGAGCATGCCGGGAATGTCCGAAGGACGGTCTGCGACGGGAACGCCGGCGTCTTTGAACGCGGCGATCTTGCTCTGCGGGGTGCCGAACTTGCCGGAGATGATGGCGCCCGCGTGGCCGAGCGACTTTCCGGGCGGTGCGTTGCGTCCGCCGATGAAGGCGACGATCGGCATGTCCGACATGTGCTCTTTGATGAACGCGGCAGCGTCTTCTTCGTCCGATCCGCCGATCTCGCCGCAAAGAACGAGCGCTTTGGTCTGCGGATCGTTTTTGAACTCGCGCAGGCAGTCGACGAACGTGGTGCCGATGATCGGGTCGCCGCCGATGCCGACGGCCGTCGATTGACCGAAGCCCGAACGGGTGAGCAGATCGACCACTTCGTACGTGAGCGTGCCCGAGCGCGAGATCAAGCCGACGTCGCCTTCTTTAAAGACGTGGCCCGGCATAATGCCGATGCTGGCTTTGCCCGGCGAGATGAGGCCGGGGCAGTTGGGGCCGATGATGCGCATGCCCGGCGTGGCGCCGACGACGCGCAACACGTCGTGCACGGGGACACCCTCGGTGATACAGACCGCGAGTTCGATGCCGGCGTGATGGGCTTCGAACAATGCGTCCGCTGCGAAGGGCGGCGGAACGAAGATGCACGTGTGCGTTGCGCCGGTCGCCTTGACCGCGTCTTCGACGGTGTCGAACACGGGCAAGCCGTGCTCGCTCTTCTGGCCGCCTTTGCCCGGGGTTACGCCGCCCACGATGTTGGTGCCGTATTGCAGCATGCGGCCCGTGTGGTACGAGCCTTCCGAACCGGTGATGCCTTGAACGATGACTTTGCTGTTTTTATCTAAGTAAATGCTCATGCGCTTGCCCCCGCGAGTTTCACCGCAGCTGCGGCGCCTTCGTCCATCGTTTCGACCGGCGTCATGCCGGCGTCGGCCAGAATCTTGCGGCCTTGCTCTTCGTTCGTGCCGGTCAAGCGGATGACGAGCGGCACTTTGCGCGAGCTCGTCGTGTTCAGCGCTTCGACAATACCTTTCGCAACTTCGTCGCAGCGGGTGATGCCGCCGAAGATGTTGATGAAAAACACTTTGGCGCCGGTGTGATTCATCACGAGCTCGTAGCAGTTGCGCACGCGCTCGGCGTTTGCGCCGCCGCCGACGTCCAAGAAGTTTGCAAACGATCCGCCCGCATTCTTCACGGCATCCATCGTGCCCATCGCAAGGCCCGCGCCGTTCGCCATCGTTCCGACGTTGCCGTCGAAGCGGCGGAAGTTGCGGATGCCCAGGCCCGCTTTGGTTGCGAGCGTTTCGTCTTCGTCCATCGGCAGCGCGGTTTGCCACTGCTTGAACTCGGGCGTTTTATACATCGCGTCGTCGTCGAGTTCGACTTTCGCGTCGGCTGCAATCACGCGGCCGTCTTCGGTCAGCACGAGCGGATTGATCTCGACCAGCTTCGCGCCGTATTTAAAAAACAGATCGTATAAACCGGCGAGTACGCCCGGCAGCGCTTTGCGATATCCCGGATCGAGTTTGGCCTCGAATGCAAGTTGGCGTCCGATGTAGGGCGAGAATCCCGATGCAACGTCGACGAACGCTTTCGCGATCGAGTCGGGATGCTTGTCGGCGACTTCTTCGATGTCCATGCCGCCGAACGCGCTCACCATGATGACCGGCTTCTTCGTCGTACGATCGACGGTGATCGCCGCGTACGCTTCTTTTGCAACCGACAGCGTTTCTTCAATCAACAGGGAGTTGATCGGTTCGCCGTTCGGATTCTGACGGTTCGGCGGCATCGGCGTCGCCATAATGTCGGACGCTTTGGATTTCGCTTCGTCCGCGTTTGACGCAAATTGAATCTTGCCGGCCTTGCCGCGCCCACCCATGAGGACTTGCGCCTTGACCACCCACTTGCCGGGGTTAGCGCCGACGAATTCGGCTGCTTGGTCTGCGTTCAGGACATGCTTACCGCGCGGCGTGGGAATGCCGGCCCGGGCAAAGAGTTCTTTGCCTTGATATTCCATCAGATTCATAGCCGGGTGGGGGTTCGCCCAGGGCCTTTCGGCGCCTCCGTGCTTGAAAAGTAGCAGGGGGTGTGTTGCTGCACGCCCGCTTGCCGAAAACGGATCTATGGAACGCGCGCTGCCGGCGTCGCGCGATCTAGCGGACGCCGTTCTCAAAGCACCGACGGCCGAGGCTGCACTGCAACGTGCGGCGGATGAGTTTGCCGCGCTCTTCGGCGCCGCGGAGATTTCGGTCGAGATGAACGGCCGCAGCGTGTCGGCCGCTTGCGGGAAGCAGACATGCTGCGCATCGCACGACACGGTATTCGGTACCGTCGCACTGCACGTTTCCGTTCCGTCGGAAAACCCGCTGCTTCCCGCGCTTACCGATCTGCTCGCTCTGGCGCTGCATGCGCGTCTGCTCAACGAGAACGCCAACGCGGACGCGCTGACGGGCGTTCACAACCGCGCGGCGCTCGATCGCCGCTTGAGCGGTACGGTATCGGCAGTCGCTTTGATCGATATCGATTACTTCAAAGCTTACAACGACGCGCACGGGCATCCCGCAGGCGATGCGGTGCTGCGGCGCGTCGCGCATGCGGCATCCGCCTCGCTCTCGCGTGCGGGCGATTTCTTCGCGCGATACGGCGGTGAAGAGTTTGCGGTCGTTTTGGAAGACGCCGGCGTTACCGAAGCGATCGCGGCGTGCGAGCGCATTCGCGAAGCGGTGCGTAGTCTTGGCATTC
The DNA here is from genome assembly GCA_035701665.1 of Vulcanimicrobiaceae bacterium. Classification (GTDB taxonomy): domain Bacteria; phylum Vulcanimicrobiota; class Vulcanimicrobiia; order Vulcanimicrobiales; family Vulcanimicrobiaceae; genus DASSRQ01. The sequence goes on from DASSRQ010000315.1 coordinate 8,392, forward strand.
CGCATGCTGCCGGAAAAAGCGGACGGGTAACGATCAGCGTCGGCTTTGCAGTTGCCCGGGACGGCGAGCCGGCGGATGCGGCGCTTGCGCGAGCCGACATCGAACTTTACCGTGCGAAGGCGTCGGGCCGCGATCGCGTTTGCGGCGAGCGTTACACCGGCCGGCGCGGCGCAAACCGCGCGCTGGCAAAGGCGTACGTGCCGCTAGCCGGGCGCGAAGACGAACGCGCACGCATCGGCTCGGCTTTGCAAAAGGGCGGTCTCGTCGCGATTACGGGCGCAGCGGGCGCCGGAAAGACGCGCCTTGCGTTCAACGCCGCATGTTCGCTTGCAAGCCGCTATCGGGCAATCGCGTTTGCCGATGCGTGGGCGGCGGCGGACACCACCGATCTGCTTCGACGTCTGCAGCCCGTTCTGTTAAACGGCCCGGACGCGCTTGCCGTACTCGACGGCTGCGAACATTTACTCGAAGCGAGTTCCGAAGCGATCGCGCAACTTCGTTCGCGCGGCGTTGCCGTCATCGCCGTCTCGCGCGTTCCGCTCGGCATGCCCGGAGAAACGGTTGTGCGCCTCGCCGGTCTGGACGGCGCCGCGGCAGAACAAGTTTTCTGCGCGGCCGCTGCATCTGCCGGAGCGATAGCGCAAGGTGCCGCGCCGGTGCTGCAAACGCTGATCCGGCGTTTAAACGGTTCGCCCGCCGCGCTCATTGCCGCCGCGACGGCACTTGCTTCTTCCTCACCGCAAGCGGTGCTCGAAGACGTTACGCAGCGCACGCAAACGTGGGAACGCTCGACTATCGAGTCGCTCGTCAGCGATGCGTTTGCCGCGCTCAACGGCAGTACGGCGACGCTCGCGTCGGCATCCGCATTCGTCGGCCCGTTCACGGCCGAGGACGCAGCGGCGGTCTACCCCGGCGCGAACCGCGCTGTAGACGAAACCGTGTCGGATCTGCAGCGGCTGCAAACGTTCGGGCTCGTTGCCTACGAAGGCGAGCGATGGTCGATCGCGCCGCCGATTCGCGACGCCGTCAAAGAAGAAGCCGCAACGGCGGACCTGCGCAGAGCTGCCGAGCACGACCATCTGCAGTGGTGCATGCGGCGTTACGAATCGTCGCTGGAACTGCACGGCAGCGGCGAGAGTCAAACGTTCATCAATTGGATCGCGCCAATCAGTATGGAAGTCGATGCGGCGCTGCAGCGGGGACTGGCACAACCCGCACTAACCGATGCAGCGATGGTGTTATGCGGTCATGCCGCGCGGTTTTTCTACGCCACGTCGCGCTTCGCCGAAGCCAACCGCTGGTGCAACGCATATCTGGATACCGGTCGCGGCGACGACGCTTCGCGCATGCGCATTCTCGTATCGCTCGCGCGTATCTCGTACGTGCAAGGACGAATGCACGACCTGGAACGGTACGCGCTGCAAGCGTTGTCGCTCTGCGGCGACGATCCGGCGCCGCGAAGCGTCATCTTGAACTATCTCGGCATCGCGGCAAAGCAGCGATCGGAGACCGAAGCAGCGCTGGAGTACTTCACCGGATCGCGCGACTGCGCACGCGCTGCCGGGAAGCGGCGCAGCGAGGCTATCGCGATCGCCTCGCTCGGCAGCGTGTCCATGGATCTGCAGGTGGACTTCGAAGCGGCTTACGCGCAGTTCAGCCAGGCCGTTCCGTTGATGCGCGAGCTGGGCGACCAGCTCAATGCGATATTGATGGAGTCCAACATCGTAGAAGTGCTGGCGTGCAACGGTAATGCGCAGCGCGCGCGAGCGTTGGCCGGCCCGTTATTGAATGAAGCGCGTACGCTCGGAAGCGTTCCGACGCTGCTGCTCGTGTTGTCGACCTTTATGACGGCGTCGTGCGAAAGCGGGGATCGCGACGCAGCACACGCAGCGGCCCGGGAAGCGGTGGATCTCGTTCCCCGGCTCGACCTGGAACAGTATCATTCCGTCACGAGTATCGCGGCGCGGTGGGCGGAGATGTGCGGAGAGTACGAGACGGCGCTTCGCCTTTTCGTTGCGACCGAATGGCTGCAGGTACGCGACGGTAACCCAATATTGCCCATCGAGCGATACCACGCTAACCGTTCGTATGCGGCGATGGGCGCCGGCGCCGAGGCTCAGCGCGATGCGCTGCTGAGCGTGCGCGCCATGAAAGACGACGACATCATCGCGCTGTGCGCGCGGGCCGTCGCTTAGAGCTTGCCGAGAAGCGAGCGCGCGATGACGATCTGCTGGATCTCCGAGGTGCCTTCGTAGATCTCCGTGATCTTCGCATCGCGGTAATACCGTTCGACGGGAAACTCGGTCGTGTAGCCGTAGCCGCCGTGAATCTGCAGCGCTTCCGCCGCGTGTTTGCGCGCAGCAGTCGATGCAAACAACTTCGCTTTACTGGCTTCGGTCGCGAGCGGTTTACCGGCATCGTAGAGAGCGGCGGCGCGGTACGTCAGCATACGCGCGGCGTCGAGATCGGTAGCCATCTGTGCGATCTTGAACGAGACGCCTTCGTACGAACCGATCGGTTTCCCGAAAGCGATGCGCTCTTTGGCAAATTTGACGGATTCGTCCAGACACGCGGCGAGAATGCCGCAGGCCTGCGCGGCGATGCCGATGCGGCCGCCGGTAAGCGCGGTGAGCGCGTTGCTCAAACCGCTGCCTTCTTCGCCGAGCAGTGCCGCCTGCGGCACCTCGACGTTATCGAACGCGATGTCGCACGTGTTGCTCGTGTGGATACCGAGTTTATCGGTGACGCGCTCTACGGCGATCCCCGGGAGGTCGTTGTCGACTAAAAACGCGCTAATGCTGCGCGCGCCTTCGCCCGTGCGGAACATCGCCATGATGACGCTGCTGTATTTGCCGTTCGTGCACCACTGCTTGCGCCCATTGAGCACGTAGCCGTCCGCGGTTTTCTTTGCCGTGCCGCGAATGGCGGCGGCATCGGAACCGGCGTCGGGTTCCGTGAGGGCAAATGCAGCGATCGCATCTTCTTGCGCGAGTTTGGGCAGATACTTCTTGCGCTGGTCTTCGCTGCCGAGCTTGAGAATCGCCATGCAGATCATCGAGTGTACCGAAACGGTAACTGCGGTGCCCGCATCCACGCGCGCGAGTTCTTCTATTGCGCGTGCGTACGAAACGTAGTCGGCGCCCGCGCCGCCGTACTGCTCCGGAACGAGCAGACCCATGATGCCGGCCGCGGAAAGCTTGCCGTACAACTCGCGCGGAAAGGTGTGTTCTCTATCCCATGCGGCGATATGCGGCGCAATCTCGCGTTCTGCGATTTGCGCCGCTAAGTCGCCTATCTCTTTTTGATCTGCGGTGAGTTCGAAACTACTCAACGCGGATGAGTACGGCGTCGCCTTGGCCGCCGCCGCTGCAGATGGCCGCAACGGCGAGACCGCCGCCGCGCGCGCGCAGTTGGTGAATAGCCGAACCGATGATACGCGCGCCGGATGCGCCGATAGGATGTCCGAGGGCGACCGCGCCGCCCAGTTTGTTGACGTCCGAAGGATCCAGACCCAAACGCTTCGCCGACGTGATTGCGACGGCCGCGAAGGCTTCGTTGATCTCCCAAACGTTGATCTGTTCTTTCGAAAGACCGTTCTTCTCGAGCAGTTTGCGCGCCGCCATCGCCGGCGTCAGCGCAATGTAGGGCGAGTCCCACGCAACGGCCGCGTGATCCAAAATCATCGCGATCGGTTTGTAACCTTTCGATGCGGCGTAGCTCGCGTTTGCAAGCACCAGCGCCGCTGCGCCGTCGTTGACGCCCGGGGCGTTTCCAGCCGTAATTGTTCCGCCTTTTTCAAGCGGTTTCAGCTTCGCCATCGTTTCGATGCTGGCATCGCCGCGCACCGCTTCATCGCGATCGACGCTGCTGCTCGGGACGTCGCCCGTAACGAACGGCGCCCACGAAGCGTAATCGAGCGTAAACTCTTGCGAAGGTTCGTGCATCCACAAGTCGTCGGCGGCGCCGTTCGACGAACCGGCAGCGACGGGCACGCGCGCACGCGCGGCTTCCGGCAGCCGGTCGACGACGATCTTTCCGCGCGCTTTGGTTGCGACTCGCAGCGGCACCATCTCGGCGGCATACGCGCCGCTTTCTTGCGCTTGCGCCGCGCGGCGGTGCGATTCGAACGCAAACGCGTCTTGTTCTTCACGCGTGAGCTGCAGTTCGTTCGCGACTTTCGACCCTTGGGTCGCCATCGTCATCGGAAAATAGTAGTCCCAGAGCCCGTCGTGGATCATCGCGTCGATAAGACGCCCATCGCCGAAGCGGTAACCCGAACGCGCATCTTTGAGCAGATACGGAGCGTTGGTCATCGACTCCATGCCGCCGGCAACGACGACGTTGTTGCTGCCGTCATTGAGCAGGCGCGCCGCGTTGACGACCGCGAGCAGTCCCGAGGCGCACACCTTGTTCAGCGTCTCCGCCGTCACCGTCTTAGCCAGGCCGCTCTTGAAGCCGACTTGGCGAGCCGGGTTCTGACCCGCTCCGGCCTGCAGCACTTGGCCCATGATGACGTGCTCGACCTCGGCGCGGTCGATGCCGGCGCGCTCGAGCGCGGCGACGACGGCCGCGGCACCTAGGGTCGTGGCCTCAAGCGGGGCGAGACCGCCCGAAAGGCGGCCGAAAGGCGTACGGGCGGTTGCCAGCACCGCCGCTTTGGACTGATTCGCATTCATGACTCAGTCCCGCTTCTGCGTGCAAACCACGCGTTCATCTTCGGAACAACTCTCGCACTCGAACTGCAGCGTTACGTGCGTGATGCCGTAACGTTCGCGCAGCAGCGCGTCGATGCTGCGGGCGATGGCGGTCGCCTCGCTCACGCGCCGGTCCTCCACCAGCACGTGGGCCGAAAGCGCGAGCGCGCCGCTGCCGATCGTCCAGACGTGCAGATCGTGCACGGCCACAGTGCCTTCGAGCGCAGCGATCGCCTCGCGGACTTCGTTCACGTGCAGTCCGGACGGAACGGCTTCGAGCAGCACGTCGGCTGCATCGCGAATCACGCGCAGCACGCCGACGACGATAATGATCGCGACGAAGATCGAGAGCGCGGGGTCGATCCACACCGCATTGGTGAGCGCGATGACCGCGCCGCCGACGATGACCGCAAGTGCGCCGAGCGCGTCGCCCATAACGTGAAAGAGCGCGGCGCGAAAGTTGAGATCGTGCTTGCCGTGTTCGCGCAGCAGCAGCGCGATGGCGGCATTCACGCAGAGTCCGCCCGCGGCGACGAGACTCATCAAGGCCCCGTGCGTCTGCACCGGCTGCGAAAAACGCTGGATCGCTTCGAAAACCAGAAACCCCGTTACAGCCAGCAGAACGCTGCCGTTGAACAGCGCGCCCAAGATTTCAAGACGACCATAACCGAACGTTTTGCGCGCATTGGGCGGGCGCCGCGCGCCGAGAATTGCGAACATCGCAACGCCGAGTGCGAATGCGTCCATGCACACATGCGCCGCATCTGTCAGCAGCGCGAGCGACTGCGCGCGCAGGCCGCCCCACACTTCGAAGACCGCTACGCACGCAACGAGCGCGAGCGAGATGGAGAGCCGCGCGAGCGGCGTCACGATTTAGCCTTTGAGCGCTTTGAGCGCGAGGATGGCCAGCATCGCACCGAACGTCAGGAACGTATTGCGTTCCGCGCTTGCGATTACGGACGACTTCCACGTTCCGCGGTTATCGCCGGCCGGCTCGAGCGCCGGCACGATGCGCGGCACTTCGGCGCAATATTGTTCGTACGGCGCACCGAACTCGGAACGCAGGTACGCTTCTTCGTGCGGAACGATCGTTGCGTATACCCACGCCATCGTTCCGAGCGACGCGCCGATCAGCGCGGCTTTCGCACCGGCGTTGTTCGAACCGGTGAACGCAATGGCAAAGCCGGCCGCGGTGATGAAGTTGCCGACGTAGAGCGGATTGCGCACGTACGCGTACGGGCCCGCCGTCACGAGTTCGGGCGCGATGACGTGATCTTCGCGCGTCGTTACACCGGAGTAACCGACGGCCCAGCAGCGCACCAGTTCGCCGGCAAGCGCGAGCGGCAGGCCCAGCGTCACGCTGAACGCACTCGGCTTTCCGAGCACCGCGAGCAGCACCGCCGGGATCGCCAGCAGCGCGCCGCGATTTTTGAAAACGAGGGCTTTGAAGTCGTCTTTATCCGGTTCGTTCATCGATTGAGGGTCATTTGTGCATCCAGATACACATCCTGCAGAGTACGGCGCAGCGGGATCTGCTGCGACCACCCGGTGGCAGCGCGCAGTTTTTCGTTCGAGCCGTACAGCAAGGGGACGTCGGACGGGCGCATCCGCGCCGGATCCTCGCGCACTTCGACGGGCACGCGCGCAATACGGATGAGTTCGCCCAACACCTCGCGCATGGAGATCGCCGTTTCACTGCAGACGTTATACGTCTCGCCCGATACGCCGCGCTCGGCAAGCGAGATATACGCCTGCACGACGTCGCGCACATCCAAAAAGTCGCGCTTTGCGGTGAGGTCGCCGACGAGCAAAACGGGCTCGCCGCCCGCGGCGATTCCCGCTAGTTGCTTGGCGAACGATGCCGCGGCGAACCGGTCGCTTTGTCCGGGCCCGATGTGATTGAATGCGCGCGTGATAACCGCGTCCAGGCCGTACGCGCGCACTTCTCCTTGCACGAGCGCTTCGGCAGCGAGTTTGCTTGCAGCGTACGGATTCGCAGGCCGCGGCAGCGTCTCTTCGCGCAGCGGATACGCCTGAGGCGGCTGCGGACCGTAGGCATCGGCCGAACTAACGAAGAGCAAACGCGCCGGAGCATGCTGTTTTTGCAGCGCACGCAGCGCCGCGAGGACGTTTGCGGTACCGCGAACGTTGATGCGGTACGTTTCATCGGGATCGGCGATTGCTGCCGGAACGAACGCTTGCGCGGCAAGGTGATACACGATCTCCGGGCGCGCATCGACGATTGCGGCGGTGACCGCTTCCGTGTCGCGCACGTCGCAATCCGGAGCGATTACCTCGCTGCCGCGCTCGCGCAGCGCGCGCGTCAGATGCGTTCCCGCAAAACCCGATGCGCCGGTGACGAGCGCGCGCACGGCGTTACGCGCTGACGACTGCGGCGAGCCGGTCGATATCGGCGCGCACCATCCGCGCGACCAGTTCTTCGAATGTCACTTCCGGTATCCAGCCGAGGTTCTCGCGCGCCTTCGAAGGATCGCCGACGAGCAGATCGACCTCCGCCGGCCGTACGAAACGCGGATCGATCCGCACGTACCGCTCGTACGAACCAAGGCCCGCTTCCTCAAAAGCGATGCGCACGAACTCGCGCACGCTGTGCGTGCGTCCGGTTGCGATTACGTAGTCGTCGGGCTCGTTCTGTTGCAGCATCAGCCACATTGCGCGTACGAAATCGCCGGCAAAGCCCCAGTCGCGCTGCGCTTCGAGATTTCCGAGCGCCAATTCGTTCTGCAGGCCGAGTTTGATCCGCGCGACGCCGTCGCTGATTTTGCGCGTGACGAACTCCTTGCCGCGACGCGGGCTTTCGTGGTTGAAGCAGATGCCGCTGCACGCGTACATGTCGTACGACTCGCGGTAGTTGACGGTAATCCAATGACCGTACACTTTCGCGACGCCGTACGGGCTGCGCGGATAGAACGGCGTGTCCTCGCGCTGCGGAACGGCCTGCACCTTGCCGAACATCTCGGAACTCGATGCCTGATAAAACTTGATCTTCGGATTGACGGCGCGAATCGCTTCGAGCACGCGCGTTACGCCTAAAGCGGTAAACTCGCCGGTAAGCACGGGCTGCGTCCAGGAAGCCGGCACGAACGACTGCGCGGCCAGGTTGTATATCTCGTCCGGCTGCGTTGCGGCAACGATGTTGGTGATCGACGTTTGATCCAGCAGGTCGCCCGAGACGAACTCGATGCGTTCCATCAGATGCGCGATCCGCTCGTGCACGTCGGTGCTCGTGCGGCGCGTCATACCGATAACGCGGTATCCCTGGTCGAGCAGCAACTCGGCAAGATACGATCCGTCTTGTCCGGTGATTCCGGTAATGATGGCGGTTTTCTGCACGGTTTCCTTACTGGAGAATCATGACGTTGTCGCCCGAGTCGTCGAAGACGAACCGGGTTTCGAACATCTCGTCACTTTCGCCGCCGACGACCTTCGATTGAATCGTCAGACGGTGCATCAGGCGGCCTTCGTGGCGCACGACGCCGGAGTAAAAATATTGCACGAGCGGCGTTTGATTCTCGCGCAGCGGTGCCAGCCGGCGGCGCTCCACCAGCATGTGCAGCAGGCGCCGCTGCAGACGCTGCGGCAGCAGCCGGTTTGCATCGTCCGGGGTCATGCGCACGGTCGCGAGTTCGTCCTGCGCTTTGTTGCCTTCCGCTACTTCCTTATCGGTGGTATAGCGTACGATCGCGTCCCAATCGTCGGCGGAGATTCCGGTAAAGCGCATTCCGTATCGCCAAACGGACTTGCCCTGATGCGTGACTTTGTCTTGCCACACCGATTTTGCGCGCACGCGAACAGTGCGCGCGTCGAGCGTGGCGCGCACTTCGAATTCGTCTCGGCCGACAGGCTCTTGCGTGAGCACGCAAAGGCCGCCTCCGCTTATATCCAGCCCGATGGCCGGCTTCTGCGTGGTCCCTCCGTCCACCGAAAACGTCGCGCGGTACGGCTTACGCTTGCGCGGATATTTCCGGCGGTTCGGCTCCTTGCCGGTGAACCACGCCAGCAACTCCGGGAGCATAGGCACGGTGGTTCGCCCCTAAACGCGCTGCGCCTGGGCCATGCGGGACGCGACGAACGCCGCGACCTCGCTGGGCAAGGTGCCGCGGCCGAACCCGGCGTCGTATCCCAGTTCCACTGCCAGCAGATTGGTGACGCGCGGTCCCCCGCAGCACAACACGACGCGGTCGCGCAGCCCCTCGGCTTCGAGCAGTTCCACCAGCGCGGTGAAGTTCTTGACGTCGCTGCCTTTCTGCGTGACGACCTGGGACGCCAGAAGTGCGTCGATCTCGCGCTCTTTGGCAAAGCGCACGAACTCTTCGACCGAGACTTGGCTGCCCAGGTTAAACGTCTCGAACATTTTGTAGCGCTCGAGACCGTAGTCGCCTTTATAGCCCTTCATGTTCAGGATCGCGTCGATACCGACGGTGTGCGCGTCCGTGCCGATGCAGGCGCCGGCGATGCGGATCTTCCGTCCGACGCGCTCGGCGACGAGGGCGTCGATCTCTTCCATCGACATCGAATGCGTGCGGGCCGAGGGCGCGGCGATGGAGGAAACGTCGATGGATTGCGGCGTGCTCGCATAGACGACAAAAAACGCGAATCCGCCGGCGATCGGCCGGCCTTCCACAACGCTGACGTCGGTGAAGCCCATCTTCGCGACGAGCTGACGCGCAGCTTCATCCGCCGCCTCGTTCCATTCGACGGGCAGTGTAAACGAGAGCTGCACTTTGCCGTCGTTTAGCGTGTCGCCGTACGGTTTTACGAGATTGCTCATGCGCGAGTGCCTGCAGAGGGACGCAACGCCTCTTCAAACGGATTCCAGTAATCGGGTGCGCGTTCGAACACGCCGTCGAAGCCGCGCCCACCCTCCGGCGGACGTTTCACATCGGCAAACACGCCGGCTTCGATCGCGTTCATCATTCCTTGCGCGGCAACGCGTTCCAGCAGCTCGCTGCAGCCCGCAAGCACGTCCTGCGCGCGCGTCTCGATACGCCCGCCCGGCTTGAACGTAATCTCGTCGCCGAAGTGCCGCGCGGTGTTCATGACGTAGTTCGCATTTTCGATCGACAACGCGCGATCGCCCAAGAACGGCGTGTGAATCGCTTCGGTCAGCATGCCGCACAGATGGATGGTCTGCTTTGTCATGACCGACGTGAGATTGAAGAGCGCATCGATCAAATGGCCTTTGAAGATATCGCCGGTCATGTGTTTCGTGGGCGGCATATACTTCAGCGGTGCGTTCGGGAAGATCTGACGCGCGAGCTGCGCCTGCGCGACTTGGAACAAGAAGCCGTCCTGCAGTCCCGGATCGATCTCGTACGCGTCGCCCAGGCCGATCTGCTCGTCCGGCATGCCCGCGCGGTGCGCGAACTCTTCGTTTATGAACTGCGATGCAAGGACCGCGGGCGCTTGTTCCACTGCATCGGCCGTCGTCAAATAGTTGTCTTCACCGGTGTTGATGATGATGCCGGCATACGCATTGAGCATCCGGCTGAAATGCTGGTCGACGAACGTCCGTTTCATGTTGATGTCGCGGAACAAAATGCCGTACATCGAGTCGTTCAGCAGCATGTCGAGCCGCTCGATCGCAGCCATGCTCGCAATCTCCGGCATGCATAATCCGCTCGCGTAATTCGTGAGCATGACGTACCGCCCGAGTTTCTCGGAGACTTCGTCGAGCGCTTCACGCATGATTTTAAAGTTGGCCTGCGTTGCGTACGTGCCGCCGAAGCCTTCGGTCGTCGGACCGTATGGCACGAAGTCGAGCAGCGACTGCCCCGTGGAACGGATCACCGCAATGATCTGCGCGCCTGCTTGCGCGGCAGCGACGGCGGCGGTCCGGTCTTCGTAGATATTTCCGCTGGCGACGATGACGTACAGCAACGGCGGCGCGCTTTGCGGCAACCGCGTGAGGCGCTCGCGCCGTTCGTCACGGCGCGCGGCAATGCGATCGAGCGCCGCGCGTGCAGCCGACGAGATCACGCTGCGCGCGGCGGCTTCCGGCACGTCGTCGAAGTCGCGCATCTGCAGCTCGCCGGACGCAACTTTCAAGCCGGCGTCGTATGCCGTCAATCCCGTCTGCGCCAAAACGCGGCCGAAGGCGAGCGCGACGCCGCGCGGGCGCTCTTCGTCCGTCAGACTGTCGACGATGAGGTTTGCCGCAGGCGCTTCATCGTGGCCGACCCCGTCCACGCCGAGCAGGCGCAGCACGGAGCGTTCGACCGAAACCGTCGAGTGACGGGCAATGAAGTCGCCGACCGGAGCGACGATCGCCGCGGCTCGCGCGCGGCATTCAGCAACCAGAGCGGGGTCTATACGAAGTTCCATCCGCCCACTATCTTAAGGGAGCCGGAGGGTTTTCCCTCAAGCGCCAATGTCTGGCCGATGCCGCGAATTGCCGCAATCGGCGCCTGCGCCGCCCTCATCGTCGTTTCCGCAGGCGTTGCCGCGCTCGCCCTGCGCCCGGCGCCTGCCGCTCCGCCGCCGGACCGGTGGCTGCAATATCAGGCCGGGCCGGCGCACAACGCCGTCTTCTCGGGCGAGTTGAAAGCGAACTGGCTGACGCCGCTGGGCGGGAAGATCAACGGCGGCCTCGCGCTCGCCGGCGGTACGCTCTACGCAGTGAGCTTCGATCAGAAGCTCTACGCGCTGGATCCGGCGACCGGAGCGATCCGATGGAGTCAGCCTTCGACCAACATTTTGATGTCGACGCCCGTCGTGAGCGACGGCATCGTGATCGTGGGCAGCGGCAAGGACGGATTCTTACGTCCCAAAGATGCGGTATCGCAGGTGTGGGGCCGCGCCGAGGGCGACGAAATCGCGGCGTTTACGACCGATGGGCGGCGAGCCTGGAACGTGCATACGATCGGCGACGATATGCCCTCGCCCGGTATCGACGGTTCGGCGGTCGTCTTCGCGAACGGCGACGCACACGCGTACGGCGTCGATCTGCACAGCGGCGAGCACCGTTGGACGACCGATCTCGACGGCATTCCGACCATGGCGTCCGCGACGATCGCCGGCGGGCGCATGTACACGAGCATCTGCCACAATGCTCCGTATTATTGCAAAACCGTCGCGCTCGACGTCCAAACCGGAAAGATCGTCTGGAGCAGCAGCACGGGCGGCAGCGACTGCACGCCCACCGTCGACAATGGCTTGCTGTTCGTGGAGAGCAGTACGATCGACGTCGCGCCGTATCATACGGGCGGACGCGTAACGGTAAACGCACTCGATGTGCGAACCGGCCGCAACGTTTGGTCGCGCACATATCCGCCGGCGCCCTTCACGTACATTGCGTCGTCGGAGCGTCAGATTGCCGCGACGTCGGTAAACGAAACGCTGTATCAGTCGATTACGAATCTCAATCGCGTCGTCGCGTTTGACGAGCGCACGGGGCACGAGCGTTGGACCGCGCACACGTCGGGCAATGTGAAGATGAGTCCGGTGGTTGCGAACGGCCGCGTGTATTTCGGTGATACGGCCGGCATTCTGTATACGGTCGATGCCGCGACTGGACGCATCCTCCACACCGGATCGTATCTGCAATCGTTCTCGGTGTCGCCGCCTATAATTTACGGCAAAACGCTGTTCGTCGCGGACGGCAATATGGTTTTAGCTCTTCCGCTGGAGACGCTTGAATAAAAAAGAAAATGAACGAAGCGCCAAGCAATCGTTTGGCGCTTCGTTCATTTTCTTGGCTCCATCGGCAACCTGTCGTATGCCTGCGGAGCCCCGCTGTCCTGGCTTTCCCAGGGTTACCGACAGATTTTATCACATCAGGCGTGAATTGCCAATCCACCCAGGCCTATCGCGTGAAGGACGGCGACGCGAACTTCCTGCAGGTGTTCTGCGCTTAATCGTACTGTCGGAATGTACCGCGCCGAACGCTCAATAGGTGCGCCATGCTCGTCTAACTGCGGAACTCGAACGCGATCCAATCGATCAAAGCGGACGTGCGCGATCATGTCTGCCTTCGCCCACACTTCCTGCTTCCCGTAGAAGCATCGATAGATGTTTTCACCCGGCAATCGTACATGTACGTTCGACGGCGGATCCGGCCGTGTGCTGCTCACCGGCACCACCACGGCTAACGGCGCGGTGCCTGCATTTCGTGGCGAAATGACTATAACGCGGCGCTTCTTGACCATTTCCGGAACAATATAGCCCGAAAAGTCGCACATATACACATCGCCTGGATGTGGTATTACACCCGGGAATAACGGCATGAAGAATTATTTACCGATCGTGCACCGCATTGTCAACAGCGCGCTGTTGCATCAGCATATTTAGATAACGCGAAAGTCCCGACTCCCAGGAAGGCATCGCGATTCCGAGCTCGCGCAGCCGGCTGTTTTCCAGCGCGCTGAATGCCGGACGGCGCACCGTGGTCTGCCACTCTTTGTACGAGATCGCTTCGATGCCGTCGTCTAGACCCGCGCCGCGTAACGCCGCGCGCGCATAGTCGTACCACGTTACCGCGCCGTCGTTCACGATGTGATACAACCCCGCCGGTGCGTCGCGTTCGAAAAGCGCGCGCATCCCGTCTGCAAGATCGGACGCGAAAGTCGGTGACACCGTTTGGTCCGCAACGATGCGGACCGGCTCGCCGGCGCGCTTTTGATTGATCACGCGATCGACGAACGTGTAGCCCTTCGCAGTGCTCGGACGGATACCGTAAACACCGCACGTGCGAACCACGTATGCCTCGCTCTGCAGCCGCGCAACGAGCAGCTCGCCCGCGAGCTTGGAAACGCCGTACGCGTTCAGCGGGGCAGGCGCGTCGCTTTCTCTGTACGGGCGGCCGAGCGCGCCGTCAAAGACGTAGTCCGTACTGACCGTCATAAAGGCCGAACCGGCGGCGGCAGCGGCCCGGGCCATCGCGTCGACGGCTAGGGCGTTCGCTTCAAAAGCCTTCTCGGGTTCGCGCTCGCACTGCTCTACATTATGGAAGGCGGCGCAGTTGATGACGGCTCCGGCGCCGGCTCTTTCAATGAAGGCGGCCGTCGCGGTGCGGTCGGTGATGTCCAACTCCGCGCGGGTAGGCACTGAGAACTCGACGCCGCTCCAAGCGCGCCGGATCTCCGTGCCGAGCTGTCCTGCACCGCCCAGCAAGACGGCGCGGCGAGGTAAAGCCACGTGTAACAAATGCGCCCGCGAACGGTAGAAGCCTCCATCAACCCGAAACCGGAAGGAGCATGACGATCGGAGAGGCCCCCGTCGGGGACACCTCCACTAACGTGGAAGGGCTGAGCGACGAAGCTGTAGTGCGGCGTGTCCGTAACGGCGAGCGGGAGCTCTTCTCCGTGCTGGTCGACCGTTACAAGCGTGGCATTGCAAGTTTCATTAGCGCAGCGGTGCGCAGCCCCTCGGACGTCGCAGATCTCTCGCAAGAGACATTCCTGCGCGCCTACGCCCATCTGGGCACGTTCAATCCCACGCTCGGCAAGTTTTCGACCTGGATCTATCAGATCGCGCGCAACGTCGTGCGCACCCATCTGGCAAAGTCTCAGCGCCGGGTTCCGACGCAAGAGCTGCCGGAAGAACAAACGCTCGAAAACGCTCTTCCCGATCGCTCGGAACACAGCGACCCCAGCGGCGGCATTCTGCGCGCCGAAGCGGAGAGCGAGTTGCGCGCAGCGCTCGACGATCTTCCGGAAAGGACGCGGACCGTGTTAGCGCTCCGGTACTACAACAACATGGAGTATCACACGATCGCCAGCACGCTCGGCCTTTCGCTGGGTAACGTGAAAACGCTCATTCATCGCGGCAAGATCGCGCTCGCACAAAAAATGCGCGAACGCGAAGCGACTGCCGCAAAAACCCGCCCGACGCCTGACGGCGACAATTCGAAAGGAGGCGCGCGTGCACTGCTCGTCCTGTGAGCCGCTGCTCGATCGCTACTTGGAAGGAACGCTGCCGCCGCGCACGCTCGCGGCGATTGCCGAACACATCGGCAAGTGCGAACACTGCAGCGCTCTGCTCGATGAAGTCAAGGTGGTCGACGCATTGCTCTTTACCACCACCGTTCCGGAACTGCCGCAGAACTTTACGTTTGCCGTGATGGCCGAAGTGCGCGACATGCCGCCGGTGCACGCACCCTCGCATGCGTTGTGGAGTTTTCTCGCGATCTATTCGGCCGCGGCGTGGGTTGCCGCGGTCCTCGCGATGGCGCTGACGGGCACGCGCCCGGGTTCCGTGCTCGCGTTTGCGGGGCATCTCGTTACCGGTTTGTCGGCGCGCGTCGCGCAAGGTTTCAGTTTGGCACCGCACGCGGCGCCGAGTTTGGCTGCATTTGGAGTCGTCGTCTTGATGCTCGACGCCGTATTGGCGGGCGGCATCGCAGTGGTTTACTTCGGTCTTCGTCCGCGGCTCGCCGCGGTGATGGCCACGTCCCGGAGATCCGGTCATGACTAAACGGCGTTTTACGTTCGCATTCTTCGTGCTTGCAGCAATCATCGGTATGACGGTTGCGCCGGCCTTTGCGCGAACCGAGTCCATCACGCACGGCGGTGAGTTTTACGGAACGAGCGTCGTCGTCGGACCGGGCCAGGACATCGACGGTTCGATCGACGTGTACGGCGGCGACGTCACCGTCGACGGCGGCACCGTTCACGGCGACGTGAACACGTACGGCGGTTCGATCAATACCGAAAACGGCGGCCAAATCTTCGGGCACACCCGCGAGTACGGCGAGAGCTGGGGGCAATGGCTTCCGTTCGGACCGAGCGCCACGATCGCGCATGAAAACGCGCGGTTGATGACGCGCCTCGCTTATAGCGTCATCGTTGTCCTTGCGTTCCTGATCTTCCCGATTCGTGTACGCAAAGCGATGGATCGCGTCGAGCATCACCCGGGTCTGTCGGCAGCCGCCGGTGTGGTCGCCCTGATCGCCGTGATTCCGCTGGCCATCTTGCTCGCACTGACGATTGTGGGTATCCCGCTGATCTTCGTCGAGTTCGTGGCGATCTTCGCCGGCATCCTGATCGGCCAGGCCGCGCTCGGCATTCTGCTCGGACGCCGCATCTTCGAACTCGTGCGTCCCCACGGTACGCCTACGCCGCTGGCCGCTTTGATTATCGGCCTCGTGGTCCTGAGCGCGGCGGAGATTCTGCCCGCCATCGGCGGTCTGGTTACGGCCCTGGTCTGCCTCGTGGGCCTCGGCGCGGCTATCCTGGCCTTCATCCGCGAGACCACGTTCCTCACGCCCGGCATGCCGGCCGGCGCCGCCGCGGGGCCGCAAGGCGGACCCCGGCCGCCGATAGGTGGTCCTCCAATGAAACAAGTTTAAAGCGGGGAATAACCAAGCGTGGCAATTCTTCCACGCACCGTCCGCTTCGCGGCCCGGACGGCACGCATGCGTGTCTCAACGATCCGCGAGATGCTCAAAGTTACGCAGCAGCCGGACGTGATATCGTTCGGGGGCGGTCTTCCCGCGCCCGAGCTGTTCCCGACCGAAGCGATCGCCGAATGCACGGCAGATGTGATGCGTGACGTCGGTTCGCTCGCGCTGCAATACAGCGTCACGGACGGAATTCCCGAACTGCGCGAGTGGGTCGCGACGCGGCTGACCGAAACGATCGGCGCGCCGTTCGAGCCGGACAATATTCTGATCGTGAACGGATCGCAGCAAGGTCTCGATCTGCTCGCAAAGATCTTTATCGATCCGGGCGATCACATCGTCCTCGAAAACCCATCGTATCTCGGAGCCATTCAAGCGTTCGATGCCTATCAAGCGCGCTATCTGGTCGCCGATACGGACGACGACGGCATGGTGCCCGAGTCGCTGGAACACGTTCTCGCGCACGCGCAGCCGCTGCCCAAGTTCGTGTATCTGGTTCCGAACTTCCAAAACCCGACGGGCCGCACGCTCTCGGCGGACCGCCGCGAACGCATCGTCCGCATCTGCGAGCATTTCGGCGTGGCGCTGATCGAAGACGATCCGTACGGCGAACTGCGTTTTTCGGGCGAGGCACTGCGGCCGCTGGCTTCGTATAAATCCGAAGGTACCGTCATTTACAGCGGCACCGGCAGCAAGATCATGGCGCCGGGCATGCGCGTGGCGTGGCTTGCGACGCGCGACCCCGAGGTGCACGAAAAACTCGTACTGGCAAAGCAAGGCGCCGATCTCCAGAGCGGCACGCTCTCGCAGTATGTCTTCCACCGCTACGTCAGCCAGCGCGAAAAGTTCGAGAAACACGTTTCGACCATCGCCGCGGTTTACGCCGAGCGGCGCACCGTGATGTACGACGCGCTCAAAGAGTTCATGCCGGAGAACATCACCTTCAACTGCCCCAACGGCGGCATGTTCTTGTGGGCACGCGCTCGCGGCATCGACACCGCCGAGCTGCTTGCCAAGTCCACGGAACAGAAAGTCGCGTTCGTGCCGGGCATCTCGTTTTATCCGAACCGCGACGTCACGGACGGCATGCGCCTGAACTTCTCGCACTCCTCGCCCGAGCGTATCCGCACCGGCATCGAACGGTTGTCACGAGCCGTGCGCAGCATGCGCTGAGGCCTACAAGGACCGCCGGAGCACCAAGGCGCAGAGTAAGTCCCACCTCCGTATCCTAGTAGAGGAAGTAAAAAGTGGCTGATCATTTGGTAACCGGAATCGCGCAGACGTCCGATCCGGAGCATTTGGAGAACGCGCTCTGCGGTAAAGAGACGGTGGATTGCGAGAAACTCGCGGTCATTACCAAAGACGCGCCGACCGACGAACACGAAGATTCGATCCTGAACTTCATGCACGTCGGACAGACCCAGCACACCACCTCGGACGCGTCGCACGACGTTATCTCGGGCTCGACGAGCATAATGACGAACCTCGGCGACCCTGCGGTTCCAAATATGAGCTCGGACACGCGCTACGTCGGATTCTTCGCCGAAGCGCACATCATCGATCATCTCGCGGATTGGCCCGAGATTCCGCAGGATCAAGTGCAGAACTATAACGATGCGATCGAGATGGGCCGCAGCGTCGTGGTCTACAAAGCCGCGCCGGGCGAAGCCGCCGGCGTCGAACAGACGTTTAAAGACGCGGGCCTGGCAAACGTAAAGACCTTCGAAAAGAAAGACTCCTAAACCGGCGGACTAGGCACGTTCCGCTCGAACTTCTGTACGATCAGCCGCAGCGCGACATCTAACTCTTCTACACCAAGCACGCGCGCTGCGGCCAAGAACGTCAATCCGCCGATGGCGAGCTGACCGAACAAGAACCACGCTCGCGCCGCGAGCGTTTGCGCCGGATGCGCGCCGAGCGCCGCGATCCAATGCAGCGCCGCCACCATAACGCCCGAACAGACGAGAATCTTCAGCGCCGACAGCGCCAGTGCGCGCGCGTGCAGTTGCGGCACCAAGCGCCGTACGAGAATTAGCAGCATCGCGGCCTGCATCGTTTGACTCAGGGAGTTTGCCAACAGCAGTCCGCGCGCGCCGAGTGACGGCAGCCAGATAATGCTGAGCAAGACGTTCACCACGACCGTGAACACCGAGATCCCGACCGGCCAGGCCACTTCCTGACACGCAAAAGCGCAGCGCGTGAGCACTACGTTGGCCGCCATACCCAATAGTCCGATCGCCGCGTACGGCAGCAGCCCCGCGCAAAGCGCCGTCGCCGACGCATGAAACGAGCCGCGTTCGAACAGCGTCTGCACGATGGGATACGCCAGCACGATCAGCGCGCACACGCTCGGGATCGTGATAAAGTTCACCAAACGCAGACCGAGCGTCATGCTGCGCGCGACGGCACGCCGGTTGTCGGCGGCAAAATGCGACGCGAGCAGCGGAAAGATCACCGATGCGATCGCCGCGGCAAAGATTTGCAGCGGAAACCCCACGAGTTTGGTTGCGTAGTTCATGCCGGCGATGTAACCGGGCGTGAGCGTCGATGCGAAATACCGGTCGAACAGCAGCGCGACTTGTCCGGCGGCCGAACCGATCACGATAGGTCCGAGCATGCTCCAAATGCCGAGCAGGCCCGGATGCTTGAGGTCGATCTCCAGACGGTACTCGCCCGTCATCAGCAGCGCGGGCATCTGCACGAGCATCTGCGCGAATTGTCCGCACAGCGTTCCCAGAACGAGCGCGTAAATGCCCAACCGGTGGAACAGCGTAACCACAAGTGCGATCACGACAACGTTCGTCGCGAGTCCGGTCAGCGCCGACGATCTGAACCGGTGCTGCACGTTGAGAATCGCGGTGAAGACGCCCGAAAGACTGACCGCAACCATCGCCGGCATCAGCCAGCGCGTCATCCGCACCGCGACGGCCATTTGCGGCGCCGGAAAACCGTGCACGATTAACGGAACGTAATAAGGCGCCAGCAGCCAGCCGGCCACGGCGCAAAGGCTGAGCACGATAGCCAACCCGTTGATGACCGTGTTGCCCAAACGCCGCGCCGCTTCGGCGTTATCGTCCGAACGGTACTCGCTGAGCACGGGCACGAGTGCGCTGACTAATGCACCGTTGAAGACGCCGAATAGAATAATCGGAACGTTCGAGGCCGACAGGAACGTATCGAGTTCCCATCCCGCGCCGTAGTACCGCGCGTTGACGACGTCGCGGGCGAAGCCGAGTACGGTCGAACCGAGCGTCGCCGCCATGATAAAGAACGCCGAACTTGCAATACGGCGTTCCGGCTGCACGAGGTGCAGCCGCGCTTTAATGCGCTCCGTCCCTTCGCAGTACGGCGGGAATCGTTTTGCAGAGGATGACTAAGTCGCCGCGTGTCGACCACGTGTCGATATACTCGTTGTCCAGCCGCATCCAATCGTCGAACGAAAGGTCGCTGCGGCCGTTGATCTGCCACAGGCCGGTGATGCCGGGCAGCACGTTCAGCCGCCGCATCGCGTACGCATCGTACTGTTCGACTTCGCACGGCAGCGGCGGTCGCGGACCGACCAGGGACATCTCACCGCGCAGCACGTTGAACAGGTTCGGCAGTTCGTCGATGCTCGTGCGCCGCAGAAACTTTCCGAGCGCATGAAGGCGCGGGTCGTTCCGGATCTTAAAGACCGGTCCGTCCGCTTCGTTCAAGTGCAGAATATCGCCGCGCATCTCGTGCGCGCCGTGCACCATCGTGCGCAGCTTGAAAATGCGGAAACGGCGGCCGTTCAAACCGACGCGCTCCTGCGCGAAGAACGGCGAGCCGCCGTCGGCGATAACGATCGCCAGCGACGCGAGGGCGATGAACGGCAGCGCCAGCAGCGTCAGAATCGAACCGAGGATCACGTCCTGCGTCCGTTTGGCAACGCGATCTGACGAACGCCACTCGGCCGCTACGTGCACAGTGCATCCTCAAACGCGGCGGCAACCGTCTTGCCGACGTAATCCATTCCCTCGATGACACCGAGCAGTTCGCCCGGGCGCGAACTCAAGTGCACGAACGGCACGAATTCACGTGTGTGATCGCTGCCCGGCGCGGTCGGATCGCAGCCGTGATCCGCGGTAAAAATCACCTCGTCGCCCGGCCGCAGCCGCGCTTCGAGCTGCGGAATCAGCGTATCCAGCGACTGCAGCGCGTCGCCGTAACCGCGCACGTTGCGGCGGTGACCGTACTTCGAGTCGAAGTCGTTCAGGTTGACGAAGACGAATCCGCGCTCGATCCGGTCGAGAATATCGAACGCTTTGTGCATCGCGTCCGTGTTGTCGGTAACGCGCACCGACGATTCGATACCGTGTCCGCAGTAGATGTCGCAGATCTTCCCGACGGCATGCACGCCGACGCCTTTGGCGGCGAGCGCATCGAGAATGCTCGGCGGCGGCTCGATGGCGTAATCACGCCGGTTCGGCGTTCGCACGAACGCGCCGGGCGTGCCGGTAAACGGGCGCGCGATCACGCGGTTCACCGCATGCGGAGCCACGAGCATCGCACGCGCGCGTTCGCACCAGTCGTAGAGTTGTTCGATTGGAACCATTTCTTCGTGCGCGGCGACTTGGAAGACCGAATCGGCCGACGTGTAGAGAATCGGCGCGCCGGTACGCAGATGTTCGAGTCCGAGCTCTTCGATGATCTCGGTGCCGGAAGCCGTCTTGTTTCCGAGCGGCGCCTTTCCCGTGATGCGCGTGAATTCGTCGACGAGTTCTTGCGGAAAGCCGTTGGGATACGTCGGGAACGGCACTTCGGTGATGATACCGGCCATCTCCCAATGCCCCGTGATCGTATCTTTGCCTTTGCTTCGTTCGCGCAGACGCGCAACGCGCGCCGCGGGATTCGCCGCCGGTGCGACACCGGCGATCTCGGTCAGCGCACCAAGACCCAGCCGTTCGAAGTTGGGCAGATGCAGCCCGCCGTTCCGGCGCGCGACGTTTCCAATGGTATTCGCGCCGGATGCGTCTCCGTAGGTCGAGGCGTCCGGCAAAGCGCCGACACCGCCGGAGTCTAGGACGATCGTTACAACGCGGGTCATCGCCGGGCGGGTTCGCGGCCCCGTCCGGCTGCCCATTCTAGGGCATCGCGGGCTACAGGCTAGCGGACGGTAATAGGCAGGCTGGTTACGACCTGAACGCCGGCCGTGTTCTTTGCGTAGAACGAAACCATCCAACGCCCGCGCATGTAGAACGGCAGGTGCGGCACGCGCACGTTCATGCGAAAACGGCCGACGCCGACCTTCTGCAGCGGTTGCGCGTAGGTTCCTACGCGAGCAACGACGCTTGCCACGTTCGAACTCGTGACCACCTCACCGTCGACGGTCTCGCCGGGGTGCACGACGGACGTGCTCAAATGCGTCTCCACGATCTGCGGCGGCGCATCGGGAGGCAGCATCATCACGGCGGCGAGGAACGCGAACCCAAACATTGCAGACATCCTACCCTGCAAACGCACGGACGACGCGCGGGGTGCCATGCGCGTCCGGCGCGAAGCCACGCGCCATGGAGCAAGCGCCAAAGCCGCCTGTTTTGAGCATCGTGGTCCCGCTCATGAACGAGGAGGGCAACGTCCAGGCATTGCTGGACCGCATCTTCGGCATCGCCGCGCGTCTCGAAGGCGCGCCTTCGTTTGAAGTCGTGCTGGTAAACGACGGCAGCCGCGACAACACGCTGCAGGTCATCCGCGACCAGATGCGCGTGCGGCCCAACGTCGTGCTGATCAATCTTTCACGCAACTTCGGACACCAACTCGCGGCGACCGCGGGCATCGACGCATCGCGCGGCGACGCCGTCGTGCTGATGGACGGCGACTTGCAAGACCCGCCCGAATTGATCGAACAATTCATGCAGAAATGGCGCGAAGGATACGACGTCGTTTATGCGGTGCGGCGCTCGCGAAAAGGCGAAAGCATCTTCAAGCTGTGGACCGCGCGCACGTTCTACCGTACGATCAAACGGCTGACGAACGTCTCGATCCCGGTCGACACGGGCGACTTCCGCTTGATGAGCCGCCGCGTCGTGGAGGCGCTCAAAGCCTCGCGCGAGCGGCACCGGTTTCTGCGCGGAATGGTGAGCTGGGCGGGCTTCAATCAAACCGGCATCGAGTACGACCGCGACGAGCGCACGTCGGGCGAAACGAAGTATCCGCTCAAGAAGATGCTCCGGTTTGCGATCGACGGCATCACGTCGTTCTCGGACGTCCCGCTGCGTTTCGCATCGTATCTCGGATTCACAGTCTCGACGGCGGCGTTCATCTATGCGATCGTCATCATCGTCGCGAAAGCGCTCTGGCTGGGCACACCCGAATACGCACGCGGCTGGGCGTCGACGATGGTCGTCATTCTGTTTTTGGGCGGCGTGCAGCTCATCGGCATCGGCATTCTGGGCGAATACCTGGGCCGGATCTACGACGAGGTCAAAGGGCGGCCGCTCTACCTGATTGCGGATATAGAACGGAGTTGATCTGCACGTCGTAGATCAGCGGCACCGGCGCGGGTTTGCTTTCGCTTAGCGTAAACGCATCCGCAAACTGCGCCGCATGATCGCGATCGCGGCCGTACGCGTGCAGCAGCGGCGTCCCGGTTTCCACATAATCGCCGATGCGAACGTCTACGCGCAAACCGCCTAACGGATCGTGCGTGGAAAGGCGGCGCCCCGCATGTCCCAGCCGCACGACGTCGATGCTGCTCACGTAGCCGCCGCTGCGCGCGCGCACGGCGATACTCTCGCCCAACTGCATGTTCTCGAAGGCGGAAACGTCGCCGCCTTGCGCTGCGATCATCTCGCGGAACTTTTCGAATCCCGAACCGGACGACAGCGCGCGCATGACGAGCGCCTCGGGCTCGTCGAATCCGCATTCGTTTACCAGCGCGGCGGCGATTGCGGTTACGAGCTGCACCGCGCGCGGGTCGCCGTTGCCTTGAAGCATCTCGCGCGCCTCCACGACTTCGACGCCGGTGCCGATGCAGCGCCCGAGCGGTTCGCTCATATCCGTTACGAACGCGGTTGCGCGCCGGCCGAACCGCGCCGCGATCTCCAGCAGCCAGCGCCCGAGCTCTTTGGCTTTCTCCGGCTCTTGCATGAATGCGGCCGGTCCTGTCTTCACGTCGAAGACGAACGCGTGCGCGCCGCCGGCGATCTTTTTACTGACGATCGAGGACGAGATCAGTCCGAGCGCGGGCACCGTCCCGGTCCGATCGCGCAGCGCGTAGATCCGCTTGTCGGCCGGAACGATCGTTGCGCTTTGCGCTGCGATCGCGCAGCCGGTGTTGCGGACTTGTTCGGCAAACTCTTCGGTGCTCAGCGCGGTACGCAGGCCCGGAATCGTTTCGAGTTTATCGATGGTTCCGCCGGTATGTCCGAGCGCGCGTCCGGACAGCTTGGCAACGCGCGCTCCGCATGCCGCCGCAAGCGGAACGGCCGCGAGCGAAACGATGTCGCTGACGCCGCCGCTGCTATGCTTGTCGACGACCACGCCTTCTTGACGATCGAACGAGAGTTGATCGCCGCTTTCCACCATGGCGCGCGTCATCGCAAAGGCTTCGTCGAAGCTCATTCCGCGCCACACGCACGCCATGCAAAGCGCAGCGAACTGCGCCTCGTCCACGCGGCCGTCCATCAGGCCGGCGACGATGCGCGTCCACTCTTCGGGCGAGAGATCGCCGCCTTCGCGTTTGCGTTCGATGCAGGCACGCATGGTTTGCTGGTCCATCGAGCCGCGGAGTTCGACTCTATGGCGACGAAGCCCGCCGCGTGATACCCGATCCGCTTTCGCTGCTGGCGTTTGCCGTATTCTTCACCGGCGCTGCGCTCGCGACGATGCGGCGGCCCGTGTACGGCGTCTGCGTGCTTGCGGCGTGCACGCCGTTCGCATTGTATCAGCTGGCCGGTTCGACGACCGTCACGCTTCTGAAAGCGGGCATTGCCGCGGTCGCCGTCGGGCTGTTCGTCCGGCCGCACGCACTTGCACCGCTGCGCGATTCGCGCGCCCGGCCGATGCTGCTGGGCGGTGCGGCGGTTATCGCGGCAACGGCAATCACGTACGCACACGCGGCGTATCCGGGCGCCGTCGTTCGCGAGACGCTCAAAGCAGTCGAATACGTCATCGCCTTCTGCTTGGTGTACTGTGCGTACCGGATCGATCCGGATAGCGCTGCCGTCCGGCGTACGCTCATCGGTGTAACGGTGGTCGTGTGCGCGCTGGCATTGACGCAAGAGTTTTACGGCGCGACGTCCGTGCTGTTGATGAACGGTCATCCGACGCCGCGCATTGCGGGACCGCTCGAAGGCCCGAATCAGCTCGCCGGCTATTTCGACGTCACGCTTCCGCTGCTGCTCGCCTTTGCCGTGGCCGCGCAAGGTGAGGCACTGACGGCAGCGATCTTTTTATGCGCGCTCACGGACGTACTGACGTTCTCGCGCGGCGGCGCGATCGGCGCGGCGGCCGCCATCGCCGCACTTGCCTACGTTTACCGCGGCGCGCTGCTTCGCGTTGTAAAACCGCTTGCTGCCGGCGCGATCGCGGGCGCGATGGGCGCCGTCGCATGGGGCGGTATCGCGCACACGTTCGGGCTGTCGCGTTTTTGGGATCTCTCACCGTCGGCATACGGCGGCGGCGTCGGAACGCGTCCGCTGTTGTGGCGCGCAGCGTGGCATCTCTGGCGAGAGCATCCGGTCTTCGGCGTCGGTGCCGGAAACTTCGAACGCGAGATCGGCCAGACCGGCGTGACGCGCGTTCGCACGCATGCCAATAGTCTATATCTGCAGTCGCTGGTCGAGGGCGGCATCGCGCTGTTTGCCGCGACGATCTTTTTGATTGTTTCGGCTTTGCGTACGCTCGCTCGCAGTGCTGCACGGTCGCCGCTGACCGCCGGTGCGTTTGCCGCAACGCTCGCGCTTGCCGCGCATCAAGTAGTCGACCTGCTCGTGTTTTATCCCAAGGTCGGCGCATGGTGGTGGATCGTGCTCGCGCTAGGCGCAGCCGCCGAATGATTCGCATCGCGGCGATCGCCGGATTTCTCCTCGCCGCGATCCTGATGCGCCTCGTTCTCATGCATGTGTCGAACGCGTACGGCGTCGACCGCGCGCAGCCGCTGACCGTCGTAACCTATTGGCAGACGGACGGCTTGTGGATGTGCGGCGCGCTGCTGACGGGCATCGCGGCTGCCCTCTGCGGTTACGTGCAGTGCCTGCGAACGTTCTCGCGCGCTGCACGGTATTGCGCTCTCGCCTGCATAGCCGCACTGTGCGTGCCGGCGGTGTTTTCAAGCGACGTCTACGCTTACGCAGCATACGGACAGATGCTCGCGCACGGCATGGACCCGTATTCGCACGCGCGTGTAACGGTCCACGATCCGCTGCTCGACGCGGCGCAGTGGCAATGGGGAAACCCGCTGCCGGTCTGCGTTTACGGACCGTTGTTTCTCGTCCTCGCGCGCTTCGCGGTGCTTTTTGCGCCGCTCGGAGCAGCTGCGCCGCTTTGGGTTTTACGGATCGCTGCGTGTGCGGCGCTCGCCGCCTGCGTTCCACTCGCGCAGCGCGCATACGCGTGGCTGCCGGAGCGCGAACGGCTGCGCGCTGCGTGCATCATCGCTTTGAATCCCGCGGCGATTTGGGCGTGTGCCGAGGGACACAACGACGTGTTCGCGATCGCATGCGTGCTCGGCGGCATGGCGGTGATGCGGCGCATGCCGTTTTGGGGCGGCGTGCTCGCAGGCATCTCGGGCGCGATCAAAGGACCCGCGGCAGCCGCGGCTCTCGTTGCGTGGCGTGCAGCCCAGGGGCGCGCCGCGCGGATTCGCGCCGCGGCCGGCAGCGCAGTGGGGATCGCGGTTACGCTCGCCGCGTCGGTTCCGCTGCTCGTCGCAGCAACGCACGATCTCGCGCCGCACGGAAAGTTCGCGCCGCATTTTTCGCCGCTGTTTTTGTTTTCGCTCATCGCGCCTATGCCGGTTGCCGTCGCAGTCGCAGCGATCTGCGCAGTAGGCGTTCTCGCGGCCGGACGCGGGCGCGCGGCCTACATCGTCATAGCGTTGTTGATGCTCGTCCCGAATCCGTATCCGTGGTACGGCATCTGGCTGCTGCCCGTCGCCGCCGCCGTGCGATCCCGGTACGAACAATACGCGCTCATCGCCGCATCGGTGCTGCTGATGCTTCGCTACTTCGGCGAAGCGTCGTCGCTTTTGTGGCCGGTCTCAGAGGCCGCGATCGTTATCGCGACGTTCGGAACGCCGCTCGCTATCTTTGCGGGCAGCGGTCTTTCGCGTTCGCGCCGCCGGGAAAGCCATACTGCGGCGCCTGATCTTGCGCCTGACCGTCTTCCGTAACGGAATCGTAGACGCGCTCTTCGCGGTCGAGCTCTTTCTGCGCATCCAAACTCATCTGCGCAATTGCACGCAGCAACTGTGAACGCGCCTCCGCCGCCGTTTTTCCAGTGGCTTGCGTCGAACCGATGGATGACCGCGCAACGCGCTGCGCGATGATTTGATGTCCGCGCACGTGATCGTTGAATCCGCGATCGGACGTATGCGGCGTTGCCGGCTTCGGTACGATCTCAAAACGCAGCGATGCGCTCGCGCGGTACTCGCCGGCTTCGCGGCGTATGGCGACCGGACTGACGATCGCGCGCAACGCGTACACCGGATGGCTGCCGCAGAGCAGCGCGGCTGCTAGAAAAACCATGGCCGGACGAGGAGCATGCTGCCCCGTTCGCCCGGCCGTCCAGGTATACCGTCTGCTACTTCGCGGTGACTTGGATCCGCTTCGGCTGCGCCTTGGGCTGCAGCGCGAGCGTCATCGTCAGCATGCCGTGCTCGACGTTCGCCTCGATGCGGTCGGCGTCGACTTCTTCCGGCACCGTGAAGGCACGGGTGAAGGAACGCTTTTCGTTTTTTCCGGCGACCGTGAGGACACCGTCTTCAAGCGTGACGTCAATCTGGTCGGGCTTGAAGCCGGCAACGGGGAGCTCGACCGTGTAGCCGGTCTCGGTCCGCGCGATCTCCACGCCGTACGAGGGTCCCGAAAAGGCCCGGAACGGGTCCGCGCCCCAAAGGTCGGCAAATGGCCGGGCGAGCAGGCTGCCGCGGTTGCCGTTACGGTCTAAAGACGACAAAGGGTTCATGCATTTACCTCCTCTGTCCAGCAATTTACAATGCTGGCAGTCAAGTGTCAAGAGTGCTAATTCTTGAAACCGCGCGCCCGGGGGCCGGGTTGCGCTCCCGGAGTATCATCGAAGAACTTATGACCGTTATCGAGCGACCCGCGAACCGTCTGGCCGGAGGGCTGGTCCGTACCCTTGCGGGTTCCAGCAAGGCTTTGAGCGACATCGCGACGCGTTTGCGCCGCGGCGCCGGCGCCTTTGCGCTGCACGAGACGGTCCCGTCGTCGCGCCCGGCCATTTTGGCCGCTTTGTACCGTGAGATCGGCGGGCTGTTCTTCGTCGTAACGCCCACGGTCGATGTCGCCGAACGCGTCTTTGCCGACCTGCTCTACTTTATGGAAGAGGACGAGCCGCGGTCGGTGCGGCTGCTTCGTCCGCGCGACGAAACGGTCGGCGCGATCGACTCGCCGTCGGAGCGCAGCGCGCGCATGACGCTGCTCGCGCAGTTGTGCGACGGAACGCCGGGCATCGTCCTCGCGCCGCTCACCGCGATCCGCCAGTACGTCGTTCCGTGCAGCGCGTTTTCGCGCGACCGCTTTACGCTGCGCACCGGCGAGGATGCCGGCTGGGACGCGACGCTCGAGCGGCTTTACCGGTTAGGCTATCAGCGTGCCGACGTCGTCAGCGCTGCGGGCGAATATGCAGTACGCGGCGGCATTCTCGATCTGTTTGCGGCATCGGCCGATACGCCGGTGCGCATCGAGTTTTTCGGCGACGAGATCGAGAGCATGCGTCCGTTCGATCTGGTGACGCAGCGCAGCGAAGGTTCGCTGGACGCGCTCGAAGTCGTACCGTGGGTCGAGATCCCGCGCGACGAAACACTGCGACGGCGCGTCGTTGAAGGCATCGAGGCCGCAAACGTTCGCAACGCGGTATCCGCGTATCTCGAAACGGGTGCCGACGTTCCCGAACCGTGGCTGCCGCTTGCGTACGGCGAACGCGAAACGGTTTTATCCTATCTCCCGCAGCACACGACGCTTATTATCGACGAGCCTGGAATGCTCGCAACGATCGAACGCGCGCTGGACGACGAACGCTCGCGGGAAGAAAGTGTGCTCGTCGCGAGCATGGACTCTGCCGAGTTCTCCGTGCGCGACAGCGAGGTCGGCGAAGCGCTGCTCGCGCAGGTTGCCGCACCGTTTCCGCACCTGTCCGATCTGCGTGCGGAGTTCGCGCGCCATGCAGTTCTGTCGTTTCCGGGCGGCATCGAAACCGCGCAAGGCTTGGACTGGCTCCCGGCAACGACCGAAAACTTCGTGCTCGAAGGCCGTCCCGCGGATCACTTCAACCGGCAGATCGAGATGTTCACGCAGTCGCTGCGCGAGAGCGTCGCTGCCGGCGACTCCGTTCTTCTCGTTACGAGCGGTGCTGCGCGTACGGCGGACATCGTTCGCGCCGCCGGATTGAGCGTCGCCGCCGCGCCGTTAGCGCTGCGCGCGGGTGCGGTGTACATCGATCAAGGCAGCATCGAGAACGGCTTCACGCTGCCCGGCCTCGGCCTGCGCATTCTGGGCGATCGCGAGATCTTCGGCCAGCCGCCCAAACGCGTCAAGATCCGCGCCGTCAAAGAAGGCGTTCCCGTTACGCTGGCAGATCTCAAAGTCGGCGATTACGTCGTGCATGCCGTGCACGGCATCGGTCAATATCTGGGCCTGCGCACCGAAACGATCCTCGGCGCGACGCAAGACTATCTCGATTTGAAATACGCCGGTACGGATCGCATGCTCGTCCCGGTAACGCAGATGCATCAGGTGACGAAGTATAGCGCGGGCGAAGGCGGTGCGCCGCGGCTTTCCAAGATGGGCGGCGCCGACTGGGCGCGCACCAAGACGCGCGTCTCCGAATCGCTCGCGAAGATTGCCGAAGGCCTGGTGGCGCTGTACGCGGAGCGCGAACTCGCGCGCGGCCATTCGTTTGCGCCGGATACAGTCTGGCAAACCGAGCTTGAGGAAGCCTTTCCGTATCAAGAAACGCCGGACCAGCTCAAAGCGATCAACGACACCAAAGCCGACATGGAGCGCGCGCGCCCGATGGACCGCGTCGTCTGCGGCGACGTCGGCTACGGCAAAACCGAAGTTGCGATCCGCGCGGCGTTCAAAGCGGTCGCCGACAAAAAACAGGTTGCCGTGCTCGTACCGACGACGCTGCTTGCAGATCAGCATTTCCGCAACTTCAGCGCGCGCTTCGCCGGGTTTCCGATCCGCATCGAAGAGATCTCGCGGTTCAAAACCAAGAAAGAGCAGAAAGACATTCTGCGCGATACGGCCGAGGGAAAAGTCGATATCGTCATCGGCACGCACCGCCTGCTGCAGAAAGATGTGTCCTTCGCCGACGTCGGCCTCATCATCGTTGACGAAGAGCAGCGTTTCGGCGTGATGCACAAAGAGCGGCTCAAACAGCTGCGCGCGAGCGTCGACGTGCTGACGCTTTCGGCGACGCCGATTCCGCGAACGCTGCACATGTCGCTGATGGGCGTGCGCGATCTCTCGCTCATTCAAACGGCGCCGAAGAACCGCATGTCGATCAAGACGGTGGTCGTGCCGGCGGGCGATGCCGTCGTTCAGCGCGCTATCGCAGCGGAACTCGACCGCGGCGGCCAAGTGTATTATCTGCACAACCGCATCGAATCGATCTACTCGGTCAAGAACGCACTGCAGCAGCTCGTACCGCGCGCGCGAATCGCTATCGGCCACGGGCAGATGCACGAAAACGAACTCGAGCCGATCATGCAGTCGTTCATCGAGGGCGATTTGGACGTGCTCGTCGCGACGACGATCATCGAAAACGGCATCGACATCCCGAACGTCAACACGATTATCGTGAGCGACGCCGACAAGTTCGGACTTGCGCAGCTGTACCAACTGCGCGGCCGCGTCGGCCGTTCGAACCATCAAGCGTACGCGTATCTCTTGTATCAGGCGCACAAGTCGCTCACCGAAGACGCGAAGGCACGGCTGGAAGCTATCCGCGAGTTCACGCATCTTGGCAGCGGCTTGCAGATCGCCATGCGCGACCTGGAGATTCGCGGCGCCGGCAATCTGCTGGGCTCCGCGCAGTCCGGGTTCATCGGTTCGGTCGGCTTCGACACGTATTGTCAGTTGCTCGCGGATGCAATCGCGGAACGCAAGGGCGAGCAGGCCGCGCTCGAAGAGCAGCGGGAAGCCGTCATCGACGTCAAGATCGATGCCTACGTTCCCGCCGACTATATTCCGCAAGTCTCGCAGAAGATTGCCGTCTATCAACAGCTCGCGAAATCGCGCACGCAAGCCGAGGTTGAAGAGATCGCCGCCGGCGTGCGCGACCGCTTCGGCCCGCTGCCGCCGGCGTTGGAAAACTTGGTCGAACTGACCAAACTGCGCACGGTCGCGCTGCAGAAACACGTCACGCGCGTTGTCGTCGACGAAAAGCGGCTAACGCTGGGCGTCGGAAGCGCGTTCGAGCTGCAGCCGTCGGCAATTCCGAAGTTTCAATCGCTTACGCGCAACAAGTTCCGGTTTGCCGAAGGCAAGATTCTGGTCGATCTGCCGCCGTTGCAAAAAGGTCAGCGCGCGGAAGCGGTTTGGATGCCGCTGCTTCGGAGTTTATTGGAAGCGATGTAGAGCGCGGGACCGCCGTCAGTCGACGATCTCGAACGCTTTTTCCAGCCCGGCGTAGTTCAGCAGCTTGCGAACCCGCGACGTCGGCGAAAGCAAGCGGACGCGCCCGCCGCGTGCCTTGAGCGCATTTCGCAGGGCGATAAAGAGTCCCAAGGCCGTCGAATCGGCATAGTCCACCTGAGAAAGATCGATGTCCACCTCGGACGACTGCTCCGCCGCTTGCTCTAGACGCGTTCGGAGTTCGTCCTTCATGGCGATATCCACATCGCCGGAGAGTTCCACGAGCATTGGCGCGCAATTTTTACGGAGCAGGGGGCGCCTCCTACAAAGGACCGCAGGCACCCTTCGCGAACCCGGCGACGGTTATTTTCCCAATTAAACTGGAGCGCAGAATGTCGAAAGCCTACAGGCTTGTGGCGGGTATTAGCACCGCACTCTTAACTGTTTCACTTGCCGCTTGCGGCGGTTCCGGCGCCGGCGGGTCGGTCGCGACGGTCA
This sequence comes from Vulcanimicrobiaceae bacterium, assembly GCA_035701665.1. GTDB lineage: Bacteria > Vulcanimicrobiota > Vulcanimicrobiia > Vulcanimicrobiales > Vulcanimicrobiaceae > DASSRQ01. The sequence continues at coordinate 39,726 of DASSRQ010000315.1, forward strand.
ACGGTCAGTCGATCTCGCACGCAGATCTGGATTCGAAACTCGAGAGCAGCCCCGCTGCCAAGAGCCAGCTGCAGCAGATGGTCACCAACGTCCTGATCGACCAGTACGCTCAAAAGAACAACATCAGCGTTTCGGACGCCGAGATCGACAAAGTCGAGAACGGCTATAAAGAGCAGTATCCGAACGGTCAGTGGGACGATCTGCTGAAAGCGCGCGGTCTCACCGAGCAAGACGTTCGCGACCTGCTGCGCCGCCAGATCATTCTGGACAAGGCGACCGGTTCGAACATTCACATCAGCGAAGCGCAGATCAAATCGTTCTTCGAAAAGAATCACGCGCAGTACGACACGCCGGCAATGGCCCGCGCGCGCCACATTCTGGTACCGGATCTGAAGACGGCCGAGAAGGTCGAAGCAGACCTGAAAGCCGGCAAAGACTTCGCAGCCGAAGCCAAGCAGTACTCGACGGATCCCGGCAGCCGCGATAAGGGCGGCGAGCTCGGCTTCTTCAAAAAAGGCGCGATGCTTCCGGTGTTCGACCAGTATGCGTTCAGCGGACCGATCGGCAAGATCAGCCAGCCAATTCACTCGGCTTACGGTTTCCACGTGATTCAGGTCGAAGAGCGTAAACCGGGCTCGACGGCAACGCTCGCATCGGTGCACGACAAGATTGCGACGCAGCTGCGTCAGCAACAGGAAGCGCCGCTCGTCCCGACGTTCATCCAGAACCTGCAGTCGCAGGCGAAGATCGACATCGACGATCACAAGTTCGACGGCCTGTTCCCGTCGCCGCCGCCGGCAGCACCGGGGACCACGACGTCGGCCGCACCCGCAGCGGCACCGACCAAGAAGTAGCAGCCGCTCGCGCAGTTCCAAGGCCCGTCCGCAAGGACGGGCCTTTGCTTTAGAGGGAGCGAAAGGGCGCCCATGCTCGTACGAATCGTGGGGCTCGGTCCGGGCGATCCCCGCCTGCTGACGCTCGGCGCACTGCAGGCGCTGCGCGACGCGCAGGACGTTGCCGCGCTGCTTGCGCCGCCCGACCTGCTTGCCGAATTGCGCGCGCACGGCATCGAGCCGCGCAAAGATCTGGCGCGCGACGCGGCGATGCTCGTTCGCGGAAGCGCCGACGAGATCGACTACTTCGCGGAACGCGTCGCGGCGGAACGCACGGGCCTAGCAGTCCTTGGCAACCCGCTCTCCGATTTTCCCGGTCTGCCGGTGCTGCTGCGCACGCTCGAAGCGCGCGGCATAAAGACCGAGATCGTGCCCGGCGTTCCGAACGCCACGCTCTCCGCATCGATCGCGATGCCCCTCGTACCCCTTCCGCCGGCGTCGGCGCATTACACGTGGGACGACCTGATTCAAGTGATGGCGCGGCTGCGCGCTTCGTGTCCGTGGGATCGCGAGCAGACGCACCGCACGCTCGTACCATACTTAATCGAAGAGACGTACGAAGTCGTCGAAGCCATCGAGCAAGACGACGGCGCCGCGTTGTGCGAAGAGCTCGGCGATCTGCTCCTGCAGATCGTGTTTCATTCGCAGCTCGGCACGGAAACCGGAGCGTTCACCGTCGCCGACGTCATCGATGCGCTTTCCAACAAAATGGTTCGCCGTCATCCGCACGTGTTCGGCGACGCGGTGATCGAAGACGTCGACGCGCAGTGGCGCAACTGGGAGCAGCTCAAAGCCAAAGAGGCGACGGGGCAAAAGCGCAAAAACCGGCTCGACGGCATTCCGAAACATCTCGGTGCGCTGCAGCGCGGACAACGGATGCAAGAGAAAGCGGCGCGCGTCGGCTTCGACTGGCCTGCCGTTCGCGGTGTACTCGACAAGCTGCACGAAGAGCTGGGCGAGTTGGCGCAAGCCGAGCGCGAGAAACAGGACGACGCGCACGTGCGCGAAGAGCTGGGCGACGTCTTTTTTACGTTAGTCAATCTGTCGCGCGCCATGGGCATCGACGCCGAAGCCGCGATGCGCGAGGCCAACGAAAAGTTCTACCGCCGGTTCAGCTTCATGGAAGCGCACGCGGCAAAGGAAGGAAAAGCACTTTCCGACATGTCCCTGGACGAACTCGAAGATCTCTGGCAATTAGCAAAGACGCAGGCGGCCTGATGGTTTGCGATCACCCGCCGATTCCCGCGAAAATCGTCGCGCCGAAAAGTGCCAAGCCATTCTCCAATCTCAAACGGCCGTACGCGTCCGTTATCGCGCTGGTCGACGAACGCGGCGGCGTCACTGCCGCATGGGTGGACGTTTCGTCGGGCAATAAAGACTACGACAAGGCGGCCGTGAGCGCAATCAAACTGTGGTCGTTTGTCCCGGCGGCAGCCGGCTGCAAAGATCTGCCGGGCGAAAGCGAGTGGGTCGTCGGCGGTAACGACGCTGCTTTTCCCGACGCTTGCAATCACGGTCCCGTCATCACGCTCGAAGCAAAGCCGCAGCTCCCGATGATGGCCGTGCAGGCCAACGATCCGTTGGCCACCGATATCACGATCTCGCTCGATGAGTTCGGTGAGGTCAAACATGCAGCGCTCAAACACGGAAGCGGCTCCCGTGCGACGGACGACGCCGTTATGAAGGCCGCGCTGGCTTCGAACTACTTTCCCGCAGTGCGCAACTGTTTGCCGCAAGCATCGGAGTATACGTTTACGGAGGGCATCACGCCGTGATTCGTTTGCGCATGAGCGCGCACGACGCGCACTACGGCGGCAACCTGGTCGACGGCGCGAGGATGCTCGCGCTGTTCGGCGACGTCGCGACGGAGTTGCTGATTCGCATGGACGGCGACGAAGGGTTATTCGTCGCGTACGACAGCGTAGAGTTTCTGGCGCCGGTCTACGCCGGCGATTACGTCGAAGCCGAAGGCTGGATCGAAAACGTCGGCAATACCTCGCGCAAGATGCGATTCGAGGCGCGCAAAGTTATCGTTGCGCGCCCCGATGTAAACGATAGTGCTGCGGATCTGCTGCCCGAGCCGATCGTGGT
>DASSRQ010000316.1:0-2786 GCA_035701665.1 Vulcanimicrobiaceae bacterium
TGAGGACGTGATACGTCATGGCCAGAACGACGGTGCCGTCCTGTTCGAACTGTTCGAACAGCGCGCGGGCACGCTCGCGCAACTGCGCGGCTCTTTCGCCTTCTTTCGGAAGATACGATGCGGAATCGATCCGCCCGGTGAGTCCGTCGAGGCCGAGCCGTTGATCCGCCGCAATCGTACTGCGTTCCAGACGATCGCCGGCGAGCGAAGCGAACGTATCCAGCGTGCGCAGACGAACGCCTTCCGTATCGTCGGTCGCGTACTCGCGCACGAGATCGCCGTATGCGCGCGCGAACGGATAACGCTCGTCCCGCTCGTACTGCACCAAGCCGATGCGCACGCGCGCGATGCGGGTGAACTCGGCGAAAGCTGCATCCGCATCGAACCAATGAAACGCCTGAAACGCGACGGCCAGGTCGACCGATTTTGCATCCAGCCCCGTCCGTTCGCCCGTGCCGTCACGCCACTCGATCTTTTTGTTCGGCGATGCCTTTGCGCGCATCGCGGCGTTCGGTTCGATCGCGATGACGCGCGCGGCATTTGCAGCCAAAGCTTCGCTGGATATGCCCGTGCCCGCGCCGACGTCGGCCACGACAATCTCCGGCGGCATCTCGTACAGCAGCGCGTCGAGAACCGCTTCCGGATATCCCGGGCGGTTGGCCGCGTACGCATCGGCTCGATCGCCGAAGCGATCCTTCGGGTTCAAAGCGATGCGAGCTCGTCGTAGAGCGCGCAGAGCGTTTTGATGCCGCCGAAAAACTGCGAAAGCGTGAACTTTTCGTTCGGTGCGTGGATGCGGTCGTCGGGAAGACCGACACCGATCAACACTTGCGGCATCCCCAGAATGCGATCGAAACTGGAGACCGGCCCGATCGTTCCGCCGGTGCCGATGAAGACCGGTTTCTTGCCGAAACCGGCTTCCATTGCGCGCGAAGCGGCGGCGACGGCCGGATGGTCGCGCGACGTCGAAACGGCTCGCGTGTCACCGCCGGTTTCTACGGAGACGCGAACCGTTGCCGGAAACGCGCTGCGCAGATACTCGGTAACCGCGGCTTTGATCTTCTCCGGATCTTGATCGCCCACAAGGCGTGCGGAGATCTTCGCCTTCGCCCAGCTTGGAATGATCGTTTTGGTTCCCGGTCCTTGATAGCCGCCCCAAATGCCGTTGCATTCGAGCGTCGGCCGCAGCCACTGACGGACCAGCGGCTCCACGCCGCTTTCGCCGCCGATCCGCGGAACGTGAATCGCTTGCGCTTCGCGCTGTTCGTCGAATTGCAGCGAACGCAGTTCGGCAAGGTGCGCTTCGTCCGGATCGTGCACGCCTTCGTAAAACCCCGGTACGAGAACGCGCCCGCTTTCGTCTTTTAGCCGGGCGATGGCGCGCGCAAGCATCTCGATCGGGTTGTCGACCAGTCCGCCGAAATAGCCCGAGTGCAGGTCCTCCGCCGGGCCGGTCACCGCGATCTCCCAATGCACCAGACCGCGCATCGAGGTTGTCAACGACGGCGTGTCTTCGGCGTACACCGCCGTGTCGGAGATGATCGCAACGTCGGCGTGCAGCTCGTTCTCGTATCTCGCAAGCGCCGCCTCGAAGTTGGGCGATCCGATCTCTTCTTCGCCTTCGATCACGACTTTGAGATTGACGGGCAGCGAACCGCGCGTGCGCAGATGCGCTTCCGCCGCGGCGAGATGCATCAGCACCTGGCCCTTATCGTCGACCGATCCGCGTCCGAAGATCTTTCCGTCGCGAACCGTGCCCTCGAAAGGCGGCGACTCCCACAGTTCGATCGGATCGGCGGGCTGCACGTCGTAATGGCCGTAGATCAGGACGGTGGGCTTGCCGGGCGCGTTCAGCCACTCGCCGTACGCAAGCGGATTGCCGTCGGTTTCCAACACGCGCGCTTCCATGCCGATGGTACGCATGCGATCGACGAGCCGTTCGCAGCAGCGCCGCACATCGTCCTTATGCGCCGGATCCGCCGAGACCGACGGAATCGCAATCCACGACTTCAACTCTTCCAGATACTCGTTCTGATGCTCGTCGCAGTACGCTGCAAGTTTGCCGTCGATGACCGTCACGATGAAAATGCCTCTCCCAGTTGCACGTGCAGCGTTTTACTGCCGCGTTCGATGTCGAATGAATGCGGCTTGCCGTCGTAGGCGCGTGCCTGCGTTTGATAGGTGCCGTATTCCCACCAATAGCGTCCGTCCAGTTTGTCCACGATGTCGTTGCTTCTCAAGCCGGCGGCATACGCCGGACCGCCGCCGCGTACGTAAGCGCGCATATTGCCGTCGACGGTTTTGAACAGCGAATAATAATACGTCGGCGCGTCGCCCGCCGCATAAGCGAGTCCGCCCGTCGTAAGATGCTGCCAGCGCTCGCCGTTCGCACGCGACCAGTCGAGCAGCCGCTGTGCGCCTTGCGATCCGAGCGCACGCACGTCGTCTGCCGAAGGCGAGGCCGAAACCGCGTGATCGTGCCACTCGCCGACGTTCCATCCGCCGCAATCTTGCAGCGAGACGCCGATGTCGACATCGGTGCCCTCGAGCAGCGTAAACCGCGTCGACGAGACCGTGACGTACGCTGCATACGGTTTACGGCTGCAGTCGCCCGCGTTCGGATCGCTTTGCAGCGCGAACGCACCGACCTTCGCAGCGCGCAGCGTGTCGATCACCGCTCCGCGCGCGGCTCCGGCATCGCCGCTGCCGTCCGTCCCGACGGCAATCCGGCCCGACGCCCGTCCTCCCACGAACATTCCCGGCTGCATCTGCGCCGCTGCTGCAGG
>DASSRQ010000317.1:0-19867 GCA_035701665.1 Vulcanimicrobiaceae bacterium
GCGGATTTCGCGGAACAGCTGCGTCCGGATCGCAATCCGATGCACGCTTACCGCCTGGACCCGTCGCGTTCGTTCTTCTCGGCGGCTAAAGCATTCGCCGAAAACGACGTTCTGCGCGTCGATCAGACGTGGGCGGCGCCCGAGCAAACGCCGATCGACAACGTTCCCGATGCTCGCAGCGTCGAAGTAACGATCACGTACAATTTGATCGCGGCCCCGAATGACGGCTACGTTCCGCGCATCTACGATCCGCGCGTCGGCTACTTCTCGCAGCCGCTCATCGACTTCTCGTCGGACAGTTTGCTGCGCCGCGACGTGCATTACATCACGCGCTGGAACTTCGGCAGCCGCACGTCGTCGGCGCCGTTTCACGCGACCAATCCGCTCGTCTTTTATTTAAGCAACGATATCCCCACGCAGTACCGCGAAACCGTGCGGCAAGCACTGTTGACATGGAATAGCGCGTTCGCCCGCGCCGGCATCTTGAATGCCGTGCAGGTGCTGAATCAGCCGTCGGATCCGTCGTGGGATCCGGACGACATCCGTCACAACATGATCCGCTGGATCGACACGAGCCGTCCGCAGTTCGGCGCCGAAGCGTTGCTGCTTTGCGATCCGCGAACGGGTGAAGAGCTGAACGTCGGCGTGAACTTCGATGCAGTCGAAGGCATGGGCGGACGTCTTACGTACAAATACAAAATCGCGCCGGCACGCGGTCTGGCCGACTCGGCCCAGGCCGAGAAGTACTATGCGGAAGGCTTCATCCGCTCGGTGATTCTGCATGAGTCCGGACACGATCTCGGACTTCAGCACAACTTCATCGCCTCCGAGGCGTATACCGCAAAGCAGCTGCAAAACAAATCGTTCACGAGCACGCACGGCATTGCCAACTCGGTGATGGAGTACAGCCCGACCAACCTGTGGCCGAAAGGCACGCCGCAAGGCGACTACGATCAGTTGGTGCTCGGACCGTACGACTACTACGCGGTGCAGTACGGATACGGCTATATCCCCGCGCACTCGCCGCAGCAAGAGCTGCCGACGCTGCGCCGTTGGGCATCCCGCTGGAGCGACCCGAACTACCGCTTCGCGAGCGACGAAGATGCCGGAGCATTTGCGTTCGGTCACTCGACGGATCCGCGCGTGGTGATGTTCGATCTCACGAACAAACCGCTGCAGTGGTGCGACACGCAAATGGCGATGGACCATCAACTGATGGACAACGTCAACCGCCGTTTCCCCGAACGGGGCATGGCATACGATGAGGCGCGCGCCGCGTTCCTCATGCCGATGCGCGGCTATCTGCAGTGCGCGGCGTACCCCGCGCATACGATCGGCGGCGAATACATCTCGCGCGCACTCCGCGGCGACGCCGGCGCAGGACTTCCGCTGACCCCGGTCTCGCGCGGCGATGAGGTTGCAGCGTGGAAAGATCTTCAAACGCATCTCTTCTCGGATAGCGCCTGGAACTTCAATCCCGCGGTACTGCAGACGCTCACGTATTCGGAAGTGAGCTCGCTGAGTCTGGACGCGACGTGGTCCTACGCGCCGTCCCTGACGCACGACGTTCCCGTCGTGACGATGGTCGGTGCGGCACAGCAGGCGACGCTGAACGAACTGTTCTCGCCGCTGCGCATGGTCAACCTCGACGCAATGAACACCAAGTACGCGCCGGGACGTACGATGTCGCTCTCCGATCTCTTCGATTGGGCGCAGAGCGGTATCTTCGGCGACCTCTCAAACGGCGGATCGAAAGACGGGTTAATCCGCCGCAATCTGCAGGTTACGTACGCGAAGATGCTTGCATCGATGTGGACGGCGCCGCGGCCGGGCACGCCGGCCGACGCACAAGCGCTCGCGCGTCTGGAACTGGACAATCTGCGTCACGACGCAGTTGTCGGCCAAGGACGCCACGGGCTCAACTCGATGCAGCGCGCACACCTCGCATCGCTGCAGGCGATTGCGGAACAAGCGCTGCAGGCGCACGCGACGATCGCGGCGCCGGTGGCGGGCGGCTTCTAAAACCGGCCCGTAAGAGGACGCGACAAGGCACGCTCCATCCAAAGAGCGTGCCTTGAACCCCTCCGCGGTTTAGCGCCTACGCCAAACCGTTGCGAATTGCGTGAACCGCCGCCTGCGATCGCGCCGTGAAGTGCAACTTCGAGAAGATGCGGCTGACGTGATTCTTCACCGTCTTCTCCGAAAGCACCAGACGCTGGCCGATGTCGCGGTTCGATAATCCTTGAGCGATCAGACGAATGATATCCGTTTCGCGCGGCGAGAGTTCGCCGTTGTACGGAATGTGGTTCATCGCCCGCCCGCGCAGCAGTGCCGCCGCTACGCGCGGATCCACGTAGCTGTCACCGCTGCCGAGGGTTTTGATCGCTGCAGTGAGTTCTTGCAGCGAGCTGTCTTTGACGATGTAGCCGTCAGCGCCGCTGGAAAGACAGCGCTGCATCAACTCCGGCTGTACGCACATTGAGATGAAGCAGACTTTCGCCGTCGGGCAAACGCTGCGGAAGTGTTCGACCGTCGCTTCGATGTCGCCGACGTCGTTGTCCACGTCGATGATAATGACGTCGATGTCGCCTTCTTGAACGGCGGCCTCATCGCGAGTACGGGCGAGTCCGCTGATAATAAGTCCGCGATCCTGGCCCAGAGCATGCGCAATCGCCTTTCCAAATAGCAATTGCTGCTCGACGATATAGACGCGCACCGGATGCTGTCCGATAACCACGCTTGATATCCCCTTTGGAACCGGCCCACGTGCCGGCAGTTACTTATTTATTTTTGCTGCTTAATTACAGTTATAGACTATCCAAGCGGGGCATCGCACGTTAAGAAAGTTAGTATTTCACAACGAATTCATCCGGCCTCATAATGTTGTGAGGGTTTCGGGAACGCTTGCAGCGCGGTCTCGGCCAAAGGTCCCACTTCGAAGCGTTCGCTCAGCAGCGTTAACGCCTTGCGGACAAAGCGCAGTTTGTCCATGCTGCGCATCTGCATGGCCGGGAAAAAGGCGAGTTCCGGGCAGTCGTCGGCTCCTAAAAAGTCTAGGGGATGCAGCAAAATCGAAGGGGTCGTGCGCGTCTGCCTGCACAGACTGAGCGCAAACCGGAAGTACGCAAGCGCCGCTTCCGTCGAGCGCGAGGCAATGTACAGCAGATAGCTTACGTGGATCGGGACGCGGAAACCGGGCATGGTCGTCACCGGAATTTGCAGCAAGTAACCGTCAGGTGTGTTAATCCGGTACGGGCGGTTCGGCAGCAGCCCGTCGTTCCACGCACCGAACAGACTACTGCGCTCTTGCAGGTCGCCCTTTTGCAGACGTGCCGTGCGGAAGTAGTATGCGCGCGCAAGCGGGCCGATGAACGTGGGCAGCGTCGAGGCATCGTACAGATATCCGCGCCGCGCGAGAATTCGGTGAATTTCGTCAGAACGCACGAAGCCGGGTCCGCGAAAGCCCCGCGGCCGCGTTCCGGTAGCTTTCGTAATGCTGGCTTCCGCGCGGGCGATCTCGTCCTCGATCTCGTTCGCCGTGCGGCGGTGCATCCACGGCTCGTGGTTATACGAATGGTTTCCGATCTCGTGGCCGGCCGGCGCGATCGCGCCGAGCGCATCGGCGTTTTCGGGCGCATCCGCATCGAGCCCGACGACGAAGTACGTGATCTTCAAGCCGAGATCGTCCATCATGTCGAGCGTGAGCGGAATCAGGGCCGGCAGGTACGACGGATACCGCTGCCAGCCTTCGTCGCCGTGCGTCTTCATGTACGACCATTGGTTGTCGAGGTCGAGCGAAAGCGAGGCATTCATGAAGCAAGCAACTCCGTCGCGGTACGTTCGGCGAGTTGAACGGTCTCGTTGACGTTGAGCGTTCCGTTGACGATGTGCGCGCTATTGACGGTGTACAGTCCCGGAACCGAGGTGCGTACGGGCGGTACGCGGTGCGAATAGCCGACTGTGGAGATCGGCAGCACGTATTTCACGCGTGAGACGCGGAACGCGCGCACTTGCTCGCGGCGGAAATGCGGATACATGCGCGAGAGCGCGCGGAGAAACTCGTCTTGCAATTCGTCGTCCGTCAGAGCGAATGCCGGATCCGCCGGCGTCAAATACTTCGGCAGATAAACGAGCGAGCGTCCCGAGGTGAACTCGCGATCGATCAGCGCGGTCATTTCGATCACTGCCGTAAACGGTACCCAGCGATCGGTGATGTTGGTGACATAATAGCCCGCCAGCGGTTCGTCGAGCAGCAGCGAAGCGCACACGATGCCTTGATACTCTACTGCCGAGTGCGCTTCACGTTCGCGCTCGGAGAGTGCGCTGCACACGCGGGCCGTCAATGGGGACGCCAGCGTTACCACGACATTGTCGAAGCGATCGCTGCCGGCGGCCGTTTCGATGCAGACGCCGCCGTCACCGGACCGCTCCACCGACGTCACGCGCGCAGACGTGCGTACCTCGACGCCGATACGTTTTAACAGCGCTTCGAAGGACGCGAGAATGTTTGCGTAGCCGCCTTCGACGTAACCGAACATCTCGCGCTTCATCCCCGTGCGCCGCGCCGCATACATCCGCGCGATGATTGCCCAGATAAAAGCAGCCGATGCGCGCTCCGCATTCGGACCGAGTTTTGCGCGAAGGAGCGGACGCCAGATCTTCTCGACCGTTCCCGCACCACTGTAGCGGCGAAGCCACTCGATTGCGGTGAGTTCCTCGAGCGCATGCCAGTCGCGGATCTTCGAAGCCAGCAGAATCGTTGCGCCCAGGCGTGCCTTCTCGACCAGGCTGAGCGGCGGGAAGCGCATGAAGTCGGCGACGTCGTTGAACGGATAGAGACGGCCGTCGACGTAGAAACCGGTCCGCGTCACCGCCCAACGCATGCGCTCGTCCAAGCCGAGCTCTTCGAGCAATCCGCGAAGCGCCAGGTCCGATAGCAGCGTGACGTGATAGTGGCGATCCCACGTGACGTCACCGAGCTGCCACGGCGCAGCCAGTCCCCCGAGCGCGGGGCCGTCCTCGAAGATCGTCACGCGGTCGCCGGCTTTGGACAAACGCAGCGCGAGCGTCATGCCCAGCAGGCCGCCGCCGACGATCCCCCAGCTGCGGCTCATCGCACCCTGGCGAGCGGCGCTACCAGGCCCGACTGGATCGTGTACAGTTGTTCGCAGCGCGCGCAAGCGATCTCCGCAAACGCAACGCCGTCACTGCCGTGCGCGAGCGGGTGTCCGCATTCGCAAACGTAGCCGTGCGTTCGCGCCGGATTCCCGAAGACCAAATGGTGATCGGGAACGTCTTTGGTGACGACCGATCCCATGCCGACCATTGCAAAGCGGCCGATCGTGACGCCCGGGCCGATCGTGCACTGAGCGCCGATCGTCGCGCCCTCGCGCACGAGCGTCGGCAGCGTATCGGCATCCGGTTCGGAGGAGCGCAGCCGCATGAAATCCGCCGTTGTCGCCCGCGGAAAGCGATCGTTGGTGAAAACGGTTCCCGCGCTCACCATGACGCCGCGCTCGATCGTCACGCCGTTGCAGATATACACGAACGCGTTGATCTTGACGCGGTCGCCAATCTCGACGCCGTACGCGATATACGTCTTCTCGCCGACGATACACTCGGCGCCGATACGCGTCGTGTGCCGGATGTGAACGTTGTCCCAGATATACGTTCCGCGGCCGATCGCGACGCCCGGTTCGACGAGTGCGGTGGGATGGATCGCCATGACTACGACGCCTCGGCCGGCAGCGGAAGAAGCGTGAAGGCGTCTTCGGTCCGGGAAACGATCTCCCAGCGGCTGCGTTCCAGCGCGGCGTAAGCGGCGCTGATTACTTCGACCGATGCAAGCGCATCGCGCGGCGTTACGAGCAGCGTGTCCGTATGCCGGATCGCGGCGCAGAAGTTGCGCACTTGTTCGGTAAACGCGGCAATCTTGTTGTATCCGCTGCCGAAGACGTGCCATTCGGATTTGCCGCGGCGGTACTTCGACTCGTTCCAGCCGACCAAGATCGTGCCGTCGCTGCCGTACAGACGCAGATACGTCGTCATCTCTTTGTCGATGCTCCACGAGAGGTCGGACGTGCCGAGCACGCCGCCCGCGTTACGGACGAACACGCGAACCGTATCTTCGACCGGTAATCCTTGAATGCGCCGGCCTTCGACGATCTGCACGTCGAGCAGATCGCCCATGAAGTAGCGCAGAATGTCCACCGCGTGCGTTCCGTTGTCGATCAGAACGCCGCCGCCGGCCATGCGCGGATCGCCGTTCCAACGGCTGCTCATGTCGACGCGCGATGCGAACGCGTTCTCGATGAAGATGAGGTCGCCGATGGCGCCCATCTCGAGCAGATCCTTCGCGACGCGAACGTCGTTGACGTAGCGGAACTTCGATGCCATTGTCAGCAGCACGCCGCCGCGCCGCGCGGCGTCGAGCATGCGGTGCGCTCCCTCGATGCTCGTCGCAAGCGGCTTCTCGCAGAGCACGTGAACGCCGGCGTTCAGCAGCGTGATCGCGATCGGTTCGTGCGTAGCGGGCGGCGTGCAGATGATCGCGGCATCGAGATTTTCGGCCAGCAGATCGAACACCGATCCGTACGCGGCGCAGCCGATGCGATCGGCAAACGCTTGCGCTTTCTCCGGGACGGTATCGCAAACCGCGCAGATCCGCGCGTCGGTTTGGTTTTTAAAGGCTTGCTCGTACGCGGCGGCGATGCCGCCCGTTCCGATCAGCGCAAAACGAAGCGGTGTCATGATTGCAAGCTCCGAACCAGCGCGTGGACGGCGTCGTGAATCGCGTCGGAGATATACTCGACGTCGGCTTCACTGTAGCGGTCGTTCCACGGAATGACCAAGATGCGTTCGAGCGCGGCAAACGTTCCGGGGAACCGCTCTTTCGAATAATCGACTGCGGACGGATCCGCGAGCGTAAACGGGAAGCGGCTCGTACCGAACGTACGCTGTTTCTGAAAAACATCGCACATGAACGCAGGTTTTTGGATGTAACGCGGGGCGGAAACGATGTCGCGTTCTTTGAGCAGCCGCGCGATTTCGAGCACGGCATCGGCCGGCAGCGCCGGCCCCGCTCTGATGCAGTACTTCCAGTAGCTATGCCGGGCTCCGCTGTAGACCACGGGCGGCTCGACTTCCGGTAAATCGGAGAGCAGGCGCGTCAGTTTTGCGGCTAGCCGGCGGCGGCGTTCCACCGCAGGCTCGAGCTTCGTGAGCTGCGCAAACGCGACGCTGCCGCACAGTTCAGACATCCGGTAGTTGAGCGCCAGGAACGTGTGATCGGGGTTGGGATCGCCGTAGCCCCACGCTTTGTTGATGAAGAGAAAGATGCGCCGCGCGAGCGCGTCGTCGTTCGTGACGACCAGGCCGCCCTCGCCGGTCGTGATGTGCTTGCCTTGCTGCAAACTGAAGCAGCCGATGGTGCCGCGCGTGCCGACATACGAACCGTCGTACGACGCCATGTATGCCTGCGCGCAGTCTTCGATGACCGGAATGCCGTGCTGCTGCGCGAGTTCCACGATGCCCGTCACGTCGGCAGGGTTGCCGAACAGATGCGTGACGATGATGGCCTTGGTGCGCGGGGTAATGCGGTCCGCGATCGTTTTGACCGTAACGTTGCACGTCTGAGGATCGACGTCGGCGAATACCGGAATCGCGCCCTGATAAAGAATCGGCGAAAGCGCGCCCATATCGGTGATCGCCGTCGTGATAATCTCGTCACCCGGCTCCGGGTCGATCGCGGCGATGGCGCAGTGTACGGCGGCAGATCCGGATGCGCATGCATACGCATGTTTCACGCCCAGCATTTGCGCGAAACTGCGCTCCAGCCGCGGTACGAAATGGCCTTTCGTACTCGTGAGCGTACCGGAACGGATCGCCGCCGTAACCGCTTCGATCTCGGCTTTGCCGAGATTTCTTCCCGAACCGTCTTGGTCGGATGGCAGCCGGCGGCGCACCGTCGCCGGCTCGATGGATGCAGTCATGTCTTCAGCACCTTTACGCGATGGCGTGCGAAGCGCACGCCGGTGAAAAATGCGGTCAGCTGTCCGGCGAAGATTGCCAGACTCGTGTACTGCACCGCGACCGTGACAGCCGTGCCGAGCGCAAGCGTACGCGCGGGCACGTGCAGCAGCAGCAGAACCGCTACTACCGCCGGCAGCAATCCGGGCACGAGGCCGGGGATTGCGAGCCACAACGCGGGCCGGAAATGGAGACCGGCCGCGAGCGTCGCCCATGTCTGGGCGATCGTTTTACGAAGATTCATCCGGGGCGCGCCGGTGCGGCGGTCGTCCGTCCAGCGCAGCGTTGCCGGGATCTCGACGATCTTGCCGCCGTTTTTGAGCGTAAGAAAGACGAGTTCGGCGTTGACGTCCATGCCGCGCGCAACGGGTGCGAGCCCGGTGACGAACGACCGGCGGTACGCGCGTACCATGCACGTCAGCGTGCTGTAGCGTCCGTTTGTCGCGAGCGATAGAAAGCGGTTCGCCTCGCGGCTGAGCAAGCGCCGCACGTACGGAACGTTGGCGACATGACCGCCGCGCATGTACGGTGAGGCCAGCGCGACGTCCGCGCCGTTGCGCTCGATCGCATCCAGCAGCCTGATCGCCACATCGGCGGAGTAACTCATATCCGCATCCAGCGTAACGATGTAATCGCCGGTCGCGTGCGCAAAGATCGTTCGCAGCGACCCGCCCAGCCCGAGATTTTTCGGGTGGCTCACCACTTTGACGTTCGGCCGGAACCGGGCGAACGTGTTGGCGACTCGCAGCGTCTCGTCGGTGCTGCCGTCGTCGACGATCAGGTACTCGAACGTGTAACTCGAGCCGTACAGCGAGAAGTAGTCTGCCAGCGAGACGAGGTTAGCACCGAGCGCCAAGCCTTCGCAGTAGGCCGGAACAGCGATCGTAACGTGCGTCATTGCGCTTCCGGCAGTGATGGCTGGAACGTAGTTGCAAAGTAATCGCTGTAGTCGTGGAAGCGCGCGCGCTCGCGGTTGAGCACGACGCCCAAGATGTTATCCAAGCCCAGCGTTTCGAGCTGCACGGCCAACCGGCGCGCAGCACGTTCTTCCGTCGTATTTGCCGCGACCACGAGCAGCACGCCGTCTACCTTCGCGCAGATCGAGATCGCTTCGGGGATGAACGTTGCCGGCAGCGTGTCGATGATAACCATCGCGTACGTGCGCTCGGCGGTGTGGAGCAAATCGTCGAAGATCGAAGATTCGATCAGCCCGATCGGATTGCCGATGTCGCGTCCGCTCGTCAACAAGTCGAGGTTCGGCGCGATCTCGTGCACGGCGTCTTCCAGCCGCATGCGGCCGGCGAGCACGTCGGAGAGGCCGTGCAGATTCGACTTGTGCGCGAGTTCGTGCAGCGTCGGTTGGCGCATGTCGCCGTCGATAAGCAGGATGCGCTGTTCGACTTTGGCCATCGCCTTTGCCAGATTGAAAGCCGTCGTCGATTTGCCGTCGCCTTGCGAGGGACTCGTGAGCGCGAGCGTGCGCAGCGGCCGATGCTTCGAGAGCCGCAGCCACACGCATAGGTGCAGAAAGGCTTCGACAGTGAGCGACTGCAGCCACGGCAGCGCGCGCTCGTTCGACGAAGCGAACTCCGGTATCGTAGCGACGACGGGCAGGCCCATGATCGTCGTGACGTCGGATGCGTCGCGCATCTTGCGCGCGACGAAGTCGAGCGCGAAGATGACCAGGCTTGCAAGCAGCAGGCCGACGGCGACCGCGATTGCCAGATTGATCCGCAAGCTGGGCCAAACGACGGCCGCCGCCGGATTCGCCGGCTGCACGACGGTGACGTCACTGATCGCCGTCGTCTCGGCGATGGTCGCGTCGTTATATTTTTTCTGCAGTGCGTTGTAAACGTCGCCGGTCAAGCGCGCGCGCTGCTGCAGATCCGCGAGCTGCATGCCTTGCACCGGAAGAGCGCGCAGAACGGGCGCGAGCGCGCCGCGCTGCCTTTGCAACTCGGCGAGTTTGGCATTGTCGCCTTCGATCCGCGCTTGATACTGCACCGACTGCTGCTGCAGCGATTGGAAGATCGGGTTCGGCGCATACGTATCGGCGTTGTCGACCGTTGCCGGCTGCGCTGCGATCTGCGCGCGCAGATCGTCGCGCTGTTTCTTGAGCGAGATGACGGAGGGATGCTGATCGGTGTACTGCTGCTGCGCCGCCGCTAGCTGCAGCTCGGTCGTCGTCAAGCGGGATTTCAAATCCGATAGCAGCGGATTTGCGGCGATCTGCTTCGAGTTGTTGACGGTGGCGTCCACCCCGTTCATCTGCGAACGGACGTTGCCGAGCAGCGCGACCGCCTCGCGGCGATCGATATCCAGCGTCGAGATCTGGGTGTCGATTGCGCCGGCTTGGGCCACGACGCTTTGCGTGTGGCTGCCCGGATCGACGAATCCGTTCTGCGATTGGAACTGCGCGAGCTTATCGGCCGCGTCGTGCATGCGCTGCTGTGCCGCAGGCAACTCTTGCGAGAGGAAGTGCATCGCGGAGACGGCTTGCGAGCGGACGAAGTCGCGCTCGCTGTCGATAAATGCATCGGCAAACGCGTTCGCGACGGCCGCGGAACCTTCGCGCGTTCGCCACGTGACCGAAAGATTCAGCAACTGCGTATTGACGACGGGCCGCACGCTGACGCGCCCGAGCAGCGCCTGCGCGGACATCTTGAGCTTGAGCCGGTTCACGACCGTCTGCGCGACGTTGTCTTGCTGTGCGAGCGCCGCAAACGTCTCCGCCGATTGATCGCCGTTCTGCAGAACCAAGGCGTTGAGGATCGGAAAGTCAGTACTGCGATCCGAGAGCGATCCGCTGGAAGACGCCGAGCCCGGCATGAGCCGCGCCGTCGTCGTGTACGTTTTGGGTGTCAGGACGGTTCCGATCGCTACAAGCGCGACGAACCCGAAAAAGATCGTAAAGAATAACCGCCGGCGCGCGATAAGTGCCGACCAGAAGCGGCTTAACTCCTGGAGGTCGCGGGCGGGCGATAGAGCCGATTCACCGGGCAGAGCTACTGCTGCGGCTTGCTGGGGAAGCTGTCGCATCGTGCCGCCATCGTAGTCCGGCGCCGCGCAATTCGCGTAGTACGACACTGCCTAACACGCGAGTCGAAGGTGTTGGGACTTGCGGCATATGTGACGCTCGCCGCAACGTTGGGCATTAGGCCTCTCTCCGTACGGTCCCGGGCACAGCCTATGATGGGCGCACACTCATGGCTACTCGCGTCATTGAGCCCCGCGCGGCTATAGGCAGCACTACGCTCAAGCGCGCCCCGCAACGTTTTTCGCGCGGTTGGGTTGCGGTATTGTTTTTCTGCGACGTGGCGATGTTCGTCGCGGCGTCGTACATCGGGTCGCGCACCGGCTTTCACCATTGGGATTGGCCGCGCGCGCTGCAGCGGCACCTGCTCGCTCAGGGCATCTCGATCGTCCTGTGGCTGCTGAGCTTCGAGGTGCTCGGCCTCTACCGCCGCACCTACGCGCTCTCCATCAAAGACGAGATCTACTACACGATCGCCGCGCTGTGCATCGGTGCGCTGCCGCAGCTGATTCTGTTCACGCTTTTTCCGGAGATCTCGACCTCACGCGTCGCGCTCGGCATCTCGCTTGCCGCGTCTATCGTGCTCGTCGGCGCGGAGCGTACGTGCTTGCACGCCATACGGACGTCCAGACGAATGCGTCCTCACAGCCGCATCGCCGTCGTCGGCAGCAGCGACCGGCTGACGAGCGCTGCCGAAGGCCTCGACCTTTCCGACGCATCGGATATGATCTTCATCGCCGTCGACGATATGGACACGGCGATCCAGCAGATCGATCTCACGCGCGACGCCGATCTCGAGCGTATCGATTGGTTCCGGCAGGCATGCACGTGGGGGTGCGATACGCTGATCCTCACCGAGATGGTCCCGCCGCATTTGATGCCCCATCTTTTGCAGGCTACTGCGCGCAATCAAATTGCGTTCGCCTTCGCACCGCCGCGTCTGAAGTGCCACTCGTTCTCGCTCACGGTGCAGACGAACGGCCAACAGGCGCTCATCGTCCCGCAGCAACTTCGAGCGTGTACGCCGCGCGCGCAGCTCTTTAAGCGGTTGGCCGATCTTGCGGCCGCTACGTTTGCACTCGCGCTGCTGGTGCCGGTGATTGCACTTGCAGCGCTGGCCGTGCTCGTCGAGAGCGGGCGTCCGGTGTTCTTTTTCCAGGACCGCGTCGGCCTGGGCGGCCGCGTCTTCAAAATCCTCAAACTGCGTTCGATGCAGATCGATGCGGAAGCAAAGTCCGGCGCCGTCTGGGCGGCCGACGGCGATCCGCGCCGCACGCGCGTCGGAGCCGTTCTGCGGCGTTTGAGCATCGACGAATTTCCGCAACTGTGGAACGTGCTGACGGGCGATATGTCGCTGGTCGGCCCACGTCCCGAACGTCCGGTTTTCGTCGACCTCTTCCGCAAAACGCTGCCGCGTTACGACGAACGCCACTTGGTGCGGCCGGGCATCACGGGATGGTCGCAGATTCACATGAAGCGCGTCCTCACGCCGTCCGATGCGGGCGAAAAACTTGCGTACGACCTGCAATACGTCGAACAGTGGTCGCCGTTCTTGGATGTTTCGGTGCTGTTCCAAACCGCATTCGAGTTTCTGTTCCACCGCGCCGCATGACGAATACGCTCAACCGCGCTGCCGTCGCATTTCCGCTGAATTGGCAGCACTGCCGGCCGTATCGCGCATACGAACGTGCAGAGCGCCTCGGTCCGTACTACGTGCGCTGGGACGCGGATGGTGGACCGTACGGCGAGGGTTGGGCCGGCGAGCGGTTCGACGCGCAAGGCGTTTTGATAAGCGGTAAAGAGCGCGCGTACCATCCGATTCGCATCGCGCAGTTTGCGCTCGAGCAGTTCGGCCGCTGGCGCGAGCGCGGCGACGTGGCCGCGCGCCGGGCGTTTTTGGCGCAAAGCCGCTGGTTTCTCGAACACCAGCATGTCCGGCGAAACATTCCGGGCTGCTATCCGTTTCCGTTCGCGTGGCCGCGGTACGGCGCACCGGCGGGCTTTCTTTCGGCGATGGCGCAGGGAGAAGCTATCTCGGTTCTGCTGCGCGCAGCGCAAACGACGCAGTCTGACATCTACCTGCATGCCGCTGTCCGCGCGGCTCAGCCGTTCCGGCACGCCATCGGCGAAGGCGGCGTCTCCTGGACGGCTCCGCGCGGCGACCTAATCTTCGAAGAAGCGGCAACGCAAAACGCCGCGCATATTCTCAACGGCTGGATCTTTGCCGCGTGGGGACTGTTCGAACTGCGTTCGTACGCGTCGTGGGCGGGCGACTTATTCGATCGCTCGATGGAAACGCTGCTCGAACGTCTGCCGCTGTACGATTCGGGACGCTGGTCGTACTACTCGCTCGCTATGGAACGCGGCGGCTTCCGGCGGCTTGCGACGCTGAAGTATCACGCGTTTCACGTCGCGCAGCTGCACGTCTTGGCCTCGATGACCGGGCACACCGCATTCGAGGATACCGCCTGCCGCTGGCAATCGTACACACGCCGGATCGACAGCCGCGCTGCGCTGTGGTCGAACTCGTGCCGCGCGGCGCTGCGTGAAAAGAGCGGAGCCGAGTAATGCCCGTTCGCGTGCTGCACGTGCTGCCCGCGCTCAGCGGTTATGGCGCGGAACGCCAAGTAGCGAACCTCGTGCCGCTGCTGCAGTCCCCCGACCTGACGGCCGGCGTGCTGACGATCTACCGCCGCCCGCAAACCGACGCCGAAGAGAAGACGTATCCGGTGCTCGACTGCGGGCGAGTGAAGCGCAGCGACTATCTTTTTTTGCACCGCCTCGTTGCAAGAATTCGTGAGTTCAAACCGGATATCGTCCACGCGCACACGCATGCGGGAAAGTATTGGGCGCGCGCGGCGGCCGTACTGGCAGGCGTGCCGGCGCTCGTGTATACCGAACACAATCCATGCGACCCGCGCCGCAACGGCGTCGAGCGGTTGATCGATCCGGTCCTCCACCGGATGACGCAGCGCATCGTCACCTTTTTCGGCGAACAGCGCCGGGCGCTTTCGCTGCGCGATCGCGTGCCGATCGAAAAGATCGTCACGATTCCGAACGGATTGTTCCTGAACACGTCAGCCGAACCGGCGGCAAATCTTCGGGAGCGCCTGCATCTGCGTGCCGACCGCTACGCGGTGCTCGTCGTCGGGCGTCTCGAGTTTCAAAAAAACCAACAATTGGCGCTGCGCGCGCTCGCCCGGTACGAAGCCGGCAAGAACGCGCAACCGCATCTCTACTTTGCCGGCGGCGGAAGCGACGAGGACTCGCTGCGCGAGCTCGCGCGCGAGTTGGCTATCGAAGAACGCGTTTCGTTTTTAGGTTATCGCGGCGACGTCCATGAGTTGATGGCGGCAAGCGATGCGGTACTGATGACCTCGCACTTCGAAGGGATGCCGCTGACCCTCATCGAGGCCATGTTGGCGGGCACGGCCATCGTGAGCACGCCGTGGACGGGCGTACGCGAGATGCTGGACGACGGCAGAATGGGATTCATCACGTCCGGATGGGAGCCCGCGGACGTCGCGGAAACGCTCGCACGCGCGCTTCAATCGAGCGGAGCGCGAACGGCGATGGTGCAGCGCGCCCGTGCTTACGTCGAGCAGAACTACTCGATTACGCGCATGGCGCAGCGGCACGCCGCTCTGTATGCCGATCTCGCGGGAGCGCACGCTTGAAGATAGCCTACGTTACCTCGCAGTATCCTTACGGCACGAACGAAGCATTTCTGGCTGCGGAACTCGCCACGCTTGCACGCTACGCGCGCGACATCGTCGTCGTACCGGTGCGGCCGCGCTCGCGCGAGCCGCTTCAGGAGACGTTCGGTTTGGACGTCGACCTGCTGCCGCCGTTTTCGTCGCATGTCGCGCTGCTGGCGCTCGGCGAAGTGCTGCGCAGTCCGGCGGAAGTTATGCGTATGCTTCGCGCGATCGTCTCCCGCAGATACGGGCCGCGCGCGAAGCTGAAAAATCTTGCGCTGTTTCCGAAAGCGCTCGCCGTCACGGCGGTTTTGCGACGCCGCCGAGTCGACCACATCCACGCGCATTGGCTCTCGACGCCTTCAACGGTTGCCTACGTCGCCTCCGAGTTGACCGGAATCCCGTGGAGTTGCACCGCTCACCGCTTCGACATTTTCGAAGACAACTTGCTGCGCGAAAAGGCGC
Organism: Vulcanimicrobiaceae bacterium; assembly: GCA_035701665.1. Lineage (GTDB taxonomy): Bacteria > Vulcanimicrobiota > Vulcanimicrobiia > Vulcanimicrobiales > Vulcanimicrobiaceae > DASSRQ01. Next base: position 15,226 of record DASSRQ010000317.1, read on the forward strand.
AAAGCGCGCGCTTCATTCGTACCATCAGCGAACGCAACCGCGAGATCGTCGTACAAAAAGCCGGCGACGCGCTGAACGGACGGTGTTTGGTGCTGCATCTCGGCGTCAGCGTTCCACCCGCAGCCGCTTCGGTGCGCGGCGAGGGCCAACTGCGGATTCTCTGTCCGGCGCACTTCGTACCGGTCAAAGGACACAAGTATCTTTTGGACGCGCTTGCGCTCCTTCGCGAGCAGCGCATTCCCTTCGAGTGCGATCTTGCGGGAGACGGGCCTCTTCGACGGCAGATCGAGACGCGCATCCGCGAACTGCGCCTCGAGCGCTTCGTGCATCTGCGCGGCACGATCGATCACGATCGTCTTTGCGCCGACCTCGCAAACGGGCGGTACGACGTCGCCGTACTTGCGAGTACGGAAGAGGGGAACGAGTTCGAAGGCATTCCGGTCTCGCTGATGGAGGCGATGGCCGCGGGCGTGTGCTGCGTTGCGACGCGCACGGGCAGCATTACCGAACTCATTGACGGCGATTGTTCGCACTTGATCGCGCAGCGTGACCCCGCGGCGCTCGCCAATGCCCTCACCGCGCTGTATCGCGACGGCCGGGCGCGCGCCGAAACGGGACGCGCAGCGCGCCGGCGGATCGAGGGCGCCTTCGACGCCAGCGTTACGTCCCGCCAACTCTTCGACCTGATGAGCGCGCCATGAACGTCCTCGTTCTCACGCAGTATTTTTCACCCGAAGCGTGCGCTGCGGCAAACCGCACCGTCGCGGTATGCCGCGGACTGCACGAAGCGGGGCATCGCGTTCGCGTGCTGACGGCGTTCCCGTCGTTTCCGAACGGCACTATTCCAAAGCGCTATCGCGGCAAGTTGTACCGGCGCGAGCGTCTGTCGCGCATCGAGGTGTTCCGCCTGTGGACGTATGCCTCGCCGCGGCTTCGCGCGCGCGATCGCATGCTCAACTGGTTCTCGACGGCGCTGAGCATGTGCGCCGCGCTGCCGCTCTGTACAAAAACGGACGCGGTTTACGTGAGCTCTCCGCCGATCACGCTTGCGCTTCCGGCGCTCTTTCTCTCGTATCTGCTCCGCGTTCCGCTGATCGTGGACGTGCGGGACGCGTATCCCGACGTCGCCGTGAAGATGGGCGTTTGGAAGAAGGGCTCGCTGGTAACCCGGCTGGTAAGCGGCGCGGCGCGCGCACTCTACCGGCGAGCGAGTGCGATTGCATGCGTCACGCAAACCGTTCGCGACGAAGTCGTCGCGCGCGCGGGGAACGCGGCAGCGCGTAAAACGTTCGTCGCACCAAACGGATTCGATCCCGTGGAGGCGCAGCGCGAACCGGTGTACCGCCGCAGCTACGGCGAGTTCGTCGCCGCCTTTGCGGGAAACATCGGCGTCGCAACCGGCGTCGACGTCATCGTCGATGCAGCGGCGCTCTTGCGCGGGCGTGCCGTGCAGTTCGTTCTAGCGGGCGGCGGCGCTGCGCTTCCGGCGCTCCGCGAGCGGATCTTGAACGAAGGCCTGGACAACGTTTCGCTGCTCGGTTCGATGGATCGCGAAGCGGCGCTGGCCGTGTTGCGCGATGCCGACGTCTGCCTCGTTCCGCTGCGCCGCGGAATCCACGACAGCCTTCCGACGAAGATCTTCGATTCGCTGTACGTGGGTTGTCCGGTCTTGGTGAGCGGTGACGGCGAAGCCGGCGCATTCATCGAGCGTTCGCGCGGCGGCTGGAGCGTCGCCGCGGAAGATCCGGCGGCGCTTGCCGATCAGATCGAACGCTGCGCCGCGATGCCGGCGGAATGCCGCGAAGCGGGCTCGCGGGGCGGCTCGTACGTCCGCGATCGCTGCGGCAGGGAAGAGGCCGTCGCGCGCATCGTCAGCGCGATCGAACGCAGTTGCGCGGCCGCTGCAAACAGCAGCCACGTATACTTGTAATGGAACAGGTCGATCGACAAAGCGCAAAACAAAATCGCTATCATCGCCGATTCGAGCATCATCCGGTCGTCGTACAGCGGATCGTCGCGGCCGATAAAACGCAGCGATCGCACTTGTTCCCACAGGAACCAGCCCACGAGCGCCATGCCGACGATGCCGGTTTCCACCAAATAATGCATCACGATGTTGTGCGCCGGACTGGTAAAACCGTTGGAGTACGCCTGGTAGACCTGCAGATAGTAGCGGTCGTACACGTTGGGAAAGTTGCCGATACCGAAGCCGACGAGCCAGCCGTGTTTGAACGCCTGCCAGCCGACGCCCCAAATCGCGGTGCGCCCGGAACCGCCGCTTGCAAAGACGCTGGCGAAGCGCAGCCAGATAGAACTCTGCGTAAAGAACGTTGCCGCAACGGCGAGAGCCGCGACGACCGCGATCTGTTTGCGGCGGCCCGAAAAGATCAGCAAGTACAGCAGAATCAACCCGAGGCCGATCATGCCTTCGCGCGAACCGCTGAGCGCAATCGCCGCCGCGATCAGCCCGGTTCCTCCGATGCACAGCATCTTCAGCGTGATGTAACGCGTGCGCAGCGCCGTGACGATCAACGCTGCGGCCGGGAAGAGCATCGCGTTGGCAAAGTGATTCGGATCGATGATGATGTCGCCGGCGTGCAGCACCAACCGCCTGTCGACGAGTGCTTGTACGCGCAGCGCGGGATCGTGAAAAAAGGCGTTCGCGCCGTACGCAGCCGAGATGACGCCCGAGATCATGACGCCGGCGACGAGCAGCCGGTACGTCTTGAGGTTCAGCGGCGTCGCGGCGAGCAGCAGATAGAGCGCGGCCAAGCCCGCATACGTTGGAACGAGCGACAGTGCCGCACTTTGATCGATCGCCCAAAACGTACTGAGCGCGATCCAGCCGGTGAGCAGAATGAGCGGCAATGCGGCAGGTCCGGGAACGGCGAACCGGCGCGTTCGCAAGCACCAGATCGCAAGGCACACCGTCGTAAGGATGCCCAGCAGCTTGGTCAGCGTGCCGAAGTGTCCGGCGCCGAGCAGATTGTCGAACGGCACCAGCAGCAAGTACAGACCGTACGGAAAGATCAGCGGCCGCGTCGCCGCGGTGAGCGCGGCCACGGGAATCAGGGCGGCCGCAAGCAGCATGGTCATCGCGCTCGTCGAGCCGGTACGGACGGCAAATGCGCAGACAAGCAGCACCGCGACGATGAGTAGCGTCGCGGGAAGTTTGGCGGGCGTGTCGTTTCGCAGGGCGGTTTGCATCTCCGGAGCCGAGCGTATCACCCGTCCTCGCCGTTTCCGCAGTCGCGTCCGCCTCATCCGGTTGGGACCAACGTCATGGTGCTGAGCCACGCGTTTTGGTCCTGGCAGCTCGTGGTCGCGATGGTGCTCAACTGCGTCGTTCAGGCGCTGGCCATCGCCGCCTATGCCGCGCGGCTTGCCGGTGCGCGATCCGGTCGCGCGGCCACCGCGATCTCGCTCTATAACATCTTTGCGACGACGAGCCGCTTTGCTTCGATGATCTACACGCCGATGCTCGGCTCGCTTTCGGACAAAGCGACCTCACTCGCGCACCTTTCGGCGTTCGAGTGGCAACTGCGCACGATCGTCATCGCGGGGACGGTCGGTACGGTTATCGGAACCCTTGCGCTGCCGACGTTCGTAATGCTGTACCTGCGAGCTATCCGTTCGTTCGAACGCGTGCGCAGCGTGCCGAAAGCATTCGTTCGCGCGCTCGCGCCCCGCACGATGGTATCGGTGTTGCGCGACGTAAAGTTTTCGGTTGCCACGAGTCCCTGGACGATCTCGGCGCGCAACGTACCGAAAGACGTCATCGTTCTCAACATACTGGTGACGGCGGTTTATGCGATCGGCATCGTTGCCGCTGCGTATGCGAGCGTGTTGAATCCGCAGGCGGCGCGAACGGCATTACTGTTCAGCGGTCTCGTGAACGGTATCGGTGCCATCGCATACAACGTCGTCGTCGATCCCACGGCGGCGTACATCACCGACCAATCGATCAAAGGCGAGCGTCCCGTCGAAGACGTGAAAGCGCTGGTGACGTATCTCTCGCTGACAGCCATTGCCGGCTTCATTCTTTCGCAGCTGCTGCTCGTTCCGGCAGCGCACGTGCTTGCCTTCGCAGCGCGCGCCATTACCGGCAAATAGCCGGCGCGCTCAGTGCCCGGGAACGCGCTGCAGCGGCGGAAGCCGCAGCACGTCGAAGTCGCGTAAGCGGATCGCGTCGAGTGCAGCGAGGTCGCGTTTGTCCCACGGATTGCTGCCGTCCGGCGGCGCCGTGTTATACAGTGCATTCCCGCTCGAGCCCGTGTCGGCAAGGTAGATGCCGTACGTTTTCATCGCGCGGACGATCGCTTTTGCCTGCGGTCCGAAGTGCGATGCGTCGAACGATGCTTTGAGGCGCAGATGCGCACCGTACGGCAGCCGGTATGGACTCTCACCGCGGAACGCAATGCCGTCCGTATCGCTAGCGGGCGAAACGAACGACCATTGCGCGACGCTGCCGGCCGGCGGCGCCCAATTCAGCGCATGATCGATCGTGCCGCGCTCGATCTCTTCCCAGCGCACGGCGCCCGCGAATAACGAAAGCCCCGATGCCATCGACGATGGGTTGCCGGGCGGAAGCGGTTGGAACGGCGCACGCAGATTCCACACCGCGCCGCTGTATGCCCAGAGC
>DASSRQ010000318.1:0-3348 GCA_035701665.1 Vulcanimicrobiaceae bacterium
TCCAGATCGTCGCGCCTAATCCGAACTTGGAGCGGTTGGCCAGTTCCAGCGCGTGCCGGTCGTCTTCGGCCCGAATGACCGCTGCGGCGGGTCCGAACGTTTCCTCTTCAAACATCGCGGCGCCCGGTGCGATATCCGCGACGACCGTCGGTTCGTAGAAGAAGCCCTCGCGTTCGATCGCTTTTCCGCCGGTGACGATGCGGCCGCCGTCTACCACGCTTTGCGTGATTTGGCGCTGCAGTTCGTCGCGCAGATCTTTGCGGGCGCACGGACCTATCTGCGTGTCGTCCTGCGCCGGGTCGCCTACGCGCTGCTGCGCCGCGGCTTCTGCAAATCGCCGTACGAAGCGGTCGTAGATTGCGTCTTCGACGATGAACCGCTTTGCGGCGATGCAGCTTTGTCCGTTGTTTTGAAAGCGTGCCTTAACGGCAAACTCCACAGCGCGATCGAGGTGAGCATCCGCGAGTACCACGAACGGATCCGAACCGCCTAACTCGAGCACGCACTTTTTGAGCGCAGCGCCGGCGGCTTGCGCTACCGCGATGCCGGCGCGTTCGCTTCCGGTTAGCGTAACCGCGGCGATGCGTTCGTCGGCTATCAGCGCGTCGGCGCGATCGTGATCGATCAAGAGTGTTTTAAAGAGACCGTCGGGTGCGCCGGCGGAGGCGAAGATCTCTTCGATGGCCAGCGCGCAGCGCGTCGTGCTGTCCGCATGTTTGAGGACCATCGTGTTGCCCGCTGCGACAGCCGGTGCGGCCGCGCGGAAGACTTGCCAGAACGGAAAGTTCCACGGCATGATCGCGAACACGACGCCGAGCGGACGAAACGCGACGTAACTCTCGGACGCGTTTGTTTCCGCGATCAGATCTTTCAGAAACGACTCCGCGTTTTGGGCGAAAAAGTCGCACGCCCACGCGCACTTTTCGACCTCTGCTCGCGCCTGGGCGATAGGCTTGCCCATCTCGCGTACGGCAGTGACGGCGAGATCGTTTGCGCGTTCCCGCAGCACCTTTGCCACTGCCGTCAGCGTTCGCGACCGTACGCTGCCGGGTTCGTTGCGCCACGCATCGAACTGTCCGGCGGCTGCATCGAGGCGTTCGTCGATCTCCGCACCCGTCATGTACGCGAACTGCTCCAGCGTCTTACCGGTTGCCGGATCGACGGTGGAATACTCGGTCACAGCGGACCTTCCGACCACGGGCCTTGCGGTCCGGCGAAGATCTCGATCATCTTATCGGGATGGAGATACTCGCGCGCGACTCGTTGGACGTCCGCGGGCGAGATGTGCTGATAGCGCTGTTCCAGCGTCGAGTAATAGTTCACCGGAAGCTGATTCTTCCCAATGTCGAGCACTTCGTCCAATTGTCCGCTTGCCGAACCTTCCGAGAGCAATGCTTCCGAGACCAACCGCAGTTTTGCTTGCGCCAATTCGTCGGCGGAGACGGGTGCCGTGCGCAGGCGACTCATCTGCGAGCGGATCAAGTCGATGGCGGCCGTCGCGTTTTGCGGCTGCGCGCTGAAATCGATCTCCAAGTCGCCGCGATCGGGATCGGATTTGATCTGCGTGCCCACGCTGTAGACGAGGCCGCGTTTCTGACGCAGCTCTTGCCATAAGCGGGATTGAAAGTAGCCGTTACCGCCCAAGATCTCCGCGAGCACGCGGAAGGTGTCGAAGTCTTTGCTCGTGCGCGAAAGCGCGGGCGCACCGAGTTGAACGAAGAGCTGCGATGCGGCGGTGCCGATGAACCCGTGCGCGATGTGCGCGGGCGCAAGCGGCTGGGTTTGCACGGACGGCGCGGGGCCGCTGCGCTGCCACGAACCGAAGGCGGACTCGACTGCAGAGCGCGCCTGCGCGGGCGTCACATCGCCGACGATGGCGATCGTCGTGAGGTCGGGGCGCCAATATTTTTGGGTGTAAGCGATCAGGTCGTCGCGTGAGATGCTCGAAATGGTATCGGGCGTCGCAACGCGCAGCGCCGGATCGTTCGGCTGGAGCAGGCGCGACAGATACACTTGATCGAGCAGCACGCCGGAAGAGTGCTGTTCGTTGCCTACCGTGCTTGCCAACTGCGAGCGCTCCTGCGTGAGCCAGGAATCGGGAAACGTCGGATTGCGCACGCCGTCGGCAAGTACCGCGAGCAGCGTCGGGAAGTCGCGCGCAAGACCGTGCGCCGAGAAACTCTCGCCGAGATCGATACTCGCACCGGTGTCGTCGGCAATCTTCCGCAGCGCCGTGAAGTCGTAGTGCTGCGTTCCGAAGTTCGCAAGCGTAGACGCGAGCCGCGCGATGCCTTCCTTTCCTGACGGTGCGAATGCCGCCGAGCCGGCGATGCTGCCGCCGATGGTAACGGTACGGCGATCGGATTTTTGCTGAACGACGACGCGCAATCCGTTGGGAAGCGTAAAGGCCACCGGCGCGAGTTTGCTGCGCGCGGTCGTGGGCGTACGCAACTCTTTCAGATACGCCGCCGGGATGACGATCGGCCCGCTCGGGACGCGTCCGCTGAAGTTGTCGCTGACGGCGGCATTCGCTTTTTGCGAGCCGGATGCGGGACTTTCGTTCGGCGTGAGGTGGCCGACGACGTTCGGCGTGGAGAGATATTTGCGAGCCGCCGCTTGCAGCGCCGCCGGGGTCAGTGCCGCAAGGCGCGCGTCTTCGTCGCGATTATGCTCGCCGACGATTCCGTAAGTGTAGCCCGTGAGATCCGCAATTCCGCCGACGGAGTCGCCGCTGGAGATACGATCGGCAAGCGTCGAATGCTTTGCGGCCTCGACCAGCTCCGGCGCGAAGCCGTCTTGCAGTACGCGATCCATCGTCGCTTGAAAGATGCGCTGCGCTTCGCCGCCGGTATGGCCCGAGTTGAGCACGATATACACGTGCATCAGGCCGCCGCGCAGCTGCGTGTCCGAATCCGCATTGATCTGCAGGGCGATGTTGCTTTGAACCAGCGCCTGATAGAACGGTCCGCGCTGGTTCGGAATCACTGCGGCAAGAGCGCTGATGGCGGGTTCGCCGGGCTCGGTGTCGCCGGGAACGGCGTAGGCGAGATCGAGCACCTCAAATGGAAACGGAAACTCGGCTTCGACGACTTTCCCGGTTGCGGCTTGCGGATGCGCGGCCGGCCGCGGCGTCACGCGGCGCCGCGGAATTGCGGCGAAGTAGCGGCGTGCAAGTGCAAACACCCGGTTGTGATCGACGTCGCCCGCAACGACCAGTTCTGCGTTGTTTGGCGCGTACCAGCGTTCGTAATACGCGCGCAAGTCGCTCACACTCGCGCGGGCGACGTCGGAACGCACACCCGAGGGCGGGCGCCCGGCGGCGAGACCGGGGTATGCGGCGGCGCGAAC
>DASSRQ010000319.1:0-22001 GCA_035701665.1 Vulcanimicrobiaceae bacterium
GGCGAACGGACGGGGCTGGATGCAAAATCGGTCGACCTGGCCGTCGCGTTTCAGGCGTTTCATTGGTTCGATGCGGATGCAGCTTTCGCCGAGTTCACCCGCATCGCGCGCGTGCGCATCGGCTTGGTGCAGTACGAACGGAATGAGCGTTATCCGTTCGCGCGCGCATACGGCGATCTCGTGCGCGAGTACGCGACCGACGATACGGAAGGCCTTCGTCTGCGCACGCTGGATGCGTTCGCTTCACTCGCCGGCGATCGCCTGGAACGCAGCGCGATTGCGGCGGAACAACGGCTCGGCCTCGACGGACTCACGGGCCGCATAGATTCCGCATCGTATCTTCCGAAAGAAGGCGAAAGAGCCGCGCAGTTGCGCGAGCGTGCCCGCGCGCTGTTCGAACAGTTCGAACAGGACGGCACCGTCGTTCTGGCCATGACGTATCACGTCCTCACCGCTGCCGTTGCGTAAGCTGCGCCTGGGCATCGACGTGGGCGGCACGTTTACCGACGTCGTCGCTATCGATGCGCAAACGCGAACGCTGACGGCAAGCGTCAAAGTTCCGACCACACACGATGCGCCCGAAGGCGTTGCGGCCGGCATCGCGCAGGGCATCCGCGCGCTCTTCGAACGCAGCGACCTGTCCGATGCGCGCGTCGTCTTCATCGCGCATTCGACGACGCAGGCTACGAACGCGCTGCTGGAGGGCGACGTTGCGACGACCGGCGTTCTCGGCTTGACCGGCATGCTCGGTGCGATTCCGCGCGCGCAGATGCGCTTTCCGCAGCTGGAACTCGCGCCCGGCGTTCCGTTTGCATGCCGCTTCGCCTTCGCCCGCGAGAACGATCCCGCTGCGATCGCCGGCGCGCTGGAAACGCTGCTCAACGCAGGAGTAAACTCCGTTGCCGTATCGGCGCCGTTCGGCGTGGACCGCCCCGACAAAGAAGATGACGCCGCGGATGCCGCACGGTCACGCGGCGCGCTTGCAACGAGCGGTCACGACGTCAGCTCGATGTACGGGTTGCGCGCGCGCACCAGAACCGCTGCGCTTAACGCGGCGATTCTACCGAAGATGGTGAGCACGGCGCAGATGACGCAGTCGTCCGTACAAGCCGCCGCCATTCAGGCGCCGCTGATGATCATGCGCAGCGACGGCGGCGTCATGGACGTGCGCGAGATGGAGCGGCGGCCGATCCTGACGCTGCTCTCCGGGCCGGCCGCCGGCGTCGCCGGCGCACTGCTGCACGAGAACGTCACGGACGGCATCTTTATCGAAGTCGGCGGCACCAGTTCGGACTGCAGCGCGATCCGCGCGGGCATGCCGCAGATGCGCCCGGCGCGCGTTGGCGGCCACCGCACCATGCTTCGTACGCTGGACGTACGAACGCTCGCGATTGCGGGCGGCAGCATGCCGCGCATCGCTGCCGGCGGACTCATCGACGTCGGCCCTCGCTCCGCGCATATCGCGGGATGTTCGTACGCGGCGTTCACCGATCGTGACGAGCTTCGCGGCGCGAACGTCCAGACCGTGCAGCCCACACCGCACGATCCGGCGGATTACGCGATCCTTGTTTGCCCGAACGGACGGCGCGTTTCGGTCACGCCGACGTGTGCGGCAAACATGCTCGGCACGATTCCCGAAGGAGCATTTGCGCAGGGCGATGCGGTTGCCGCGCGCCGTGCTTTTGAAGTGTTGGCCACGCATCTCAATGCCGATGCGGACGTACTTGCAAAGCAACTGCTCGACATGGCCGCGCGCAAAGTGGTTGATGCCATCGACGAACTCGTGGCCGACTACGCCTTGGATCGTGAAACGCTCGTTGTCGTCGGCGGCGGAGGCGGTGCTGCGGCAATCGTGCCCGCCGCGGCAACTGCGAGCGGGCTCGAATTTCGCATTGCGCGAAACGCCGAGGTGATATCGCCGGTCGGCGTCGCGTTGGCGCTGGTGCGCGAGTCGGTCGAACGGACGATCGTCAATCCCACGCCCGACGATATTCTGCGGCTGCGCCGTCAGGCGCAAGATGCCGTCATCGCCGCGGGGGCCGCGCCCGAAAACGTGCAGGTCGCAATCGAGATCGATTCGCAGCGCAACATCGTCCGGGCCATCGCCAGCGGCGCCGCAGAGATCTCCGAAACCTCGGCGCAAACGGAACAAACTCCGGAACAACTTTTAGCGAGCGCCGCGCGCTTGATGCGATGCGACCCGGCTGCCGTTCGCGAGACAGCCGGGACCGGACTTCTGACAGTCTTCGAGTGCGAGAAAGAGAAGCGCCGCGATCTCCGCGTGCTCGACCGGACCGGCGTCGGCCGCCTGTCGCTGCGCGATGCTGCGGTACGCTCGACAACCGCGGGCAATGCGCTGGCCGACTTGGCCGATACGATCGAGAAAGAGACGTCGTTCGGCGACGTGGGCCGAGCCTTGCCCGAGATCTACGTCGTCCACGGCGCGCGCATCGCCGATTTCAGCGGTCTTGCATCGGCCGATCAGGCGCAGGCGCTGGCGCAAGAAGAGTTATCGGGGCGCGATCCGGCAGACCCGGTGGTGTTTCTTACGTCGCGCCGGATGGCGTAACACCGGGAAGGTCTGCGAGTAGTTAACGTTCATGGCAAAGGTAACCATCGACGAGAACACCCTCACCGTTGCGCTTTCGCTGGCGGATAAAATCTTGGCGGCGCACGGCTCGCTTACGATTCCGCTGGAGCACGTCGTTGGCGCGAGCGTCGAGGATCAAAATGCCTGGACGCATATGTGGCACAAAGTCATCGGGACGAGTGCGCCGCCGTTTCTGATGGCCGGCACGTTTTGGCTCGACGGCGGCCTTGCGTTTGTCGAGTACCACGACGGCAAAAAGTGCCTCGTTATCAAGACCGTGCACGAAACCTATAAAGAAATAGTGCTGCAGCCCGACGCCGGGCAAGACCCGCATTCGCTGGCGGACGAGATAAATAAAAAAGTGGCTGCGTAACCGCAGCCACTTTTCTTTTTGTGCCGGTGTTTTGTTAGTTGACCGGAGGCATCGCGGTGATGACTCCCGATGTTTCCATGGCAACCGTGCTCTTGTTGCGTCCGTAAGCGTAGTAGAACGCAAGTCCGATGAGAAGCCAAACGATAAACACGAACCATACGAGCGGAAAGAATCCGAACAGCACCGGGTTTCCGACCTTCAAGAAAATGATGAGGCCGAAGGCGGTGATCGCCGAAAGCACGGGGACCAGATAAGGACCGAACGGGACCTGGAACTTGCCTTGGAGTTCGGGGTTCCGCGCGCGCAGAATCGGTACGGCAATCGAGACCAGAATGAATGCTGCGAGCGTGCCCATATTGGTGACCGATCCGACGATATTGATCGGCGTGAAAGCGGCGATGATGGCAATCAGAATGCCGAAGAACAGCGTCGACCAGAGCGGCGTGCGCCACGTCGGGTGCAGGCGCGTAAACGAGGGCGGAATCAAGCCGTCGCGGGACATTGCGTAGAAGATGCGCGTTTGTCCGAACATCATGACGAGAAGAACCGTCGTAAGTCCGGCGATTGCGCCGATCGAGATGATCGAGCCGGCCCACGCGAGGCCGACGTAGTTCATCGCAAACGCGACGGGGAAAGCCGTGCCGAGCTTATAGAACGGCACCATGCCGTTGAGAATCGCGACGACGATAATGTAGAGAATCGTGCAGATCGCCAAGCTCATAATGATGCCGAACGGCAGATCTTTGCCGGGGTTCTTCGCCTCTTCAGCGGTTGTCGAGACTGCATCGAAGCCGATGTAGGCAAAGAAGATGAATGCAGCGCCACCGAGCATGCCGCCGATGCCGAACGGGAAATATCCGCCCAGGCCCGTTTGCGGACCAGGCGGCAGATGGTAATTGGCGCTGTTGATGTGCCCCACGCCAACGGCGATGAAGAATAGCACGATCAGCAGTTTAATCATGACGATGACGCCGTTGACGGCGCCCGATTCGCGCGTTCCGCGCGCGAGCAGCGCGGTTATGACGAGAATGATACCGGCTGCCGGTAAGTTCGCGAAGCCTTCCGGACCCGTGACGAACGGCGCCCCCATTCCGAAATGCGGACTATTCGCCCACTGCACGGGGATGTGCACGCCGATCTGCGACATGATATTCACGAAATATCCGGACCAGCCGATGCTGACCGTCGCCGCGCCGAGCGCATATTCGAGGACTAAGTCCCAGCCGATTACCCAGGCGAGAAACTCGCCCAGCGTTGCATACGTGTACGTGTACGCGCTGCCCGAGATCGGAATCTTCGACGAAACTTCGGCATAGCAGAGCGCCGCAAGCGCGCTGACGATACCGGCAACCACGAACGAGATGGTCAACGACGGGCCCGAACGCGTAGCCGACGCGACGCCCGTGAGTACGAAAATACCGGTGCCGATGATGGCACCGATGCCCATGGCGGTCAAAGCCCATGGTCCGAGCGAGCGTTTGAGCCCGCGTTCCTCATCACTGCCTTCGGCGAGAATTCGCGCGAGCGGCTTTACACGACTTAAAAGCATATTAAGGACCGGAAATTAACCCTCGCTCGGTAGGTCCCTGCGATAAAAGCCTTTAGGCAGCGCGCGAATATGCCACAAAAACGCCGCGCCCGGGCGTCATGCCGTCTTCGCTGAAGTCGAAGTACAGGCGCGCCTGGCGGAACGCCTCGGCGTACTCTTCGTCGCTGAAGAGTGCGAGGCGGTGCGGCTCGGTGAAGGTCCGGATGCCGTCGCGCGAGGCAACCATATAATGAAAGTTCAGGATGGAGATGTTGCCGTCGCGGCGGGAGACGCTCATCCGCGCGACCTTGAGGTCGGGCTCGTCGACGTACAGCGCGCTGACGACGCCGTCTTTCCAATGCTCGGGCCGGATCCACGGCTCGACGATCACGACTCCGCCCGGCTTGAGATGCCGCGCAATCGTTTGCATCGTTTGGTTGAGCCGTTGGACGTTCGGCAGATAGCCGACTGAGCCGAACAGGCACGTAACCACGTCGTACTTCTTGCCGAGGTTGAATCCGATCATATCCGCTTCGTAGAAGGTCGACTTCGGATTGCGCTCGCGCGCGATGTCGACCATCGTGCGGTTGACGTCCAGGCCGTCGCAGTTGAATCTTCCGGAAAGCGCCGTGATATGCGCGCCGGTGCCGCACGCGATGTCCAGCAGATCGTTTCCGCCCGAACGGCAGCGTTCGTCGGCGATGCGTTCTATGACGCGCGCTTCGGATTCGTAATCTTTGCCGAGCGCGCGGTAGAGGGCATCGTAGTATTTTGCTGATTGCGTGTACATCGAATCGCGGGCTTTGGTCTCATGCTCGCGAAGCCTGCCGTGCAAGCGCGTAAAAGGCTGTTCCTGCGAGCAGCATCAGTACGTTCAGGCCGACGATCTTCGCCACGGCGAGCAGCGGCGCGGGATCGCCCGGCGTCGGTATCGCCGCGATGACCAGCGCCGCGAGCGAGGTAAAAAGGCCGACAACACCGGCGATAGTGATGACGGCGTTGCCTGCCGACAATTTGACGGCTGCCGCGAACATCAATGCGAACGGGACCATCGTCGCCAAGATCGTGCAGCTCACGAGAATGTCGTAGGCGCCTTTGACGGACGTTCCGCTTTGCCCGAGGACGATTAAGACTAGTGAGACGGCGAGCTGGACATACAGCGACGTTACGGGCGAGTTGTACCGCGGGTGCAGCCGCGCAAACGCGGGCGGCAGAAACGCATCGATTCCCGCGACGAACGGCAGGCGCGCATTTGCGCCGATCCATGCAGTGAGGCTGCCGATGCAACTGACGACCACGAGCGCGACGGCCAACAGCAACACCGGCGTGCCGCCAAGATGGGCGGTGGCGCTCGCAAAGCCTTGCACGACGCCGTACAGCGAATCGACGTTAGCGGGTTTTATCAGCGCAAACAGCGCGAGCGTGCCGAAGATATAGATCGCAACGATTGCGGGCGCGGCCAGCGAAAGCCCGCGCGGAATCGATCGCTGCGGATCGCGGACCTCTTCGGCCATGAACGGCAGCGCTTCCGGCCCGACGAACGCAAACGCGACGATCGAGAGAAACACGATCTCTTTTACATCGAAGGACGGGCGCAGCGAGCGGGCGTCGATCGGTGTAGCGAATCCAAACCGGTGCCACCAAATCACGCCGAAGATCATCAGCAGTACGATTGCCGCACCGCGGCAGATTGCGGCGACGTTGACGAGCTGCTTTCCGGTCTGCAAGCCGAGCACGTTGAGCAGCGTCCCAATCAGCATGCCGATGCCGGCGAACGTTATAAAATACACCGGCGGTGCAGTGTGCGTTCCGGTTGCATACAGCGCCGCGCCGGCCGTGAAGTAGAGCAATCCGGGGAAGTAGGGAAGCGTGCTGAACCAATAGCTCCACGCCGTGATAAAGCCGGCATAAGGACCGAATGCATGCGTCGTCCACACGTACATGCCGCCTTCGCGCGGATAGCGGCGCGCGAGATACACGACGACGATGCACAACGGTACGAACAGCGCGATGCAGCCCGCGACCCAAGCAAACAGTGCGGACGGGCCTGCGGCGGCCGAGGCGGCCACCCACTGCAGGTTCGTCGACGCGATGATAAAGAACAACGCGACGTCGGCCAGACCCATACTGCGATGGAGCTGCGGCTTCATGGCGGGCGTTTCTGGCACGATGCAGCCGAATCCTCACGGTGAACTCTGTGCCATTCGTAAAAGCGGCGCTCGAACGCCAAGCAAAAACGCTACCAGCCGAATATTACACCTCGCCGGAGATCTTCGCTCGCGAAAACGAGCGCGTATTCGGACGCGAATGGCTGTGTGCGGGACGCGCGGAGCAGATCCAACATCCCGGCGACTACTTTTTAACGCAGGCGGCCGGCGAAAGCCTGATCGTGGTGCGCGATCGCGCCGGAGCGGCTCGTGCATTTTTCAACGTCTGCCGGCACCGCGGAACGCGTATCTGCGAGCGAGATTCGGGGCACTTCAGCGGTTCGATTCAATGTCCGTACCACGCGTGGACGTACGGGTTGGACGGCGCGCTGCTGGCGGCGCGCACGATGGACGACGTTCCGGAGTTCGATAAGAGCGAATACGGGTTGCACGAAGCGGGCTGCGCCGAATTCGAAGGGTTCGTCTTCGTGAACGTTTCGCCGGGAACGCGGCCGTTCGAACAGGCTTTTGCTCCACTGCAAGGACGCTTCGCGCAATGGGGCATCGAACGGCTCCGCAGCGCGCGCAGCATTTCCTACGATCTTGCATGCAATTGGAAGCTCGTTTTTCTCAACTACTCGGAGTGTTATCATTGCCCGGTGCTGCATCCGCAGTTGGATAAGCTCTCGCCCTCGGACTCGGGCCGTAACGATCTGGCGCAGGGGCCGTTTCTCGGCGGATATTCGGAGCTTCGCGCCGGCGTGCACGCGCTCACCGCTTCAGGAACATCGAGCCGGGCGCCGCTTGCGGGCCTCTCGGCCGAAAATCACGACCGCGTGTATTACTACACGATCTTCCCGTCGATGCTGCTCAGTCTGCATCCGGATTACGTTATGGTGCACTACGTGCAGCCGGTCGCACCTGCGCAAACGCGCGTCGTGTGCGAATGGCTCTTCGATCCGGACGCGATGGCGATGACGGCGTTCGACCCGAAGGATGCCGTGGAGTTTTGGGATCTGACGAACCGGCAAGACTGGCACGTCAACGAACTCACGCAGCTCGGCGTGCAGTCGCGCGCCTACACGCCGGGACCGTACGCGCATGCGGAAGCGCTGCTTGCCGCGTTCGACCGCTACTATCTCGAGATCATGGAGCGCTAACGCGTGAACGCCCGACAATACGACGTGCTCGTCGTCGGCGGCGGCAACGCCGGCTGCGCGGCAGCGATTGCGGCTGCGCGCCACGGTGCGCGTACGATGCTCGTCGAGCGTTACGGCTTCTTGGGCGGAACGGCGACGGCGTCGATGGTCGGCCCGTGGATGACGTTCCATTCGGGAGAGAAGCGCATCGTCGGCGGTATTGCGCAAGAGATCGTCGAGCGTCTGCAGCGCAAAGGCGGATCGCCCGGACATCTGCACGACTCGTCCGACTACGTTCCGACGATTACGCCGTTCGACCCGGAGATCCATAAAGCGCTGCTGTTCGAGATGATGGAAGAAGCCGGCGTTTCGTTACTGCTGCATTCGTACTTCCTGCGCGCGCACACCAGCGAAAACAACGTCTTCGGCGCGGCTTTTGCAACGGTTGCCGGCGAGCGCAGTTACAGCGCGCACGCCGTGATCGATGCGACCGCGGATGCTTACGTTGCCGCGTCCGGCGGCGTCGCAACGCAGCAAGGTGACGAGCGCGGCCGGGTGCAGCCCGCCTCGCTGATGTTCCGGCTCAGTCACGTCGACTTGAGTAAGACCGCTACGTACGTTCGCATGCATCCCGATCAAATGCGCACCTCGCTCAAGGCGCACGAACGCACAGCGCCCGCATTGACTGCCGTCGCCGGCTTATACGACCTCTGGAACGCGGCGCTCGCCGACGGTTCGGTGAACATTCCGCGCGAGGTCGTCTCGTTTTTCATCTCGCCGTATCCGGACGAAGTCTCGGTCAACATGACGCGCGTGACCGACATCGATCCGCTCGATCCCGACGATCTCACGCGCGCCGAGATTCAAGCGCGCAGGCAAGTCATGGAACTGCTGGAGTTTTTCCGCAGCCGCGTGCCCGGTTTCGAAAATGCACGCCTTGCGGCGACCGCGGCGCAGATCGGCGTGCGCGAATCGCGCCGCATCGTCGGAGCATATACACTCACGCGCGACGACGTGCTGGCGGCCCGTTCGTTTCCCGATGCGGTTGCGCGCAGCGCGTACCCCATCGACATTCACAATCCGTCCGGCAGCGGCACGACCACGCACCGTCTGGCGGCAGGAGAAAGCTACGAGATCCCCTACCGTTGTTTGGTGCCGGATAACGTCGACGGACTGCTTGTCGCGGGACGGTGTATCTCGACGACCCATGAGGCGCTCGCATCGACGCGGCTCACGCCGACGGTGATGACTTTGGGCCAGGCAGCCGGAACTGCGGCGGCGCTTACCAAAGAAACGGGCGCTCGCTTGCGTGACGTGGACCATGGAAGGCTGCGCGAGTTATTAATGGATGATGGAGTCTTACTTTGAAATCCCCGGTCTTTGCGCTCGCTGAGCGGTACGGCATCCAAGTGGAGTACGCCGACCTCGGAGAGTGGGGCGTAGACGAACTTCGCTCGGAGTACGATCCGCAGGGGCCCGTAATCCGGGTCAACGTACGCGTCATCGAGCACCTGCCCGTCCCGGAGATCGGTGACTTCATCGCCTTTGCGATCGGCCACGAACTCTACCATCACCGGGAGCACTGCGGAGAGATCCCGCGGATGCTCGACCGGGCGGCGCGGGAGACCGCCGCCAACGAGTTCGCCCGCCGGCTGCTGACGGACCCGGCAATCCTCGGAGAGATTTGAGGCTTTTCCTCGGCCTGGACGGGGGGCAGAGTTCAACGCAGGCCGCCTTAGCCGACGAAACCGGACGCATCCTGGGGCGCGGCAGCGCCGGCCCCGCGGACGAAGTGAACCAAGGCCCGGACTCGACGCGCCTGCGCGATGCGCTCGAAGGGGCGCTGGCGGCAGCGCTCGCCGCGGCGGGTTTGCCGCCGGAGACCGAGCTGCGCGCGGCCGTCGCCGGAATAAGCGGTTATGAGGGCCGCATCTACGGCCAGCCGCCGCGCATACGGGCCGGCGATGTAACGCTCGTGCACGACACCAGAATCGCGCATGCCGGCGCACTTGCGGGCGAACCGGGCGTCGTGGTGATCGCCGGAACGGGATCGGTCGCATACGGCGCGGGGCCGCACGGCGAAGCGCTAACGGGCGGCTGGGGGTATCTTTTCGGCGATGAAGGCAGCGCGTTTTGGCTCGCGCGCACCGCGCTGATGCAAGCGATGCGCGAGCAGGACGCCGGTGAGAGCCCGGCCTTCGCGGCTGCCGCGCTAGAAGCGTTACGGATGCCCTCGCTGCGCGCGCTTTCGCGCGCGTTTTACACCGGCGGCATCGATCGCGCGGCCCTTGCAGCCCTGGCGCCGATGGTGCTGCACGCTGCGGAAACCGGCGACGCGCAGGCCGAAACGATCGTGCGCGATGGTGCGAATGCACTCGCAATCGCCGCGATGTACGCGCTGCGCCGCAGCGCACTTCCCGACACTGCGAAAGTCGCGATCGTCGGCGGCGTTGCGCAGAACCAGACGATGGTCGATCAGTTCGCGCAGCGCCTCCGGGCATTGCTTCCGCAGGCGCAGCCGGTCAAACCGCGTTACGGATCGGCAGAAGGCGCGCTGCTGCTGGCGTTTCGTGAAGCGGGCGTCGCGGTAAGCGATCTCACGTGAATGCGATTCTCGACCGTCTGCGCGGCGGTCTGATCGTCTCGGTTCAAGCCGCCGAAGGGAGTGCGCTGGACGATCCCGCCACGATCGCGGCGATGGCCGATGCGGCGGTGGAAGGCGGCGCCGCCGGCGTGCGGATTCAAGGCGTGGCGAATCTGCGGGCGGTGCGCGCGCGGGTCGGCGTCCCAATAGTCGGCCTGATCAAGCGGCAGCACGAAGGATACGAGCCGTACATCACCGCTTCGCTCGAAGACGTCCGGGCCGTGCTCGATGCAGGCGCCGAGATCGTCGCGTTCGATGCGACGGACCGGGCGCACCCCGGCGATGCGACGGTTCCCCGGCTCATCGCTGCGATCCACGGCTCGGGTGCGCTGGCTATGGCCGACTGCGCCGTCTCTTCCGACGGGATCGCGGCTGCCGCTGCCGGAGCCGATATCGTCGGAACGACATTAGCCGGCTACACGCCGCATACGCGCGGCCGCGACTTGCCTGCTTTAGACGTGCTGCAATCGTGGCACTCGCTCGACGCATTCAAGATCTGCGAAGGCGGCGTGCATTCGCCCGGCGACGCGGCGGAAGCGCTCGCTGCTTATGCCGACGCCGTCGTGGTGGGAACAGCTATTACAAATATCGGATGGGTGACGGCCCGGTACGTGCAAGCGATGGGTGAATTGCCGCGCCGAAAGTCGTGGCCTGCGTAGGACGCTTTTCCCTATCATCTAATACAGCCTCGAATTCACGGCGTTGCTGCCGACCCTTGGAGAGCCGTTTTGCAACAACACAAAGACCCGCCCGTGCGGCTGGGAAGCGATTTTTGGATCGTTACGGCGGTGATCGTCGTACTGGCGATTCTTTCGATCGTGTATTGGGCATACGCCCCGATCGACAGCTGGATGCACGAAGCCGTCGATCGCGCAGCTCAGATCGACCTGCTGTTCCGCTTCTTGGCGGGCACCGGCTTCGCGCTCGCGTTCGCGGTCCTCGGTTACATTCTGTATTTCTCGCTGAAGTATCGCCGCCGTCCGGATCAGGACGACGAAGCGATCGGCCTGCAGATTCACGACAACCACAAGCTCGAACTGTGGTGGACGGTCATCCCGACGATCTTCGTGATCGTGCTGGGCTTCATCAGCGTCAAACTCTTCTTGGAGATCGAACCGGTCAACGCCGCTGGCGGCACGCACGTCGTCGAAGCGCTTGGCCATCAGTGGTACTATACGTTCCGTTATCCCGGCATCCACGGCGAAGTTAAAGAGATGCATCTCCAGGTGGATCAGCCGGTGACACTGCACGTCACCGCCTACGACGTGATCCACTCGTTCTGGGTCCCCGACATGCGTTTGAAGGCCGATATGGTTCCGGGCCTGGTCAATACGCTGGTGTTCACGCCCAAACGCACCGGACGCTATAACTTGGTCTGCACCGAGTTCTGCGGCACGTTCCACGGTGAGATGCGCAGCGGAACGAAGCAAGACGCCGCGTACGTGTACATCGACACGCCCGAACAATATCAAGCATGGTACAGCGCCCAGCAGCGCGCCAACGCCAACGTGAGCGACGCAGTTGCGGTCGCATCGGCGGGCGCCGTCAATCTGACGGGCGGCGATGCAGCTGCCGGCAAGACACTCTTCACGCAGAAGTGCTCGGCTTGCCATGCGATCGGACCGTTCGATCAAAAGATCGTCGGACCGGGCCTCAAAGGCGTGCTGCACGATCCGGCGCATCCGTCGCTCGTGAACGGCGATAAGGCGACGCCCGACGCAGTCGCAAAAATTCTTCAAAACGGATTCAACGGACCGATGGGTACCATGCCCAACCAGACCGCGAATCAGTTGACGGATAAAGACATCGCCAACCTCGTCGCTTTCCTCGATTCCTTGAAATAAGGCAGAACCAGCAATAATGGCAACTGAAGCGTTACATGGCGGCGGCGGGATCGCCGACCACATCCATCCGGAGCCGCAAGGCTTCATCCGCAAGTACGTCTTCTCGATCGATCACAAGATCATCGGCATCCAGTACATGATCACGGCCGGAATCTTTTTGATTCTGGGCGGCATGCTGGCCGAGTTGATCCGCGTGCAGTTGATGAAGGCAAACGGCGGCTTCATGACGCCGGACACGTACAACGAAGTGTACTCGATTCACGGGTCCACGATGGTATGGCTGGTCATCATTCCGATGCTCACCGGCGGTTTCGGTAACTTCGTCTTCCCGCTGCAGATCGGTGCGCGCGACGTCGCGTTCCCGTGGCTGAACATGCTCAGCTTCTGGATCTTCCCGGTTGCGGGCCTGATGGTGTACGCGTCGTTCCTGATGGGCGCACCCTCGGCAGGCTGGACGGAGTATCCGCCGATGTCGCTGCAAGGTCAGGCCGGTACCTCGATGTGGGCGGCGGCGATCTTCTTAGTCGGCGTCAGCTCGACGCTGACGGGCATCAACTTCCTCGTTACGATTTTGAAGATGCGCGCGCCGGGCATGACGTTTACCCGCATGCCGCTGTTCGTCTGGGGACAGTTCGCAACCGCGCCGCTGCTGATGATTGCAACGACGGCGCTCGGTGCCGCGCTCGCCGCGCTGTTCATGCAGCGCGAGTTCGGCGTCGCGTTCTTCGACCCGACCAAAGGCGGCAGCCCGCTGCTGTGGCAGCACCTGTTCTGGTTCTATTCGCATCCGGCCGTGTACATCATGATTCTGCCGGCCTTCGGCATCTTGTCCGAAGTGATTCCGACGTTCGCGCGCAAGCCGATCTTCGGTTATAAGATGATCGCCTTCTCGTCGTGCGCCATCGCAATTCTCGGCTTCATGGTGTGGGCGCACCACATGTTCACCTCGGGCATGGCGCCGGCGCTGCAGCTGCCGTTCATGGTGCTCACCATGACGATTGCGGTTCCCACGGGCGTGAAGATCTTCTCGTGGATGACAACGCTGTTCGGCGGCGTGCTGCGCTTTACGACGGCAATGCTCTTCTCGGTCGGATTCGTCGCGCTGTTCACGCTCGGCGGCATCACCGGCGTGTGGCTCGCAGCCGTTCCGTTCGACCTGCACGCGCACGGCACGTATTTTATCGTCGCGCACTTCCACTACGTGCTCGTCGGCGGTTCGCTCATGGGCATCTTCGCCGGCTTGTTCTTCTGGTTCCCGAAGATGACGGGCCGTTATCTGAACGAAACGTGGGGCAAGGTCTCGTTCTGGCTGTTCTTCATCGGTATGAACGGCACGTTCTTGCCGATGCACGTCAACGGTCTGGGCGGCCAGCCGCGCCGTACGGCGACGTACGACCCGCAGTTCCAGGGCCTCAATCAGATCGAATCGATTGCCTCGTTCATCATGACCGCGGCGATCCTGATCATCATCATCAACATCATCGTGAGCATCCGCAACGGCAAACGTTCGGGCCACAATCCGTGGAACGCGCGCACGCTCGAGTGGCAGATCGCCTCGCCGCCGCCGTACTACAACTTCAAACACATTCCGACGGTGTTTCACGCTCCGTACGACTTCTCCGAACCGCTGCCGTACCGCGGACTCGAACACGAACTGGAAGGTACCGTGTACGAGAACGAATCGCTGCAGCCGGCGGGAGTGCACTAAATGGCCGTTGCAACGATTCCGCACAGTCCGTTTGCGCACGACGATCCCGAAGTCGACCTGCTCTATTCGGAAACGCGCGAGCTGCGCGTCCAGGGCTTCCTGCTCTTCATGGTCAGCGACCTTGTCCTGTTCAGCTCGTTCATCTTCGCGTATCTGTATCTGCGCTCGAGCGGCCAAGGCTGGCCGCCGCCGGGCGGTCCGAAACTCGATCTCGCACTGGCGTCGATCAACTCGGTCATCCTGTTCGGATCCGGCGCGACGATGCACTTTGCGCTCGAGAATTGGAAGCACTCGAAGTTCATGAAGTTCGCGGGCTGGATGGTCGCTACGATCGTCCTGGGCTCGCTCTTCCTGTCGGGCCAAGTCATCGAGTACGCCAAGCTCGCAGTCGGCTGGGGCGACTCCGGCATCTTCGGCGCCGGCTTCTACACGCTGACCGGCATGCACGGGTTCCACGTCTTCTGCGGCGTCATCTATTTAACGGTGCTGCTGCTGCAGGCGACGCACGGAACGTATACGTTTAAAAAGTACACCGGACTGACGCTCGGAACGCTGTATTGGCATTTCGTCGACGTCATCTGGGTCGTGCTGTTCTCGATCTTCTATCTGCTGTAGGAGCACACGCGTAGCTATGAGTGAAGCCGCACAACACACGATCGCGCACGTCGAACGCATCCTGGCCGTTATCTTCGGTCTGGTCGTTCTCGGCGTCGCGCTCGTCGCGCTCAAGAACGACTGGCACAGCAAAGGCATCGAGAACCAAGTCTTCAAGATGATGCTCGGACTGCTCGCGCTCGGCGCGTTTCTCGCGATTCTCGCCGCGTTCAACGTGCTCGCCGGCCACGGCGTGGAGGTCTAGGCGATGTACGATCCCACCGATACCAGAGGCATTCCCACCAGCCGCGGCACGCCGCCGATCGTTCGCATTGCGACGCTTATCGGCATCATCGTGATCTTCGGCATGGGCGCCATCACGATCTATTACGCGGGATACGGACATGCGTTCCCGGCCACGCGCACGCTGCGGATCGACCTGAACGGTTCGTACGATCCGAACTCGCCGGAAGCGCCTCCCGCGCAGGCCGAGAAGAAGAAACCCTAACGTTTTCCGGCGCAAAACACGAACTCGGCTTGACGATTGTCAGGCCGAGTTTTTTGTTCACATATCGCGCCGTCGCGGCGCTATGCCGATCGCCAGCAGCGGCAGATCTTCATCGGGCAGCACGCCCGTCGACTTTCCGTCGATCTTGTGAATCCCGCCGTACTCGCTGAACTCGACGTGCGCGGCGATCGTTCTTTCGGGAAAGCGTTTCAGTCCGAAGCATTCCCACTCGCCGCAGACCTCCGTGTCCTCGAACAAGACCGCAACGTATCCCGCGGCTCCGGGTTCGGAAAGCCCGTCCGGCGCGCGGTAGCGGACGTAACCGTCAACCTTGTAGATGGGCTTGTACGTGTGCAAATAAGCGATGAACGGCGCAACCAGTACGGCAAAAAAGTACGCGAAGAAGGCGAACGACACCAAGCCGAAGACCGGCCACAAGATCCAGAGATCGTGCGGCGGCGTGACGCGCGCGCGCCAAACGATGCCGTAGGCGAGACCGGCGAAGAAGAGCCCGCCGATCAGCGGCTCGATGGCAATGGACATTCTGCCGGTCAGTCCGCGCCAAACGATCGTGCGCTCGCGTTCGGTCCACGGGCGCGATGCTAGGTGCGAACGTTGCGCGATGGTGCGCAGTTTCATCGAGCCGTGTATTCGACGCTCTGCAGAGGATTCGCTCGCTGCGCAATCGCTTTATGCTCTGCCGAGCCGGGCAGCGTTCCAAGCGTGCGGCCCCAGCGGCCGGCAATCCGCGACTCGATAAAGAGATCCGCGGCCGGATTTGACGGTGTCTGCGCAAACAGCGCCGCTTGCCACAGCAAGCAAAGACGTTCCGCAATCTCGCGCGGCTGCGCTTGCGTGAGATCGGCGATTTCGGCAAACAGGGCGGATGCTGCCGCGGCAATCCGTTTATCGCTCGCCGCGGGTTCGATCTCGGCACGAAGCGCTTCGAGCGCGTTCGGCTGACCGGTAAGAATGCGCAGCACGTCGAGCGCGTTGATGTTGCCCGAACCTTCCCAGATCCCGTTCAGCGGAGCTTCGCGATATAAGTGCGGCATGCCGGAGTCTTCGACGTAGCCGTTGCCGCCCAAACACTCCAAGGCTTCGGCACTTACCACGGGCGCGCGTTTGCAGACGTAATACTTTCCAATCGCCGTACCGATGCGCTTGATCAGCGCTTCGCGCGGATCGGCATGAGCGTTATCCGTCGCGCGCGCCAACCGGACGAGCAGCAGCATCGCCGCTTCCGTCTCCAAAGCAAGATCCGCGAGGACGTTCTGCATGACCGGCTGTTCGATCAGAAGCGCGCCGAAGGCGCGGCGGTGCGCTGCGTGATGCACTGCTTGCGCGGCTGCCTCGCGCATGACCGCTGCCGAACCGTTGATGCAATCCAGGCGCGTCATGTTGACCATCTCGACGATCGTGTGGACGCCGCGGCCTTCGTCACCGACGCGAACCGCGAACGCATCCTGGAGCTCGATCTCACTCGACGCATTAGAGCGGTTGCCGAGTTTCTCTTTGAGCCGCTGAATGAAGACGTTGTTTCGCGCGCCGTCCGGTGTAATACGGGGCATGAAAAAACACGTAAGCCCCTCGGACGCCTGCGCGAGTACCAAAAAACCATCGCTCGCCGGCGCGGAACAAAACCATTTATGTCCGTTCAAACGATAGGCGTCGCCAAACGGCGTCGTCCCGTCGCACACGGCGCGCGTCGTATTGGCGCGCACGTCCGAGCCGCCTTGCTTTTCGGTCATAGCCATGCCGGCAAGTGCAGGGTTTTCACGCGAGGTTAAGCGCGGTTCCCATTCCTTTGCGAGCGCGGGATTTGCGCGTAAAGCCGGCACCGCGGCATACGTCATCGAGATCGGGCAGCCGTGGCCCGCTTCGACGCGGCTCCAGAGATAGAACTTTGCAGCCCGCATCAAATGCGCGTTAGGCTCGCCGGATCGCCACGGTGCGCCATGCAAACCGTTCGCGATGGCGACCCGCATCAATTCGTGATAAGCGGGATGATACTCGATCTCGTCGATGCGATTGCCGTAGCGATCGTGCGTGCGCAGCACCGGCGGATACTCGTTTGCGAGCCGCCCCCATTCTTGCGCTTGCGCGCTACCGGCAATCGCGCCGATCGCTCGCAGATCGTCTACCGCGCCGGCTCCGGCTGGCGCGAGTGCCTCTTGCAGCGCGACGTCGCCGTCGAACATGTTGTAGTCCGCCAGCGGCGGCGGCTGGTTCGGCGCGGGCTCTCTCATGGGAGAAGCTCGATTACGGGGGGAGAAAACTCCTCCGTGGAACGCCGGTTTTTATGACGCACGAACTCGCTCTACTGGCCGCGCTTTTCAAGCCGCACATGCAGTGCACGTGGACCGAACCCGGAAAGGCGCCGGTGCGGTTTCGCTCCGACAATATGGCGACGCCCTCGGGATCGCTGCTCTATCAGCGCAACTACGGCACCGGGTTCGACGAGATCATCGTGTATGCGTATGACACAGCGCACAAACGCTACGTCCGTTCGCAGCTTTCAAGCGACGGAGCCGAGGCATCCGCGCAGAGTGCCGGCCCGGTGAACGGAATCTGGCGTCTTACCGGCCTGCACGCCAAGGGTGCGATTTCGTGGAAACGGACCGGCGATGTTTCGCGCTATTGGTACGACGGCGTGCGCGGTATGGGCGTGTGCCGCTAGACGCGTAAGTCGCAGCGCGCCGCTATTCGGCCGTAGCCAGCTCCGTGTGCCGCGCCGCCGAATGAGCCTCGGCCTTTCGTCCGCGAAGCGAGACCGTGACGATCAGCGCGAAGAGCGCGATTGCCGCAAACGCGAGGTACGTCGTGCGATAGGCCTGCGTATCGGAGATGGCGTTGGACATGATACCGCCCGCCATGGAGCCGCCGATGATCTGTCCGACAATCAAAAACTGACTGAGCAAACCGACTGCGGTTGCGCGCGTCTGCGGCGTCGTTTCGTTCGTCACGATGTAGCGCGTCGGCGCGCCGAGCAAAGCACCGAAGCCGATGCCCGCAACGATCATTGCGACGATCGAAAGCAGCATCGAACTAAAACCCAACGCAAAGATCACGAGCCCGATCTCGGTGAACAGCGTGCCTGCAACCAGGACGTTGCGGCTGCCGACGCGATCGAGCATGCGGCCCGATCCCGGAATGACCGCGACGAACGTAAACGCGCCGATTGCGGCGATGCCGCCCGCCACCGCGTAAGAGAGATGCTGTGCACCGACGAGCACCGCCGGAATAAAGAACAGCGAGCCCTCGAGCATGCCGATTGCGATCTCGAGCACGAACGTCTTTGCGAGTTGGCCGTTTTGGAAAAGCGACGGCGGGACCGCGGGAAACTCCGTCGAGCGTTCCCACAGCCAAAATCCCACGAGCAGCAGTACGCCGAACGCGATCGTGATCGCGTGCATGCCGGTGATGCCGTACATCAGGAACAGCAGTCCGACGGTGAGCAGAAACAAGCCGGGAACGTCGAGCGGGTCGCGCGTGCGCGGCGCCGTGGACGGCACGTGACGCATCGCCAAAGCCACAACCGCGATAGCGAGCGGAAAGTTCGGTGCGAAGATCCAGCGCCACGAAACGAAGTGCGTAATCGCGCCGCCGTAGAGCGGGCCGATAACGGCGGCGAATCCCCACGTAGCTGCAACGAGCCCGAGCGCCGCGCCGCGTTTCTGCGCCGGAACGCGATCGCCGATCGCCGCAGCCGCCACCGGAAAGATGCCGCCGGCTCCGAACGCCTGCACCGCGCGGGCGAACAAAAAGACCGTGTAGTCTTGCGCGAAAAACGCGATGGCGCTGCCCGCGGTGAAGACGGCGATGCACGCGACGTAGATCGCTCGGCGTCCGTAGCGGTCGGCGAGCACGCTCATGATTGCGATGCCGCTGATGTTGACCAGCAAGTAGATGGTAAAGACCCACGACAGGTCGCCGATCGCGACGTCGAATTGTTTTCCGAGCGCCGGAAGCGCCGGTGAAAGCACGCTGAGATCGAGCGCTCCCAAAAAGACGCCCAGACCCAGCGTCAGGAGCAATCCGCGATACTTCACGCTAGAAGATGAGTCGGTCGAGCACCATCGCGGCGCAGATTGCCGCGAGATAGATCAGCGAGAACAGAAACAAACGCCGCGGCGCAATCGAGCCCGTTTCGCGCTTCACGTTCAGCGCGTCGCGCAGAAAGACAAAGCCCAGCACCGCCGCGCTCACCGCATACAACGGCCCCATCACGTGCAGCGGCCAGTACAGCAGCAAGCTCGCACCGGCTAAGATCAGCGAGTAAATCCAGATCTCGAGTTTCGTGCGCTCGTCGCCGCGCACGTTCGGCAGCATCGGAATGCCGGCTTTGTGGTAATCCGTCTCGGTCATCAGCGCAAGCGCCCAAAAGTGCGGCGGAGTCCAAAGAAAGATGATCGCAAACAGGCCGATGGCGGGTGCGCCGAGCGAATGCGTTACGGCCGCCCAGCCAACGAGCGGCGGAATCGAACCGGCCGCGCCGCCGATAACGATGTTCTGCGCCGTTCGGCGTTTGAGCAGCATCGTGTAGATGACGACATAGTAGACGTTCCCCGCGAGCGAAAGCCACGCCGCGAGATGGTCGACTTTGAGAAAGAAGATCGCGAACGACACGATGCCCATGAAGCACGCGTGCGCCGTTGCTTGAAACACCGTGAGCCGCCCCGATGGAAGCGGGCGCGAACTGGTGCGCCGCATCACGCGGTCGATGTCCATGTCGTAGATGCAGTTGAACGCGCCGGCGGACATTGCTGCCAGCGCTCCGGCAAGCATCGTCCATCCAAGCAGTTCCAGATTCGGAATGCCGCGCTGCGCCATCACCATCGCCGCGGCGGTGGTTACGAGCAGCAGATACATGATGCGCGGTTTGCCGAGCTCGTAGTAATCGCTCAGCATCGTCGCGAGCCAAGCCAGGCGCGCGGGCACGCGTTCAGCGCGCGCGAGCGTATTCAAACCGTTCCCCGATGAGCGAGAAAGCCGTGGCAGTGACGAACGTCAAGAAAACGAGCGCCGCATTCGCAGCGTGCGCTTCTCGCAGATCGATCGGTAACCGCAGTGCAACGTTCAGCAACCCGAGCAACACTTGCAGAAGCACAAGAGCAAAGCCTACCGAAACCGCGATCCGCACGCGCGAGGCCGCACGCAGTGCGAACGCCAGCGCGAACGCTGCCGCCGCGCTGAGCAGACAGGCCGCCGCTATGAAGCGGTGCAGCATCTGCACGAATTGACCGGGCGTATAGACGACCACGTGTCCGGCGCAGTTCGGAATATCCAGACATGCAAGACCGGCGCCGCTCGAGCTGACGTATGCGCCGACGCACATCGTGACGTAGGCGATGAGCGTCGTGAATCCCAGCGTCCAGGCCATCAGCGCCGTCTGCGGCCGCTGAGCCCCCTGGCGGGCGTCCGCCAAGGCCAGAATCGCCATGACGGCGAGGGAGGCTACGAAGGCCATCGCCGTGCCCCAATGCCAGACTACGGAGGCGGGGCTGTTGGAGAGATGGACGGTCGCCGCTCCCAGAAAGACCTGGAAGGCGAACAAGATACCGATTACGATGCCGGCCGGGCCGGTGAAGCGGGCTGCTTTACGCAGCTGCCACGCCTTCACGAGCACGCTGACGACCAGAATGGAGAGCAGGGCTGCCAGCAGACGGTGCGTCCACTCCCAGACCGTTCCGCCGCCCATGGACGGCACGACTGCGCCGCGGCAAAGGGGGTAATCCGGACAGGTCATCCCGGCGCCGTTGATCCGGGTCCAACTTCCAAGCATGACCTCTGCATACGCGGCAAGCACCGCTGCGAGGCTCAGTCGCCCAAGGGTAAGCACTAGACTTCTCAGTCTACGGCGGGCGCGCCGCCGGCACAATGATTTTGTCGGGGTTGGGCGCTAGCGTTTGGTCAGGGCTGCGCGCTGCACCCGGCAAGCGCACCGTCGACGTGCCCGGCGGCATTCGATTCGTCCCGTACGATGTCGGGGATGCGCTGCGTGAAGTCGTTGGCCGCATTCTTCAACTGCTGCGTCGCCGTCGGCTCGTTCGGATCGTGACCGAGCTCGGGGCGCATCGTATTATACGGCCGGCCTTGGGAGTCGTGCGGCTGAACGTCCGCGGGCAGCTGCGCCTGGGGATCGGGAACGCCGAACGTCGCTTGGTTCATTTGACGGTCCGACTCGTTCCAGGTCGTCATCTCTTTGAAGTCCTGATACGCGAGCAACCCGTTGATATCGCGCGCGATTTTCTGCTGCCGCCAGAGCGCGCCGCCGAGTTCGTCGGCGAACTGTTTGAGCTGTTTAGCTTCGGCCGGATCTTTCGATTGCTCCGCCAGCTTGCGCAAGCGTTTGACTTCGTCGTCGCCGCTGCGCGACTGCTGCATCAGCGTTTTCGCCATGTCGCCCAGCGCGTTGAGATTGTTGCGCCGGTGAATCGGATTGCCGTCGTCGAGATTCGTGTAATGCAAGGCGGAGATCGCGCGCGAAAGCACGACGTCGTTCGAAAGCGTCGCCGTTATTGCCGTATTCGCATGCGTGATAATCTCCGCGCAGCGCGAGTTCGAACGCACGGATACGATCGTTTTAAGCGCCGGTGTCGCCGACGGCTGCGGGACGGGCGACGCCGCTGCGGCGGTTACCGCAGCCAGCACGAGTGAAAGCAGCATCTCTGGATATACAATGCACCCGGAGGGCACCGCGTGACAACTGCGAACGCCCCGCTCGTGGCTTACCGCCTTTGGGCCTTGCTTGGCCTGCTATTGCTCGCGGGCTGCCGTGACGTCCGCGTCCGGACCCTGGCGGCCGGCACGACCCCGGCCGCCGGAGCGGGCAACGAGATCGCCGTGGTTCGCGATACGCCTTCGCTGGAGCGGTTCGGCGTGCGTGCGCCCGTGCGTTTCCGCAGCGAGTTCGGTGTGATTCT
>DASSRQ010000320.1:0-9221 GCA_035701665.1 Vulcanimicrobiaceae bacterium
TTGCTGCGAGCATATCGAGAACATGCGCGCGGATCTGATGGACGGCGTTACCCACGTATCTGAAACCTCGTGTGAAAGGTTTACCGTAAGGCGCCTCGCGCAAACGGCCCCAAAGCGCCG
Source organism: Vulcanimicrobiaceae bacterium (assembly GCA_035701665.1). GTDB lineage: Bacteria > Vulcanimicrobiota > Vulcanimicrobiia > Vulcanimicrobiales > Vulcanimicrobiaceae > DASSRQ01. The sequence goes on from DASSRQ010000320.1 coordinate 121, forward strand.
CACCGGAGGGTCACCCGGCCCAACGGGAATGACGCCCGTGCGGGACCAACACCCCGGGCTATGCTCGCAGCCTTTGCTTTCATGTTGGCTTTGCTTCCTCAGCCCGCGCACGTCGTCGTGGTGGTCGAAGAAAATCATACGCTCGCCCAGGTCATCGAACGGCCCGGCGCAGCAAACTACTTGCAGCAACTAGCGCGAACGGGCGCGCTGTTCACCGACGCGCACGGCGTAACGCATCCGAGCCAGCCGAACTATCTGGCGATGTTTGCCGGCATGACGAACGACAACGGCGACGGTTGCCCGCCGCGCGGCTACAGCAAGACGGCGCCGAACCTTGCCAGCGAACTGCTCGCGGCGCACTACACCTTTGCCGGATATAGTGAAGGTCTGCCGGGAACCGGCTCCGATGCGTGCTGGGCCGGGCAATACGGACGCAAACACGTGCCGTGGGTCGATTTCTCGAACGTTCCTTCGCGATTAAATCTGCCGCTCACCGCACTGCCGCCGTTCGACCGGCTCCCGACGGTCTCGTTTGTCGTGCCCGACCTCGACGACGACATGCACGACGGCACGGTGCAGCAAGCCGACGCGTGGGCGCGGTCGCACATCGCGCCGCTCGTGCAGTGGGGACGAACGCACAACACGCTCGTCGTCTTCACGTGGGACGAAGGCTACGATTCGCGCAACTCGATCCCGCTGCTTTTCGTCGGACCGATGGTGCGCCCGGGCCGGTACGCGCAATACGTCGATCACTACAGCGTGCTGCGCACGCTTGAAGCGATGTACGGACTGCCCTTCACGGGCCGGGCGCAATCGGCAGCGACGATTACGAACGCGTGGCGTTAAGCCGCGCGGCGATCTTGTCCAGGCACTCGTTCCAGCCGTGTTCGTGATTGTTGCGCGACTCTTCGCGAACGAAGCATTCGTGACGTAACACGAGTTCGGTTCCGGAGCCCGCCGCATTGAAGTCGATCGTCAGCAGCGTATTCTGCTCGTCTTTCGGATCGTCTTCGACCCAAACCCAAGTCATCGAAAGACGATTGGGCGGCGATACGTCGCGGTACTCGCCGCGCAGCGTCCAAAGATCGCCGTCTTCCATCTTCAGCACGAAGCGGTACGTACCGCCGGCGCGTACGTCGGCTTGCGACTCTACCACCTCCGCCGTTACGGGACAAACCACTTGCAGCAGTTGATCGGGGTCGGCGAACGCTTCGTACAGCCGCTTCGGCGGAGCGTCGAACGTGCGCCGGATGAGCAGCGACGGGGCCGTGGATGTAGTCATGATGACTCCTTTTCGGTAACGAGAATCTTCTCGAGACGATCGAGCGCGGCGTTCCAATAGCGGCGCTGCCGCTCGATCCATTTCAAAACTTGTTCCATGGTGTGCGGTGCGAGCGTGCAGTAGTGCACGCGCCCTTCGATCGTGCGTTCCAGGAGGCCGGCGTCTTCCAAAATGCGCACGTGCTTTGAGATTGCCGGCTGCGAGATCGGAAACTCTTTGCCGATCTCGCCGATAGTGAGCGGCTTTCGCGCTAGACGTTCGACGATTCGCCGCCGCGTCGGATCGGCAAGTGCGCCGAAGACGGCGTCTAAATCGGCGTTCATGCGTTCCGCTTGTGAAGGAACACGCTGTTCCCTTCGGTGTCGTGAATCATCAGCATCCGGCAATTCGGAGTCTGCGTTTGCCACACGATCGGGATGCTGCGCTCTTGCAGAAACGTTTGCGCATCTTCGAGGTCGTCGACGGCGAACAGCACCCCATTGCTGGGCTGAAACGGTAATTGACCGCCCGCGCCCCACAGCCCGAACGAGGTTCCGTCGGGAAGGTCGTACTCGCAGCCGCGATCGTCCGGATACACTCGTGACGGTTCCAGGCCAAGGACGTCGCGGTAAAAGGCCATCGCGCGTTTGGCGTCTTTGACCATGTAGCCGCTGAGATCGATGCCGGAACACTTAACCATGTAGTTATATAACCACATGGTTATCGTTTACGTCAAGGGGCAGAGCCGCGGGCGACGTCCTGCAGTGCTTGGTCGAAGCGCGTTAATGCCGAGTAACGGTGGACTGCCAGCAGATTGTCCGAGTCGCCGGCATTTCCCCAATCCTCGCTAAAGGCGAGTTCGTAGCCGTTCTCGGAGGCGAGCCGCTCGGTGCGCTCGTCGTAGTTGTCTTCCGGATAGACGAGCGCGTAGATCTCGTGATTTCTTCCGAGATGATATTGAAGGGAGCTGCGCGAGAGCGTCAGTTCGTGGCGCACGTCGCCGTCGGAAAGGGCGCGCAGGTCCGGCGGATGGTTGGCGGTCTGACTTTGAATCGTAATCAGCCCGCTGTGCGACATCGCTTGCAGCTGTGCCCAAGTGTTGTGCCGCTTGCTATGCGTCGTGCGCCCGACGAAGTTCGTATGCACGAACACGGTCGCCGGAAAGTGATAGCGGGCAAGCAAGGGGTAAGCATTTTCGAAGATGCCGTGGCCGTCGTCGTCAAAAGTTAACACGAGCGGACGAGAGGGGAGCGGCCCGCCCCGCTCTAAGTGGCGGCGCAGTGCCTCGAGCGTAACCACGTGGTATCCGCCTTTGCGGATACTTTCGAGTTGCGAGCGAAACGTGTCAACCGTCGTGTCGAACCACACTTCTTTTGCCGGCACGACGTCGTGCCACACGATCACGGCGACATACGGCTTGTGTCCGCCCGGTGCAACCTGAGGACAACAGGCCAGCGCAAGTAGAGCGAGGATTTTCTTGACCATTCCCCGTGCAGTTGTCGGCATTAGCGCGCTTTTCATGCTCGCGCTGCTTTTCGGCGTTCTTTCGGGACCCGTTCAGCGCGCGATGCTGGAGTTTTCGTTCAACGCCGTGAGCGGCGCGCAGCTGCACGTCGGCGGAATGCATAAGGACAACGGCACCACCGATCTCACGGACGTGACCATTACGGGGCCGGCCGGCAGCGGAACGTTCAGCGTCAAGGAACTGAGAATCTCCAAAGATGTCGCGGGTCCGCACATGCTGGCGGTCGAGCCGGCGGGCGACCTCGTCTTCGGTCACGAGACGCTGCGCAAGCTGCGCCGGCTTGCAGCCGGGTTAGGCGTTCTGACCGGCGGCAATCCGGCCGCAGTAACGCTCGAGGTTCGCGACGGCTCCATGCGCATTGCGCGCGAAGGCACGGCCGCGGCGCCGTTCACGATCGCTGCGTTTAACGGAACGCTGCAAAACGCGCCGGCGCTGGATATCGAAGGCACCGCCACGGCGGGAACGGACGGCGACTTGCGCCCCATTACGTTTGCCGCCGGGCACGCACGCGCCGCGCAGATCGCCCTAGCGCCGCTTGCCGCGCTTCTTCCGCCTTCACAAGTCACGGTGGATTCGGGCATCGCGCACGATATCGACGTAAGTTGGAACGACGGTCCTTCGGGATCCATCGGCATCAGCGGTTTGAACGGCTCGTACGGCACACACGTGCTGCACGCGGTGCACGGCACGATCGTTTTTTTCACCCGACGGACTCGCTTCGCATGGTTTGAGCGGTTTCATCGACCGCGTGCCGCTCCAGATCGCGGGCGAAGCGCACGACGTTCACAATTGGAACAATGCGCTGCGCGTCGGGTCGCGCGCGATGCGCGGCCTTGCGCGAGCATACGACTTGATTGCGCCGACCGATCGTCTGCGCTACGTCAAACTCGAAACGACCGCTCCCGGCATCACGTACGCGCAGTACGGAATGCTGCTCGACGACGCGCCGCGCGCCGTGCAATTCTTGACGATCGATCCGCACGAGCCGACGCTGCACTTCGACACCGCCCTTTCGGGAAATCATTTGATCTCGAAGGGCGAGCGCACCAGCGACATGGGCGTTCGCACGCACGCAGTCGCCGGCCTTAACGGCGATTACTTCGATATTGCGCGCACGTACCAGCCGCAAGGCATGTTCATGATGCGCGGCCGGCTCATGCGCGGTCCGACCGACCGTCAAGCATTGATCGTCGATCGCGACAACGACGTCCATTTCTCCGAGTTCCACCTGCAAGGGTCGCTGCAGATCGGCGCGCGCACGCTCAAGGTCACGCAATACAATAATTGGCCGCTCGGCTACGTTACGATCGTCACGCCCGACTTCGGCCAGTCGCTGCCTGCCGCGCCCGGCGTGCGTTTTCTGTCGCTGCAGTACGTGCGGGGCGATCGCTATCGCGTTACTGCGGTAAACACGGACGCGCCGCCGGCCCCGCTCGATTTCGGCGTCGCCATCGGACCGGACGTCAAAGGCTTGAAGACGCCCGCGATCGGCTCCGAAGTGCATCTGCAATACGCGATCGATCCGCCGGTCAAACACGCCATTGCCGGTATCGGCGGCGGACCGCTGTTGCTGCGCGACGGCCGCTGGTACGAAGATCCGCACGCTCCGGCGCCGGACGAACGCGATGTGCGCTGGCCGGTCGACGCGCTCGGCGTGCTCGAAGACCGATCGCTGATTATGGTTGCGGTCGACGGACGTCACCCGGAACGTTCCGTCGGCATGACGCGTCCGGAGTTCGGAAAATTGCTGCAGCAGCTCGGCGTCACGGATGCGATGGCGCTCGACTCCGGCGGTTCGGTAACGATGGTCGCGCGTTCTCCGGGCGACACGGACGTGTCGCTGCATAACGTTCCGTCCGACGACAGCGCGGAACGGTACGTTTCGAACGGCTTGTTCGTCTACAGCTCGGCGCCCGTCGGCCCGCTGCTGCAGAACCGCGTTACCGCCTCAGCCTCCATGCGCAACTAAAGGGCTGCACACTCGCCGGGCGTACACCTGGCGGATGAACAGACTCGTTGCCGTTCTTGCGGCTTTCGTTTTGCTTGCTGCGGCGCCGTCGCAGAACAAGGTGCGCGTCGTGACGGGCAAAGCGGTGAGCCGCGTTCCGCTGAACGGGCGGATGCTGATCTTCGTTCAGCCGGCGCACGGCGCGAAACCCGACGCCCTCGATCCCGGATTCGTTGCCGGCGGTTTTACGATCGCCGGGTTTGACGTCGCAGCGCCTGCCGGCTCGAGCATCGCGGTGCCTGCGTCGGCGACGTCGTTCCCGCAGCCGTTAGCGAAGTTGGCGCCCGGAACGTACGACATGCAAGCGATACTGGACGTCGATCACATGTATTCCTACGACGGCATCAGAGGCGGCGATCTCATGGGACCCGTGCAGCGCGTGCACGTCTCGGGCACGACCACGGTAACGCTGATGCTGGACCGTCAGGTCCCGCGCAAGACGCCCGTTTCGACCGGCGATGTGAAGATTGTCGACATCGTGAGCCCGTCGCTCAGCAAATTTCACGGACACGCGGTTCATCTGCGCGCGAGCGTCGTTCTTCCGCCTGGCTACGACGCACGCAAAAACTATCCGATCGTCTACGTGCAGAATGGATTCGGCGGATCGTATCTGTCCGGCTTCCGGATGGCAAAGCGTTTACGCAGCATGGCCGTCGCCGACGGACTCACGGCGATCTTCGTCGTCACCGATTCGACGGGCCGTACCGGCATCACGCAGTTTGCCGATTCGGCGACGAATGGGCCGTGGGGACATGCCTTGGTTGCGGAGTTGATTCCGGCAATCGAATCGCGTTTTTCCGTGGACCGCCGGCCTGAACGGCGCTTTCTGTGGGGTCATTCTTCCGGCGGATGGGCGTCGATTTGGCTGCAAGTGACGTATCCGAACGTGTTCGGCGGCGCGTGGGGCAGCTCGCCGGACCCGGTGGATTTCCACGATTTCACCGGACCGGATCTGTTGGCATCGCCGCCCGATAACGCGTATTACGATCGCTACGGCCGTCCGTGGCAACTCGTGCGTATGGGGACGAAAAACGTCATGACGCTGCGCGACTTCGTGCTCAGCTCGGATGCGGAAGGCTACGACGAAAGCCAATTCGGCTCGTTCGATGCGGTCTTCAGCCCGCGCGCCGCAAACGGCAAACCGGTGCCGCTCTTCGATCATAAAACCGGCAAAGTCGATCCCGCGGTGGTCGCCTATTGGGAAGCGCACTACGACATCGCGAGCATCATCGAGCGCAACTACGTTGCGTTAGCGCCCTCGCTGCAGCACAAACTGCACATCGCGGTCGGTACGCTCGATACGTTCCATCTCGAGCGCGGCGTCTTGCGGCTCGATTCGCGGCTGCGGCGGCTTGGGATGGTGCCCGAGATCACGTACTTCCCGAACGCCAGTCATTTCAGCTTGTTTACGCCGGCACAGAACTTCGAGGGCTACCACTGGGCGTTTCGCGGGATGGCCGCGGCGGCGCGGAGGCCATAAGCAGCGCGAGAGCCGACGCGCACAGCGCACAGAGCGCGCACGCGATCATCGTCCAAATGAACGCGTGCGCGAATGCGGCGTGCAGCCGCGCGACCTCGGCCGCGGGAGCGGGATTCGGAAAAGCACCCGTCACCAGCGCGCTGCGCGGCGCGCCCGCACCGTAGCTGCGGCTGCCGCTAAATACGGCAAGAATACTCCCGGCGGCGATCGCAAGTAAACCGGCGGCACGAGCGATAGCGTTGTTCACGCCGGAGGCAGCTCCGGCAAAGCGTTCGTCCACGCTATTCATGACCGCCGTCGTCAGCGGCGCTACGAATGTCGTCATGCCGATGCCCATCACCACGAACGCGGGAAACAGCGACGTCCAATAACTGCCGCGCGGGTTGAGAACGGCGGCCATCGCGAAACCTACGGCGGCAACCGCCGCACCGAGCGACATCGGCAGACGCGGACCAACCCGCTCTCCTAGTTTTCCCGCGTACCGCGAAAATAAGGTCATAATCGTTATCAGCGGCAGCATCGCACCGCCGACGGCGGCCGGCGTGTAGCCGCGCACGTTGATCAGATCGAACGGTACGAAGAACATCACGCCGCCGATTGCCGCATACATCGCGAGCGTGTAAATGTTTCCCGCCGTGAACTGCACCGATTTGAAAAGGTGCAGCGGCACCATCGGTTCGGGCGAGCGGCGTTCTTCGCGTACGAACCAGAAGAGCACGGCGATGCCAATCAAGAGCGGAATACCGCCCGAGAGTTTCAGCCCGTCGATCGGGATACGATCCAATCCGAACGTGATCGCACCGAGCGCGACGGTGACGAGCCCGGCCCCGAGCCAATCCAGGTGGCGGCTTCCGGGGTTACGGCTCTCTTTTACGCGCGTTGCAAGCAAGACGAAGACGACGACGGCGATCGGCAGATTGATCGCAAAGATCGCGCGCCACGAAAACGCCTGCGCGAGCCACCCGCCGAAGACCGGACCGATAGCGGCCGCGAGCGCAATCGCCGCGGACCACGTTCCAATTGCCGCGCCGCGTTCGTTTTGCGGATACTCGGCGGTAATGAGCGCCAAACTTCCGGGCACCATGAGCGCTCCGCCGATACCTTGGATGCATCGAGCGGCCACGAGCATCGACGGCGACACGGCCAGCGCACAGGCGAGCGACGAGATAGAAAAGACGGCGACGCCCGCGCCGAGCGTGCGCTTACGCCCAAAACGGTCGCCCAACGCGCCGCCGATCAGCATTAATGACGAAAGAAACAGTGTATAGCCGAGCACAACCCATTGCACGGCACTTGCGTCGGCGTGCAGATCGTGTTGGAGCACCGGCAATACCACGTTGGTCGCCGACCCGTCCAGCAAGCCCATGCCGGACGTTAAAATCGCAACGATTAATGCGGCCCGCATGGTCGGCTGCTTTGGCCCTCGTCTTTGGGAAACATTCTTTTATGCGAAGCGATGTTTCAACGGGCGACGCCGTCCAAGAGTTAATCAATGAACATCAGACAATCAAAGGTCTCCTCGAGCGCCTCGAATCGAGTACGGGCACCGAGGCTACAAGCATCTTAGAGCAACTCAAGGGTATTTTGACCGTGCATAACGCGGTCGAAGAGAATCTCGTCTATCCGGCTCTGCGCGTGGTGGCAAACAAGAAAAGCGAATCGTTAAAGCTTTACGGCGAAACAGCCGAAGCCGACACGCTCATCTTCGAGATCGACACGATGCTCAAAGAAGGCGCCACCGCCGAGTTTTCCAAGCGCGTGAAAAAACTGCACGCGGCCGTTCTCGAACATATAGACGACGAAGAATCGAAGGCGTTCAAACACCTTCAAGACAACGCCGAGCCGGCGCAGACGCAGCAGTTAAACGAGTCGGTGCGCGAGTTCCGCAGTAAACTGCACTTTGAAGGCTCGCCTTCAGGCCGGGCAACGACGGGCGAGATATAACTGTCAGGAACCGGACGACTGAGGGTTCTACCCGGCCGGTTAGCAAAGGGGCGCGGATGATCCGCGCCTCCTCGCTGCCGTTCCTTTTAGCCGGGGCGGTTTTTGCTACGTTGGTGGCGATGCTGCTGTGGATGCGCGGGACGGTCGATCGCGATACGCTGCTGCAGCAGCGGGTGCGGATCGCGCAGTATTATCGCTCACACGCACTAAAGGCGCAGCTGGACGAAGAAACGGGCATGCGCGGCTACGCGCTAACGCGCAATCGCGTTTTTCTGCAGCCGTACGTTGCCGCACGGGAGCGCTTCCCCGCCTTGAACGCATCGCTGCAGATCGCGCTCGAAGATCTGCATCTTCCGGCGCAGGGCGCGCGCGAACAAGCGCGTCTCAATGCCGAGTGGCTTCGGACCGTAGCCGAGCCCGCCATCCGCGACCCGGCGCTCGTCACTGTGCAGCTTCGGGGCAAAGCGCTCGTCGACCGGTTCCGCCGGCTCGATGAAAACATCTACGCGGATTTGAACCTTGCCGCCGACCGCAGCGATAGATCGTCGCTCGAGTTGGCAAACCGCGCAGTGTTTTTTGCGCTGCCGATCGCAGTGTGCATAGCATGCATCGTCGCGTTCGTCTACCGGCGCAACCGCCGCTACGAAATGGACCGCCGCGTAACGGACGGCTTGCAGCGTGCGCTGGCGCCCGCGCGTCTGCCGGATGTCGACGGCGCGGACCTGGGCGCAGTCTACGTGCCGGCGGGCATTCAAGCACGCGTCGGCGGCGATTGGTACGACGCGGTCGAGTTTCCGGACGGCCGCATGCTGTTTTCGCTGGGTGACGTTGCGGGCCACGGCGTCAGTGCCGCGGTCACGATGAACCGCGTCCGGCAGACGAT